>CAZMEL010000019.1:0-46685 GCA_964565225.1 uncultured Thermoanaerobaculia bacterium | reverse complement strand
ATCCACGCCCCTGCACGAGGGGCGACCAGTGGTGGATCGGTGGGATCGTGATGGAGACGGGTGTTTCAATCCACGCCCCTGCACGAGGGGCGACGAGCCGCCTGGGCCAGGGCGGCGGCTCTGCGACGTTTCAATCCACGCCCCTGCACGAGGGGCGACGTGCGTAACGGCTTCGTCTTCGAGCCATCGTCCGACGTTTCAATCCACGCCCCTGCACGAGGGGCGACTCGCTCTCGGTCGCGTCATACTCGGTGCCGACCGGTTTCAATCCACGCCCCTGCACGAGGGGCGACGACGTGCATCTTTTTTCGCCCTACTCTTGGTCTATGGTTTCAATCCACGCCCCTGCACGAGGGGCGACCAGGAACGGCGGCCCATTCTCCGCACTTAGCACGTTTCAATCCACGCCCCTGCACGAGGGGCGACCAATTCCGGAGAAGCGGGGGAGCCGGGTCAATGCGTTTCAATCCACGCCCCTGCACGAGGGGCGACTGGATCTTCCCCTCGTCACCCGCTCCGTACGGCGTTTCAATCCACGCCCCTGCACGAGGGGCGACCCTTGTACTCACGGCACTCGGAGGATCGGATCTTGTTTCAATCCACGCCCCTGCACGAGGGGCGACAGGCTGCAACCTCCGCCCAAGGATCGTTCTTCTGTTTCAATCCACGCCCCTGCACGAGGGGCGACCCAGGTGGGCCTGGTCAAGGTCAAGTTGCCTTCGGAGTTTCAATCCACGCCCCTGCACGAGGGGCGACGCTCCTCTGCCTGCTGCACCGCTTCCGCTTGATTGTTTCAATCCACGCCCCTGCACGAGGGGCGACACCGCCCGGCGGGCCGAGCTGAACGGGACCTGTCCGGTTTCAATCCACGCCCCTGCACGAGGGGCGACCCACTGACCTCGGCGTGCTTCGCTGGGTGATCGAGTTTCAATCCACGCCCCTGCACGAGGGGCGACGAGCGGTCTCGTCGAGCTCCTGCTCCAGTGCGTCGTTTCAATCCACGCCCCTGCACGAGGGGCGACCGCGGCTATTCTAACCGTTTTGCTTTCTGCGGCTTACGGGGAGGTTTTCGCGAACATCCAATGTCAGGCGGGGTGAAGCTGCCGGTCGGGGTGGGTTCGGTTTCGGAAAGTGTTGACTGCATGTGATTTAGGGAGATCGCGGAGGATCCAGGGATGGCGTGGGTATATGGGGATCGCGAAGGCCTCGCGGTGGGTCTCCGCGTCAGAGTACGAGAGGGTCGTCTTCCAGATTATACAGCGGCTTGGTGCCGTGGTGCTCTACCCGGCGTTGATAGCTCTTGCCCAGGAAGTAGAAACGGAGGCTGTCTTCTTCTGGGTTGATTTCTTCGAGCAGCCGGTTGCGCAGGGCGACCCACTCGGCCGGATCGACCAGGCATTCGAAGACGGAGTTCTGGGCTCTCTGACCGTAGTCGGAGCAGAGCTTCGCTATACGCCGGAGGCGTTTGCGGCCCGTGGCGCTCTCGGTGGAGATGTCGTAGCTGATCACCACGAACATGATGGAAACCTTCGAGGTGGGATTGTGTCAGCGAAAGGTAAAGGGAGGGTAAGCATCGAGGTCGCCTCGCAGGTGCCGGGCCAGGAGAGTGGCCTGTAGATGAAAGAGCAGGCCGATCGTTGTTTTCTCACCGAGAAATGGATGCTCTATTTCTTCCAGCTTTCGTTTCTGGTAGGCCTTGATCACGGTTTTCCGAGTGTTTTCGGTGTCGACCCGGTGCAGCTCCACCACGTCGGCGATTCCGCTCGGGCCCAGGCGTCGGCTGAAGAGGGCGAGGGAACGTGCGATGCGCAGATTCCCTCGCCGTTCGGCTCGGCCACTGTCGGCCCGTTCGTGCAGCACCCGGCCCTCGGCGGTCCAGCGGTTTTCTTCCCACTGTTGCTCGAGGTGGATCAGAGCGCACTGGCGCTCGCAGAAGATCAGGTGCTGCAGGGCCGAGAGGGGCCGGTAGTCGGCCTCCTCGTACATTCTCAACGCAGCTCGAGCAGCTCGACCCGGGGGGCAGGTGGTCGCGCCGGACCTCGACGTCGTAGTCGGCGAACGAACGGGGAGAGTCCACGCCCTCGCGTCGGGTGACGCGCACCAGGTCGAAGAGCTCGTGGGCCGGGGCACAGCCGAGCATGGCCTGGCGCTCGCGCTGGGCGGAGTCGCTGTCGGTGCCCACGTGTTTGAACACGTACAAGGGGCGCTGCACGGTCATGAGGCCCTTGCTGGCGGAGCGGTCGTGCTCGTACATGTTGAGCAGGGCTTCCCACAGGAGCGCGAGGTCACGCTCGCCGAAGCCGGTCTGCCGGGCCAGGTGGGCGCTGATGAAGCCGCGGCCGACGAAGAGGCCGTAGGGGATGAGGGATTTACGCCCCATGGTACGCAAGGTGTCTTCGGGCTGCTCGGCCTCCCACTGCTCGATTTCGGCACTGGTCTTGGCGTCGCCGGCCTTGTCGGCCACGGCCATGCGGGTGATGGCCAGGTCGAGGGAGAGCACGGGGTCGACGGAGCGGGCGAAGGCGATCTGCACCGGACCGCGCACCTGGCCGGCGTTGGCGCCGGTGCTCATCACCGCGCCGAAGGTGCGCACGTCATAGAAGTTGGCGCACATCCAGTCGCGGGCGGCGGCCACTTTCGCCTTGGGGGCCTTCTTGGCCTCGGGTAGCCCACCGGTCGACTCATGGGCGAGGGCGATGGGGCGGTTCAGGTTGGTGGCGTGCTGCACGAAGATGGCGTTCGGCGACTCGTTGCCGTGGGCGATCTGCACGTAGTTGCGGACCCGGCGCTTGAGGGCCACGTCCGATACCAGGCCGTGGAAGTCCTCGGGATCGACCCGGGGGGAGTTGGCGGCGTCGGGGTCGCCGTTGGGGTTGCCGTTCTGGCAGTCGAAGAGGAAGAGGAACTCGTAGCGGTTGGTGAGGGCGATATTTTCACTCATGGTCGTGTAGCTCCTTGATCGTAATGTTTTCGGGTCTCAGTCTTCCGGGGTCTCTGGGGCGGATTCCGGGCTCTTGCGGCGGGCTTCGCGCTCGGCACGGTCGGCGGCCACCTGCTGGTAGTAGCCGAGGGCGAAGAGGCTCTGCTCCGGGAGGGTCAGGGTGGTTGGGAGCTGCTCCGTGGCCATCGCCCCGAAGACCTCGGCGATCCGGCCCTGGTGCCATTTCCGCAGCCCGATTTCACGAATCTTCTCCAGGTGGAAATGGCTGTTGCGCACCAGCCGGCCGAGGACCAGACCCGGGGTGACACAGGCGGCTGGGTAGTACCGCTGAATCACTCCCGCGCCCACATCACCGAGAGCCTTGAACTGGAGGAGCTCGAGAACGGCGAGGAGGCGGCCACATTGGTAGGCGGCGGAAGGGTGCTCGCGGTTGAGATGGGTTTGCATCATTGGTTGATCTCCTTCGGAACGGTCATCCCTTGGGCGGTTGTTTTCCCGGAGTAGATAGGCCTTGAGCAGGCCGAAACGGGCGTGGTTGGGGGTGTTGTCTTGCAGGACGTCGGAGCGGACGCGGGCGAGGGCCATGGTCACGAACTGTCGCGGCACCTTGCCGCCGTGGAACACCAGGCGCCAGAGCACCGGCACCAGGGGGTCGGGAAAGTCGGCGAGGTCGCGCACCAGGGCGCCGACCACGGCCCAGAGCTTGGGGGCTTTCGCCATGCCAGAGCCAGTACGGTTCACGATCGAGAGATCGTCGAACCAGCTGACCACGTTCCGCAAGAGCTGCTCGAAAGGGCCTTCGTCCCAGTCGCGCACCATCACCCGGCCCGAGGCGCCGGAGAGGGTGAGGATGTGGTAGCGGTTGACGAGGGAATCCGGGCGCTTGCCCAGCTCGGCGGCCCGGAGCATGTCGCGAGCCTCGTTCAGCGCGGCTCGTTCCTCGTCGCTGGTCACCCCGTGATTGCCGAGGGCGATCGGGTCGACGGTGGGGAGCTCGGGGTCCTGGTACCAGTAGACCAGCTTGCTCTTGGCGATGCGGAAGCCGGTGGTGGCGATGAGGTGGTTCAGGGCTCCCCGGTATTCCGCGGCCTTGGCCTCGGAGACCGCGGCGTTGGCCGATTGCACGAGGCCGAAGGAGCGGAAGGCGCCCTGCTTGTACGAGGCGAGCACATCCCCCTGCCCGAGGCCGCCGACATCGGCGAGGCCCTTGATCTTGGGGTGGGTGGGCGCCGGCTCTACCAGCTCGCCGCTCACCAGGCAACGCATGGGGGTCGAGCTGCCGGCCTTGCTCTTCTTGGCGCCCAGCAGCCGGGCCCGGAAGTCGCGCCACCAGTCGTGCCATCGGTCGCTCTCGACCAGGTATTCCTCTTCGACAGCGAAGGTCATCACGTCGTTGGGTTTGGCCTTCTTGTCGGTCAAGTCTTCGCGGAGAGCCGCCAACCGTTCGGGGTCGCGCAGGGTCTCGACCACCAGCTCCAGCTCGGGCAGGGCGACCCGTGCCTGGTCGAGAAGGTCCACGAAGAAACGGTGTTTGGCCTCGAGCTTGGCGTCGACCTTCTTGGCGTAGAGCAGCACCACGTCCACCGAATCGACCAGGAAGTGGCGAGTGCCGGCCCCTCCGGCCTTCAGCTCGGGCTGGCTGAGCTCGGGGCAGCAGGCGAACTCGCGGCCCCGTCGGCGTTTCTCGTCGGAGTCGGACAGGTCGATGATCTGTGGGGGGATGCCGGGATCGAGCAACAGGCCCCAGAGGGCCCGCTTGGGAGCGAATCCGGGTTCCACCACCAGATTGTGCCGCTCGGCGTAGCGGCTCAGCTCGGTGAGCATCAGAAGGGCCCTCCCGAGGCCTTGAGCACCGCCGGGCTCGAGTAGTCGGGCACGTCGAGCACTCCCTTGTGCACCCGGGCATGGAACAGGCTGATGGCCGGCGCCGACCCGGCGTGACCCGGGGCCGAGAGATCGAAGACATCGTAGAGCATGAGGCCGACGTCGATCAGGTCGGGTATCTCTGGGTTGGGCTCGGGTTTCGCCGGCTCGGCGAGGCGGCGGAAGAAGGCCGGGAACTCGCGGCAGCCGAGATAGGGCTGTTGAAAACATTTTCCTCGGTCGCCTCTGCGCTGGAATTGGGCCTCGAAGGTCCGCTGCCGGCTCTCGTAGCCGGGCCAGGGGCGGATCTCGGCATGGAGCCGATAGAAAACGTTTTTGAGAGCCATGGTCTGCCGCTGGGTTCGGCCCTTCTCGTCGCTGCCGAGGAGGGCCTTGTCGCCATCGGCCCAGAGGGGCTCGGGGGGTTTCTTGCCCGCCATCCACGAGGTCACGGCGTTGACGTTGACCACGTCCTTCACCTCGTTGCGCCGGAGGGCCAGGTAGGCGGGGGGCTTCAAGACTTCGATACGGCAGATCTGCCAGCGGAAGCTGCCGGGTTTGAGATAGATGGCATCGAAGACTCCCCGGGCCGCCGACGGCGTGATGCACGGGTAGCTGAATCGTTCGACCTTCAGCTCCGGTCGGCTGAAGCAGGCCAGGTCTCCCCAGACCTCGAGGATCTGCGGAGACGGGGAAGGGGCATCGGGGGGCATGGGTCCTCCTTTCAGGGGGCGGAGATCATGGGGACATGTCTTTCAGATCAACAGCAAATCTTCTCCTGGCTCCACGAAGCCGAGCTCTTCGTGGTACTCACCCTTCTCGGCCAGGAAGTACCAACCCTCGATCCGGTCGGCCACCGGTATCAGCACCGACTGGATGGGCGAATCTTCCCGGGGCACGAAGAGCCCCACCGAATGGTGCCGGGCCCGGGCGAACCATTGGCGGTCGAGCTTCTCTTCTGCCTTTCGCTGGAGATCCTCGAAGACCTTGCGGTCGTAGGGCACCACCACCTGGATGGTCTTCTGGTCGATCCAGCGGTAGTGCTCGGCGACTGCAGGAAAGTCGAGGTCGAAGATTCCGTCGTCCAGCACCTTCTTCATCTCGAGGTCTTTGGTGAGCTTGTAGAGGCCCTGGTAGTAGCTCTCGAAGAGCGCCGGGTCTTCGATGAAGGAGAGGTCGAGCCCACGGTAGAGCCTGCGGTTGGCCCAGCGCTGGGTCAGCGTGGCCGCGGTCTCGTAGGGCCCCGGAGGGTAGCCCTCGTCTTCCGGTCGGAAGACCACTACCCGCCCGGAGTCGCCCAGTCCTGCGCGGTTGCAGCGGCCGGCGGCCTGGGCGATGGATTCGAGGGGAGCGAGGGCACGGTAGACGATCGGAAAATCCACGTCGACACCCGCTTCTATGCATTGGGTCGAGACCAACAGGCAGGGCTTCTTGTCCGCAGGCCGTTGCCTCACTTCGGCCAGCAGCTCTTGCCGGTGGGCCGGGCAGAGGTGGGTGGAGAGGTGTTTGACCCCGCGGATCCCGCGGGTTTTCAGGGCCTGGGCCAGCTCCTTGGCGTGGCGCTTGAGATTCACCACCACCAGGCCTTGCTCGAGCTCGCTGTCCGCCAGCTCCGCGGCCAGGTCGTCCCAGCTGATCTCGGGGTCGAGCCGCCATTCCAGATGGGTGCGCTGCTGCCGGCCGAAGAGGCCGAGCTCCGGCGGGGCGATCTCCCGTGGTTGCCAAGGGGAGCCCGCGAGATGGTGGATCTTCGAGTCGAGATGCTCGAAGGCGGGTTGGGTGGCGGTGGCCATCACCACGGAGCAGCCGTAGCGGTGCGCCAGGTGGGAGAGAGCGCCGAGGGTGGGGAGCACCAGGTTCTTCGGGAAGGTCTGGACCTCGTCGAGCAGGATGACGCTGCCCGCGAGGCGGTGCAACTTGCGGCAGGGAGAGGTGCAATTCGCGAAGAGGGATTGCATGAGCTGCACGTTGGTGGTCACCACGATCGGGGCGTCCCAGTTCTGCGTCAGGAGCCGGGCTCTCTGGCTGGCGTCGTCGTGATGGTCGAGGTCGCCAGTCTTCGATTTCTCGGTCGCCTCGTGGTCGACCAGGCTGTGGTGCTCCAGCACGACCTCGGGGCCGTGCTCGGCTTCGAAGATCCTGCGGTAGACCTCGGCGGTCTGCTCGAGGATGGAGAGATAGGGAATCGCCACCACCACGCGACGCAAGCCGTGTCGTTTCGCGTGCTCCAGGGCAAAGGCGAGCATTGCCAGGGTCTTGCCCGAGCCGGTGGGGGCCGCCAGGTTGAACAGCCCGGGCTGTCGAGATGCGGCTCGGCGGCAGGCCGCGAGCAGATCCTGCCGCAACTGGAAGACCTGCGAGCCGGTCTCGGACCGGCGCTCGGCCGCCAGGTCGCCGAGGTGGCGGTCGAGGGTCGAGAGCAGGGCGGACGGGTCGAGCTCGGGGCCCGGCTCGCGGTAGATCCGGCGGCCCTCGGCCTGGCCGTTGAAGTGCGCCTCGGTCTCGAGGAAGTCGGCATCCACCAGGCAGGAGAAGAGCATGCGGATGTCGAGCATGGTGGCGAGCGACTTCGGCTCGGAGTCGGGTGTGGAGGGAGTGAGCTCGGGGAGCTCCAATCCGTCGTCTCGAAACCGCCGTAGGAGGACTCTCTCATCCTTCTCGGTGAGAACCAGACCTCTCTCATGATGCTGCTCGAGCTTGTCGAAGGTGAGCTTGTGCAGCTCTCGGAATTCGTAGCCGGCCTTCGGTAGGCCGAGATGGTGTCCGAGAATGGCGAGGGCCGCCGCGGGAGCTCCATTTTCATTGGCGACCAACCCACCGCTCGACCAGTGGTCGAGTCGACTAGCCTGGCCGAGCAGGCGCTTGTGAAAGAGGGGACTGTATTTGCCGAGATCGTGCAGCAGTCCGGCCAGGTAGGCTTCCTCCCCGAGGCCGAGAGGCTCGGCGAATTCCCTCGCCCGCTCTGCCACTGCCTGCAAGTGTTTCTCGAGAGGCTCCCAGTGCTCCGCACGATCAGCGCTGTGTCCGTAGTACCGGGGCTTCGGCATCGATTCCCTCCTTGCGCAATAGAACGGGTAAGCTGCCCGGTCGGGTGGCTTCCTTCTTCGAGCCTATCGCGGCTTCATTCTTCGAGAATTCGCTCGGTCTCGAAGGTTCGCTTGAAGGTGACTTCGAGCTGCGATCGAGTGTAGAAGGATCGGCAGGCTGAACGAGTAGATCGTGAAGGTATATAGTTGTAGAGATTATTGTTTCTGAAATCGGTGCCGGGCAGCCGGAAAATGTAGAGGTCGGGGAGCAGCCATGACGGTGATTCAGGAGTTGGACGAGGTCCATGTCGTCTCTGATCTGCACATGGGCGGGGCCGAGCCGGATTTCCAGGTCTTCGATCAGCAGGAGCTGCTCGTAGGGCTGATCGATCAGCTGCGCGACCGGCCGAAGTCTCGCCGGGTGGCTCTGGTGATCAATGGCGACATGGTGGACTTGTTGGCGGAGCGGGTGTTTGGCGCGCCGCGGTATTTCGATCCCGATCGGGCGACGGCGGAGCTCGAAGCGATCGCCGGGCGGCCGGCTTTCGAACCGGTTTTCGACGCTCTGCACAGATTCGTGCGGCGCCCGGGGAGACGGCTCGTGTTGGTGTTGGGAAATCACGAGATCGAGCTGGCTCTGCCCTGGGTGCGGGAGAAGATGGTCGAGCTGTTGGCGCGGGGCCAGGCGGCGGCGCGGGGCCGGATCCACCTGGCTTTCGACGGCGCCGGTTTTCTCTGCCGGGTGGCCGGCCGCACGGTGCTCTGTGTGCACGGCAACGATGTCGACCCGTGGAACTTCACTCCCTACGAGCGTCTTCGGGAAGTCGCGGTCGCTCGCACCTTCGACCGTGCTGCCGAGCCCTGGACCCCGAATGCCGGCACCAAGCTGGTGCTCGACGTCATCAACTCGATCAAGAAGGAAGCGGCTTTCATCGATTTGATGAAACCCGAGGCGGAGGTCGCGGCGCGACTCGCCTACGCCGCCGATCCCAGCCGGGCCGCGAACATCGCCGCGTGCCTGCGGGTTGCCGCCAAGCTGTCGATCGACCAGGTCGGCCGGAGGGTCGGCTTGCTCGGCGGTGCGGCGGAGCTGGCGGACGCCACAGCCACGGGGCCGCAGGCGATCCCTCCGAACGATGCGCAGGAGCTGATGACCCGGGTCGAGCAGCTCCACGGTCAGAGGCTCTCGCCGCTGGAGCTGATTTCCGAGGATCCGATGGCAGAGCTGGGATTCTGGGACGAGATCAGGGAAGGGAATTTCGGCGCCGCGTTTTTTGCCCTGGCGGGATTTCCCAAAGATCTCGGCGAGCTGCGGGAGCTGCTGCAGGAAGTGATGACCGACGCGGCGTTCGATCCCGGCCAGGGCGACAAGACCTCGCGGGCCCTGGGCGAGCTGGTCGGCGACGAAATCGATGTGCTCGTCGCGGGTCACACCCATTTCGAGAAACACCTCGACCTGGGCGGCGGCAGGCTCTACTTCAACAGCGGCACCTGGATTCCCCTGATGCGGATGGGACCGGCCCATCTCGGGGATCAGCAGACGTTCGAGAATACTTTCGAGCTGCTGAAGACCGGAACCAAGGCGGAGTGGGAGGGCGAGGGGCTGCTGCTGCGCCGCCCGGCGGTGGTGCAGCTGACCGCGGAGGCCGGAGGCGGTTTCACGGCCGAGCTTCGGCGGGTGGAAAGAGGTGATGACGGCATGAGGCTGCAGACGATTTCGCCGGGAGGAGGCGCATGAGCAAGATCCGCACCACGACCCTCGAGCTGCAGCGCCACGGTCCGCCGAACAACCAGCTCCTCTCGCCGCTGACCCAATATCTCGCCCTGGCGGGCAACCATCCGCCGGAGACGGTGCATATTCCGCTCGAGCACCAGCAGATGCTGATGCGACTGCAGACCCTGCGCTACAACGACAGCTCCGAAACTCTGGAGATGCAGCTCGAAGATACCGCGGCGCTGTTGTCGGAGGTACTGGGAGAGGTCCCCGGCCTGATTGCGGATCTCAGCGACATGTGCCCGGGTAGTCAGGATCTCACCCATCTCGAGCTGGTGCTGTCGGCCTCGGAGCTCGCCCTGCTGCCCTTCGAGCTCGCCTATGCGCCGCGCGGCGCTCCCGATGCGGGCCAGCATCTGGCCCTCCAGTCTCGGTTGCCGATGACTGTGACCCGCAAGACCCGGCGGGTGACGACCGAGGTCTTCGAATGGCCGCGGCACATCCGGATCCTGTTCGTCGCCGCTTCGCCGGGCGAGGTAGGAGAGATTCCCCTGGCCTCTCATCTGCTGGCCTTTCGCCGTCTGCTCGATCCCTGGATCGGCTATCACGACGATCCCGACACACGCTGGCGCCAGCTGGAGCGGCGCCTGGTCGTGTTGCCCCGGGCGAGCCTGCGGCAGATCGAGGAGGCCTGCCAGCGGTCGCGCTTCTCTCATGTGCACATCTTGACCCACGGGGTCCCCTACAAAAAAGTCGGAGGAGAACGGTTCGGCCTGGCCCTGCACCAGGATGGACGGCCCGAGCTCATGGACGTGGTCGACGGCCGCCGCCTGGCCACCGCCCTGCGGGCCTTCAGCACCCATTCGTGCGGCAACTCTCGGCCGGCGGTGGTGACGCTGGCGAGCTGCGACTCGGGGCATGTGGGCTCGGTGCTGAGCCCCGGGGGCAGCATTGCCCATGCCCTTCACGAAGCGGGCATTCCCCTGGTGATCGGCTCTCAGTTTCCCCTCTCCTTCGCCGGCTCGGTGTGGATGGTGGAGAGGCTCTATGAAGATCTGCTGCAGGGGGAAGACCCCCGCCGCTCGCTGGCTCGTCTGCGCCGCCATCTCCACACCCAGGTGCCCGAGCGCCACGACTGGGCGAGCCTGGTGGCCTACGCGGCCCTGCCCTCCGATCTCGAGGAGCAGCTCGGAAGGTTTCGCGTGCAGCAGGCCAACACCGCCGCCCATACCGCTCTCGACTGGACCGATAGCCTGCTGGTCAATCTGCGGCAGACGGACCCCGCCACCCAGCAGCACCACGACAATGTGCGCAGCATCGAGCGCGAGGTGCAGGGCTCGCTGCAGAGGTTGCAGAGCGGCAAGGAGCGACTGTACCGGCTGGCCAGGGAAGGCTTCGACGTGAGCGGTCTGCTGGCCAGTGTCTTCAAGCGAGAGGCACAGGTGCTGTACGAGGCCTGGAGCCTGCTCGACTCTCGAGAAGCGAGCGGGATGAGCCTCACGTCGACCAGCAGCTCCTATCGCGAAGACAGCCGCGAAGCCCTGGAGCAGGCACGGTTCTACTACCGGGAGGCCTTCGAGCGGGACCTCACCGCGAGCTGGGCGGTGGCTCAGTACCTTTCATTGAGCGAGGTGCTCAGTCGTCCCGATCCCGATCGCCGGGAGTTGTGGACGTTTGCCCGGCTGGCTTCGGAAGTCGACGTCAAGCAGAGAAGCGACCGGCGGCTTGCCTGGGCCCACAGCACCCTCGCGGAGCTCTATCTGCTGGCCGAGCTGGTGTGGTGGCCCGATCCGCCGCCACTTCTCGATCATCGGGCGCTGGCACGGCAACACGCCGCAAGCCTGGGGAGGATGGAGCGCAAGCATTGGCTCGACATCTACACCACCCGGCGCCAGATTTTGCGGTACGGCGAGTGGTTTCCCTACATCAGTCGACGCAAGACCGAATCGAAGATCCAGGATCTGTTGCCGACGGTCGAAGAGATGCTGGGTCTGCTACCCGAGGTTCCCCCGGTCGCTGCCGACCACGAGGAGTGGCTCGACGGATTCGAGTACTGACGTAGCCGGCGTCTTCGTCGAACCTCTCGATTCACCCCGCGCCGAGGGCCTGGAGGCGATTGGCAGCCATGGGGTTGGGGTCGATCTGCATGGCGCGGCGGTAGAAGCCGATGGCGCGGTCGCGCTGGCCGAGGGCTTCGGCGGTGAGGCCGAGGTTGACGAGGATCTGGGCGTTTTCGGGCTCGAGGTCGAGGGCGGTCTGGAATTTCTGGGCGGCGTCGGGGAAGCGGGCGGTCTGGGCGAGGACCATGCCCCACTCGTTGAGGGCGGCGGCGTCGAGGGGGCCCAATGCGGCGGCGCGCTCGAAGGTCTGGTCGGCGGTTTCGAGGTTACCCTGGCGGGCGTGGGCGGCGGCGAGGCCGGCGGCGATGCCCGGGTCGGCGGGGGCTTCGCGGCCGGCGCGGGTGAGCTGGGCGATGGCCTCGTGGTGGTTGCCGGTCTCCAGCGCCAACATGCCGAGCAGGGCTCGCGCTTCGACGAGGTCGTCTTTGAGCTCCAGGGCCCGGCGGTAATGCTCGGCGGCGCGGTCGGGTTTGGCCAGGCCCTGGTAGGCCTTGCCCATGTCGCGTTGCACGTTGGCGTCTTCGGGGCGCAATTCTTCGACGATTTTCAGGTCTTTCAGGGCTTCCCGGTAGCGCCCGGCACCGAGGAAGGCGAGGGCTCGCTCGGCGAGCACGGTGGAGCTGATGGCTTCATTGCTCACTTCTTGCAGCATCGGGTCGGGGAAAGTGTCGAGCAGCTGGCGCTGGCTCGCCTCCCGGGCTGCCTCGGCGGCGCGCTCGGGGTCGCCCGTGCGCCGGTAGGCCTGGGCGAGGGCGAAGAGGGCGGTGGCGTCTTCGGGGACGAGCTCGTGGGCGCGTTCGAGGGACCGGAGCGCGGCTTCGGCATCGCCCTGTCGCAGCAGAGCCTGGCCGAGGGCTAGATGCGCGCGGGCGAAGCTCTTGTCGAGCTCGAGGGCCTGGCGAAAGTGGTCGGCCGCGGCTTCCAGGTTTCCGAGGCGGAGCTCGGTGTCGCCCAGACGGTAGTGGGCCGGGGCGTAGGAGGGGCGGAGCTCGAGCACGGTCTGGAAGAGCTCGCGGGCGGGCTCGAGCTCGACTCCCTTGAAGCTCAGCAGGCGGGCCAGGAAGTAGGGCCAGCGGGCGTCTTCGGGGTCGAGGGCGTGGGCCTGGCGGTAGCAGGCGATGGCTTCTTCGTCGAGCTGGTGGGCGTCGGCGACCCTGCCGAGCCGACCCCAGGCGGAGGCTTCCCGGGGCTCCGCGACCACGGCTTCCCGGGCTTCGACGAAACGCTTGGCGACCCGTGGCTCCATGCCCTGGGTGTCGGGGTCGGGACTGGGGGCCTCGGGGACCCGGTCGCAGGCCAGCTGGATACAGGCCAGGCAGACACTCAACCCGAGAGCGCGAAGAACTCGTAGGACAGGCTCACGACTCATCGGCTCTCTCCTCGGCCTTTTTCGAGACGGATTCGCTGATCGGCGGCGGCGCCGGGGAAGCGTTCGCGGGTGCCATCGGGCCAGAGGACGTCGATGCCTTCCACTGCTTCCGCTTCTCCGAGCCCGAAGTGGGCCACGGCCTCGCTGCTCGACAGGTAGCTGAAACCCGACGTCAGACTGCGGGCACGGACCCGGCCCCCGGCCCGGACCTCGATGCGAGCGCCGAGGGCGGTACGCCGGAGCTCCGGGTCGATCGCCTCGACCTGGAGCCAGTGACCGGCTCGTGGTGCCTCGTTGAGGTAGAGGCGTGCCGGGCCCTGGGTGTTGCTGAGCAGGAGATCGAGATCGCCGTCGCGGTCGATGTCGCCGAGGGCGATGCCCCGGGTGATCTCTACGGTACCGGTCAGGGGCCCACCGGCGACCGGTGCGGGCTCGAAGGTGCCGCTGCCATCACCCAGGAAGAACAGGTTGGGCTCGGCGTAGTCGTTCCACGGGGCGGGCACCGGGGTTTCGAGCAGGGTGCTGCGCAGGACCCGGCCGTTGGCCACCACCAGGTCGAGGTCACCGTCGAGCTCGGCGTCGAAGGCGGCGGTGCCGAAGCCGGTGAAGGGGCGGCTCTCGGTGGCGAGCCCGCTGCTGGCGGTGACGTCGTCGAAACCGAGGTCGGGGCCCAGGTTGCGGTAGAGGGTGTTGCTCTCGTCTTCGAGGTGGGTCATGAAGAGGTCGAAGTCGAGGTCGTTGTCGAAGTCCGCGGCCACCACGCCCATGCCGGCTTCCGCGGCGCCCATGGCGTTGATGCTGGCGCCGAGCACCAGGGCGTCGTCGCGAAACGTGCCGTCGCCCTGGTTGATCCACAGCTGGTTGGGGTCGGCGTCGTTGGCCACGTAGACGTCGATCCAGCCGTCGCCGTCGAAGTCTTCGCAGACGACCCCGAGACCGGCGTGCGCCACCGCGGCGATGCCGGCGCTGGTGCTGACGTCGGTGAAGGTGCCGTTGCCCTCGTTGCGCAGCAAGACGTCGGATTCTCCGGGGAAGGCGGTGGGGCCGCAGTACTCGTGGCGCCCGGCGGAGTCGAAGCAGCGCACGGAGGGGTCGTAGCTCACGTAGTGGGTGACGTAGAGATCGAGGTCGCCGTCGCGGTCGAAGTCGAGGAAGCTGGCCGAGGTCGACCAGCCGGAGGTGGCCACTCCCGCCGCCGCGGTGTGGTCTTCGAAGGTGCCGTCGCCACGGTTGCGGTAGAGGCGGTCGGCCCCGAGATTGGAGAGGTAGACGTCGTCATGGCCGTCGTTGTCGATATCGCCGATGGCGACACCCATGCCGTAGCCGGGATCCCCGAGGCCGGAAGCTTCGGTGGCGTCGCGAAACGTGCCGTCCTCTTGCTGCAGGAAGAGCTGGTTGCGCGGGGTGGTCTCGGGCTCGCCGCCGAAGGAGAAGGCGCTGTTGATCAGGTAGGCGTCGAGTCGGCCGTCGCCATCGGCGTCGAAGAGGGCGGCGCCCGATCCCATGATCTCGGGCAGGTGCAGGTCGCCCGTCGCGCCGGTTTCATGGCGGAACTCGAATGCGGTGGTTTCTCGGAACCACGGCTCGACGGCCGCGGCGGGGCTCGTGTCGGTTGTTGCCGGCTCGCTGTCGCTCGTCTCCTGGGCGCCACAGCCGGCGAGCCAGGCGATGGCGAGCACGAGGCCCGCCATCCGGAACGGGTAGGAAGGGATCTCTGGGCAAGGGCGATGCCACGAAGTCTTGTGCATGCCCAGAATCTACCCCACCCGGAGGTCTTCATCCAGTGGGGTGATTCGAGGCGATGGAACGTCGTCAGATCCCGACGTCGAGCCCCTCGAGCCGCCGATTGAGCTCCGATTTCCGGCTCTCGTCGTCGGTCAGCCGTACGGCCTTCTCCAGGGTCTCCACGGCGTTGGCCGTGTCGTCGACCTCTAGATAGAGATCGGCGAGGGTGACGTGGAACTCCGAGTCCCTGGGCATGCGCCGGATCGCTTCTTTCACATGGCGGATCGCGTCGTGAGGTTTGCCGGCCTCGGCGGTCTGCAGGCCGAGGCGAAAATGGTGGAAAGGATTCTGCAGCAGGTAGTCGTCGACCCGGCGCAGGAGGGGAGCTGCGTCGGCCTCGCGCCCGCGGGAGAGGTAGAGACCGGCCAGGTTCGAGGCGGCGGCGTGTTCGGCCGCGTCGACCTCCAGAGCCGCGAGAAAGCTCTGCTCGGCGAGGTCGAAGGCGCCCGCCCGGCGCTGCGCCACTCCGAGGTTGACCAGAGCCGGACTGAAAGAATCGTCGGCGGCGATCGCCTTTTCGAAGAGCTCGACCGCGAGCTCGGTTTCTCCGTCGGTCAGCTTTTCGGCACCGATGTTGTTGAAGAAGTGGGCCAGGGCCCGGCGGTCGCTGATGCGCCGGGTCTTGCGGTAGCGCTTCTGCTCACCCCGCAGGAAGTCGACCCGGGTCACGCCGTTGTCGATCTCCACTTCGGCGAACATGTGTTTGTTGCTGATCATCAGCTCGCCCTTCTGGTCCCAGCTCATGACCTCGGTCACTTCCTGGAAGTAGGCGTCGAGGCCGAGATGGCGCGCCATGGCGACGAAGAGAAGGGTGAAGGAGAGGCAGTTGCCACTCTGGGTCTCGAAGGTCTCGATCGCGGTCTTGGTCCGCGTGTTGCCATAGGTGATGTCGAGACCCTTCTTGCCGAAGATGGCGTCGAGCAGGGCCTGCAGGCGGGCGTAGCGCACCTGCTTGTAGCCGATGCGTTCCACCAGGAAACGGGCCATCTCCGGATTGAGGGCGAGGATGTCGCGCTCGGTTTCGACCTCCAGGGCCAACGATTTGTTGCGTCGGGAGCTTTCGGAGGGAGCTGGGAGAAAGGTGCCGAGTCCGAAGAAGAGCAGGATCAGCCAGGTGGTCGAAGAACGAGCCGTCATATTTCAGTCACCTCTCGAGCAGCGACGATGGTGGTTTCGCCGAGCCAGCCGACCGGAGACCGGGGCCAAAGGGAAAAAATGAAAGAAAATTCAGCGGATTGGATGTCTGGCTCCACTCCGTTGAACACGCCCTCGGGGAAATCGACGACGCCCCGCGCCAGGGTCGTTGGATCTCGACACGCACCCACAGCTTATCGCAAGAACCGTACCGAAGGGCTGCCCGAGGCCCGGAAGCTACTCGTTGCGGGCCTGGCGTTCCATGGTGGAGACGAAGTCTGCCAGGCCCTTGCCGGCCTCGGGCTCGAAGATCTCGCCGAGGAATTCGGCATCGCGCATGCGGTCGGGGCGAAAGGCGCGGAAGGCATCGCGCAGCTCGCACCAGGCGCCGAGAATCCAGATATGGCCGTAGAAGGCCATACCCACCGGGCGTACGGTCCGCCGGCTGCCACTGCCGTTGGCGTCGACGTAGCGGAAGCGGATCTTCCGTCGCTCGCGAATCGCGCGCCGGATTTCGGCCAGGTCGACCTGGACCGGCACCCGGGCGTGATCGTCGGGCGCGAAGAGAGGGGTTTCCCTCAGGATGTCATCGGTACCGGTCGGGAGCACCGCTTCGACCTTGTCGAGAGCCTGGCGGGCCGCCCGAGCCAGGCCCTGGTCGGTCCAGGACTCGACGATCCGGGCCCCCAGCACCAGGGCTTCGATCTCCTCGTGGGTGAACATCAGCGGGGGCAGGTCGTAGCCCCGGAGCAGGTAGCCGACCCCGGCCTCCCCCTCGATGGGGACTCCCGAAAGGGTCAGGTCGCGAATGTCGCGATACACGGTACGCTCGGAAACCTCGAGCCTCTCGGCCAGCTGCCGGGCGGTGGTGACTCGCCGTCGGCGCAGCGTCTGTACGATCTGGAACAGTCGGTCGGCTCGTCGCATCCGGGGTGGTGTCCGTTCGGCACGAGGGTCTGAAAGAGCTCTGGATCCGAGGGGGATCCAGAGGTGGGCAAGGCCGTGGGCAACCGGCTCCGGAAGGTGTACCATGCCGGCCGGAAGACGCCAAGCGGGAGTGTGAAGTCCCGCCAACCGACGGAATCTCGATCGTCCGAAGAGGAGCAGGAACGAGATGAAAATCGCCTGTATCGGCGGCGGCCCCGCGGGCCTCTACTTCGCCATCTTGATGAAGAAATCGTTTCCCGAGAGTGAGATCCGGGTGGTGGAGCGCAACCGTCCGGAAGACACGTTCGGCTGGGGTGTGGTGTTCTCCGACGAAACCCTCGGAGCCTTCGAGGATGCCGACGCCGAGAGCTACGCGGCGATTACCTCGAGCTTCAAGTATTGGCGCGATATCGAGACCTATTACCGCGGCACTTGCACCGTATCGACCGGGCACGGCTTTGCCGCCCTGGCGCGGAAGAAGCTGCTGCAGATCTTGCACGGCCGCTGCCGCGAGCTCGGGATCGAGCTGCGGTTCGAGCAGGAGGTCGACGATCTCGGGGCTTTCGACGGCTACGATCTCGTGGTCGGGGCGGATGGCGTCAACAGCCGGGTGCGCGAGCGGATGGCCCACGTCTTCCAGCCGGATCTCGATTGGCGGCTCTGTCGTTTCTGCTGGCTGGGTACCGACAAACCCCTCGAAGCCTTCACGTTCGTCTTCCACGAGAATCAGCACGGTTTGTTCCAGGTCCATGCCTATCCCTTCGAGGAAGGTCTGGGGACGTGGATCGTGGAAACCCGCGAGGAGGTCTGGCGGCGAGCCGGCCTCGACCAGGCCAGCGAGGAAGAAACGGTCGCCTACTGCCAGGAGCTCTTCGCGCCCTGGCTCGACGGCCACCGGCTGCTCAGCAATCGCAGCCTGTGGCGCCGGTTCCCCACCGTGCGCTGTGCGACCTGGCACCACGGCAACACGATTCTTCTCGGCGACGCCGCCCACACCGCACATTTCTCGATCGGTTCCGGGACCAAGCTGGCGATGGAAGACGCCATCCTGCTGGCCGATACCTTTCGCGAGCACGGTACCGGCGACGTGCCGGCGGCGCTGGCGGCCTACCAGGAGGCGCGCTGGGTCGACGTGCTGAAGCTGCAGAAGGCCGCGCAGACGAGCCTCGAATGGTTCGAGAATTCCGAGCGGTACATGGCCCAGGAGCCGGTTCCGTTCGCCTTCAACCTGATGACCCGCTCGAAGCGCATCACCTACGAGAACCTGGCCGAGCGGGATCCCGAGCTGGTGCGCCGAGCCACCGAGTGGTTTCGTCGGAAGGAGGGCCAGGAAGTCATCGAGGGAGAGGAGCCACCGCCCCCGATCTTCACCCCCTGGCGGGCCCGGGACCTGGAGCTGCCGAATCGCGTGGTGGTGAGCCCCATGTGCCAGTACAGCGCCGAAGACGGCCTGGTGAACGACTGGCACCTGGTGCACCTGGGCAGCCGGGCGATCGGCGGCGCCGGTCTGCTCATCGCCGAGATGACCGATGTCGAGGCGGAGGGGCGAATCACCAAGGGTTGTGCCGGCATGTATCGGCCCGAGCATCGCGACGCCTGGGGCCGGATCGTCGATTTCGTGCACCGGAATTCGGCCTCGAAGATCGGCCTACAGCTCGCCCATGCCGGGCGCAAGGCCTCGATGCTCCATCCCTGGGATGCCGACGACATTCCTCTGACTCCCGAGCAGGGTGCCTGGCAGGCCCTCGCGCCTTCGGCGGTGCCGTTTCAACCCGACTGGCCGGTGCCCCGGGCCATGGACCGGGCCGACATGGACCGCGTGCGAGATGCCTTCGTGCAGTCCACCGTGTGGGCCGACGAAGCGGGTTTCGACTGGCTGGAGCTGCACATGGCCCACGGATACCTGCTGTCCAGCTTTCTCTCGCCGTTGTCGAATTTTCGTGACGACGACTACGGTGGAGACCTGGAGAGCCGCGCGCGGTATCCGCTCGAGGTCTTCCGCGCCGTACGCGGTGCCTGGCCCGAGGGCAAACCCATGTCGGTGCGGATTTCCGCAACCGACTGGATGGAAGACGGCAGTGGATTCACCGCCGAGGACTCGGTGGTGTTCTCGCGGTGGTTGCAAGAAGAGGGTTGTGATGTGATCGACGTCTCCACGGCGGGGAACTCGCCGGAGTCCGACGTGATCTACGGGCGGATGTACCAGGTGCCCTTTGCCGAGAAGATTCGCTACGAGGTGGGGATCCCGGTGATGGCCGTAGGAGCCATTCTGGGCGAGGACCACGCGAACACGATCCTCGCCGCGGGGCGTGCCGACCTGACGGCGATGGCGCGGCCACATCTGCGCGATGCGTACTTGACCCTACGTGCCGCGGAGAAGTATCGATTCGCGGATCAATTCTGGCCCGGGCAATATGTCCGCGGGCGACGCACCAAATAACAAACCCAGGCCAACCTTGGATGGATACGACGAAAATGTTTTCGTATCGGACCTTGCGAAATCTTGCTCACACAACCTTGCTACTGGCCTGGGTCTTGCCCACGGCCGGACAAGAAGGTGCCCCGGCCGAAGAAGAACCCTTGTGGAAGAACAAGCTCGGTTTGTCGTTCCTGGCGACCGGTGGAAACACCGACACCAGCTCGCTGGGCCTCGATCTCCTGGCGGTCCGGCGAGCGACACCTTGGGGGTGGGAGCTCAAGGCCCTCGCCGATCGGGCGGAGGAAGATGGTGAAGCCACGGCGGAGCGTTTCTTCGCCGGGGCGCGGGCGACCCGTGCGCTCGATGCCAGGCCCGAGCTCTTCCTGGGCGTCTCGTTCGAGCAAGACGAGTTCGCCGGAATCGATTTGCGAGCCCTGGTCGAAGCCGGTGTGATTCTGAACGTAAAGGAAACGGAGGAGCAGTCTTTGCGTTTCGATCTCGGCTTGACCTGGACCGACGAGGACCGAACCGAGCCCGAGCCCGATAGCAGTGATCTGGGTGCGATTCTCGGTCTGCGTTACGAGCGGAAGATCAGCGAGACGGCAGACTTCTCCCAGGTCTTGACCTTTTTTCCGAACTTCGGTGAGTCGGACGACTGGCGCGCCGAGTCTCTCACCGCTCTCACCGTTGCCGTGAGTGAGCGGCTCGCGGTACAGCTGGGATACGAGGTGCGCTACCGCAACCAGCCGATCGGCGACCGCGACGATACCGATACTTCGGCCAAGGCGTCTGTGCTCTGGAAGTTCTGATGAGCCTTCTGCGTCATCGTCGCATCCTGGCCGGGCTCGCCGTGGTGGTGGTGCTCGGGCCACGGCTTCTGCCCGATCTGTCGCAGAAGGTGGGCGATCAGAGCCCGGTGGCGAGGACGATCGAATGTGGAATACTCGGCGCTCGCGGTGAGCCCTGGCGACACGAGCCGAGGGCCTCGTCGAGATGAGGAAGACATGAGCCGATTGATTCTCGTACGCCACGCCCAGGCATCGATCCACGCCGCCGACTACGACCAGCTCTCGCCGCTCGGTGAACGCCAGGCCGTGGCTCTCGCCGAGCACTGGCTGCGGCTGGGAGTCGAGCTAGATGCCGTGTACAGCGGGCCCTTGCGGCGCCAGCGCCACACGGCAGAGCTGGTGGCCGGCGCCTACCGAGAATCCGACCGGTCCTGGCCGAGCCTGCAGACCCTGCCGCATCTCGCAGAGCACCAGGGGCTGGCGGTGGTGAAGCACCTGCGCGGGGCGATGGCTCCTCACGACGAGAAAGTCGCCGCCTGGGTCGAGCGTCTGGAGGATGATCCGCCGAATCGGTTGGAGATCTACCTCGAGATGTTTCGGTATCTCACCCGGCGCTGGGTGCGGGAAGATCTGCCGATCGACGACCTGCCTTTCGAGAGCTGGAAGGCGTTTCGCGCCCGGGTCGAGCAGGGCATGGAGACCCTGGCTCTGGAGCACGAGGGGGGGCGCACCGTGGCCGCCTTCGCCTCGGCGGGCTCGATTGCGGCGATGGTGGGTCGCGCCCTGGAGCTGGCCGACGAGAGAGTGCTCGAGATGAGCTGGGCGGCGCGCAACATCACCACCACCGAGCTGCTCTTCTCCGGCGGGAGATGGGCGGTGCGCAGCTTCAACGCATTGCCCCACCTCACCGATCCGTCGATGATCACGGTCGTTTGAAGCTCACAGGGGTTCGAAGACCTTCAGGAAGTTCAGGAAGTTCAGGAAGGAGCTGTGGATGAGGACTGGATCTCGAATCCGGACAGGCATGGTCTCGGTCGTGGCTCGGACGGTACTTCCGCTCTTGCCGATGGGTTTCCTGCTCCTGGCTCCTTCGGTCCTGGGGCACGATGCGGAGCCCGTCGAGCGGCCGGAGAGCTTCGAAGGGCCCGAGGAGTTCCTCGACCAGGGATATGTTCCGGTACCGCCGAGCGAGCGGAGAACCTCGGAAGCGCGCACCTGGCGCCGCGGTGGTTTCATCAGCGTGCAGGTCAATGTCGACGAAGAGGGGCGGAACATTCTCGGAGACGCCGCCAACGAGCCGTCCCTGGCGGTCGATCCCAACGATTCCAGCCGCATGGCCATCGGCTGGCGGCAATTCGACACCATCAGCAGCAACTTTCGCCAGGCGGGCTGGGCCTTCACCACGAACGGCGGCTCGAGCTGGACTTTTCCCGGCTCGATCGATGCCGGGGTCTTCCGATCCGATCCCCTGCTCGAGGCCGACGCCGACGGCGTTTTCTATTACCACAGCCTGCGAAGCGACTTCACCTGCGACCTCTTCCGCTCGACCGACGGCGGGGCCACCTGGGACGCCGGGGTCTTCGCCTTCGGCGGCGACAAGGCGTGGCTGGCGATCGACCGGACCGAGGGGCCTGGGAGAGGGCATTTCTACGTCGCACCGTGGAATCCGTTCTTCGGCTGCTGCGACGACGACACCTTCCTGCGTTCCACCGACGGCGGCGACACCTTCGATACGCCGCTGGCGATTCCCGACGAGCCCCAGCGCGGCGTGGTGGCCGTGGGGCCCGACGGCGAGGTCTACGTGGCCGGCCACGGCGCTGGCGGCTTCGCCGACATTCTCGTGGCCCGGTCGTCGAATGCCAGCGACGGCGCGGCCACGCCGACCTTCGACTTCGTGACCTCGGTCGACCTGGGGGGCGGAATCCAGCGAGCCGTGGGGCCGAATCCCGGGGGGCTGTTGGGGCAGATCTGGGTCGCCGCCCATCCCTCCGCGGGTTCTCCGGGAGCCCGGCACGTCTATCTGCTGGCCTCCATCGATCCTCCGGGTAGTGATCCGCTCGACGTGCACTTCGCCCGCAGCACCGACGGCGGCATGACCTGGAGCGCTCCGGTTCGGATCAACGATGACCCGATGGACACCAACGCCTGGCAGTGGTTCGCCTCCGTTTCCGTGGCGCCGAACGGCCGGATCGACGTGACCTGGAACGACAGCCGTGACGATCTCGGCGGCCTCGACTCCGCCCTCTACTTTTCGTCGTCTCTCGACGGCGGCCTCACCTGGGCTGCCAACCGGGCCGTCTCGCCACCGTTCGATCCTCTGCTCGGCTTCCCGCAGCAGAACAAGATCGGCGACTACAACGATATGGAATCGGAAGATACCGGCGCCCACGTGGCCTACGCCGCCACCCTCAACGGTGAGCAGGACGTCTACTACGTCTTCCTTCCCGCGGGAGGCTTCTTCGGCGATGGTTTCGAGTCGGGCGACACCTCGGGCTGGTCGGCGGTCTCGCCCTGAGTCGGAGAGGGGGGAGCTCGCTAGAGCGGCTCCACCCTCTCCGCCAACCGTCCACTCTCGAGGTCTTCGACGAGCTCTTCGCCCAGGGCCTCGGACTCCGCCGCGGCTCGCCACCAGTGGGCCTGGCGAGCCGCGGGGTCATCGACCCAGCGTTTGAAGTCCTGCCGATCGGGGACGCCGTGGGGCTCGAGGCGAGTGAGGAATGCCGGCGACGGATAGATCAACAGCAGTGAATCGATCTGGCTCGGTGTTGGCGAGCGCGAGGTCCAGCGGTCGAGCCACCGGGGGCGGATCGTCTCCTGGTAGTGGGGAAAGAGCACGACCTGCCGGGGGCCGATGCGAAAGTCTCGGTGCAGGTGGTACTGGGTGAGGCCGCCGTCGACGTATTCTCCCGCCGGCGCTCCGGCTGGGTTTCTCACCGGCTCCATGTAGATCGGTACGGTGCCGCTGGCGCGAACGGCGTCGAGCAGGTTGGCGGCGCTCAGGCGGACAGCCGTGGGATCGAGGGCCGGATTCTCGGAATCGAGCGTGTGAAAGGCCACCGACTCGAAGAAGAGCTCGGTTGCACGGGGCGTGAGACGGTCGAGGGCGGCTGCCACGAGCAGGCCGGTGAGCTGGGCCGCCCTGGAGCTACCGAGGCGGGAGCGGCAGGTCCCGAGGACGAGCCGGAAGGTGGGGTGCTCGAGAATATGTGCGGCTTCCTCGGCGAAACATTCGCCGAGCATGGTGCGGTACGCGGCGCTGATCTGCCGAGGGGTGTCGGCGCGCGTGAAGGTCTGGGAGATATAGCCGTTGAGCAGTTGCTGGTGGGTCTCTCGAGGGCGGGAGCTGGCGAAGCTCGCGCAGCGCCAGGCACCGGCGGATGCACCCGCGAGGATCTGGGGGCTGGTGCCCAGCCAGCCGTGGTCGAGAAGTGCCCGGTCGATCCCGGCCAGGATCAGCCAGCGGGGGCCGCTGGCGGGCGCGACGAAAGCGCCGATGGTCTCGGGGCGCAGACCTTCTTCGCGAATCGTTCGCAGGGCCGCGGGGCCGGCGCGGTAGCGCAGGAGTCGGGGAGGCAAGAGGCTAGTGGCCTGTAACACTTGAACTGTTAGCGCCTGAGCGGCTCCCGCCGCGCCTGGCGGCGTTGCGCCTCCTCGAGAGAGCCCCACTATCCCTGTGTCGGTGCGCCTTGCCAGACACGGCGGGCTCTCGCTCAATCACCAACAGTTCTTCGGTTACAGTCCACTAGTGGGGCCGCACGCCGAGCGGCATGCGGCCCGGTCGGGTCAGTGGCTGGCGACCGAGAAGGCGACCCCGAGCTCGGCCCAGTGCAGGGCCACGTGGCCGTCGCCCACGGCGAAGGTGAGCTCTTCGGTGTGGTCGATCTTCTTGGGCTCGACGGTGACCCGCAGGGCGTCCTGCTTGGACTCGTAGTTGTAGGCGCCCCACTGCTCCGCCACCTTGTTGAAGACGACCGTCCATTCCTTTTCACCGGGGATGGTGAACAGGCTGTAGGTGCCGGCGGAGAGGGCCTTGCCCTCGATCTTGGCGTCGGAGCCGAGAGTGATGGTGGTGGCTTCGTCGGCGCCGGTCCGCCAGATCTTGCCGTAGGGCACGAGGCCGCCGAAGATCTCGCGATCCTTCACCTTCGGCCGGCCGTACTCGACGGTCACGGAGACGCCGTCGATGGTGCCGCTGGCCTTGCCGTTCTTGCTCTTCCGATCGGCATCGTCTTCACGGGCACCGAAGGCGGGGAGGGCGAGGGCGACGACGAGGACGAGGATCAGGAGCGCGAGGCTTTTCTCGAGAATCGATTTCTGAGCGTGCATTCCAACAGTCTCCTCTGCAGGGGTCCTCCGCGGGGAGGAGCAGAAATGTTGATGGGGAGGGTTCGGGCAATCGCCCGAGAATTCCAAAACAATGAATACGAAGGGGCGGCGAAATCGGTTCTCTCCGGCGGCAGATAATTCTCGGCGGGCTCTCGGGCAGGGAGGCCGGGTCGTGGCTCCGACCTCCACCCGGGCTCCCTGCGACGGTCCCTGGCCGAGATACAATGCAGGAATTCGAGCGGATTCCCGGTCTTACGATTTCCCATGGACCGCCTGGCGAGGTGCCGGGCCAGGAGCAGCAGAATCATGAAGAGCCCGATCACGACCCACGTGCTCGACACGGCTCGCGGAGCGCCCGCCTCGGGAGTCGCCGTGGGCCTCGAACGTCTCGACGAAGGGGGACAGGGCTGGCGGCGGCTGGCCTCGGGTTGGACCGACGACGACGGCCGGATGAGCGATCTCCTGCCCGCCGACCATTCCCTGGCTCCCGGGGTCTATCGGCTGAGCTTCGAGGTCGACGGGTACTTTCGGGATGCCGGGCTCGAGAGCTTCTATCGCGCCATTCCCATCGTCTTCGAGGTTCGCGACACCACCGAGCACTACCACGTTCCCCTTCTCCTCAGCCCTTGGGGATACTCCACCTACCGCGGCAGCTGAGCCCGGCCGGATACCAGGAGATCAGGCGGAATCGTCGTCCTCGATGCCGAAGGCCGACCACGCGGCCTCGACGCGGGCGATCAGATCTTCCGGGCGGTCACCGGGTACTGGCTCGATCAGATCTCCGAAGTGCACGGTCATGTGGCGCGGCGTTTGCCGCCGTTTCCAGCCCAGCTCGAAGTTGCCCTCGAGGAAGACCGGGAGCAGGGGCACACCTGTCTCCAGAGCGAGCCACGCCAGGCCGGGGTCGTGGCGAATCGGCTCGGGCCTACCGTAGTAGACGAGACCCTTGGGGAACGTGAGGGGGCGATATCCCTTGCCGATGAGCCGGGCCGAGTCGAGAAGCCCTTCCCGCACTCGCCCGTTGGGGCAGAGGATGGAAAAACAGAAGAGCAGGGGCAGAACGAGGTAATACGCGCCGGCCATGTAGAGGCGGTGGGACCACGGGGTCCCGGCATCGGGTTCGAAGACCTCGCGAAAATCCCGGTTGGTCACCACCATCAGCCGTCGGCGGAGCTCTCGAGGGAGTGCCTGGTAGATGACGAGGGAATCGAGCCAGTGTCGATGGGGCTCGGCGACCACGAGGAAGGGCTCCTCGGGGGCGGGGCGGCGGCCGTGCCAGCGACCGACGGCCCGGTATCCCAGCTGGCGCCAGACGAGCGTCGCCAGGGCTCGAACGATGCGGCGCAGCCACCGGACGGGAGGGTACAGGGCATATCCGGGCTGGCCGCCGGGCAGCCGCGAGGCAGGCCGCTGTCCGGTGGCCTCGGCAGACGATCGATGGTGGGATCGGAGCCTGTCGACGAGCTCGTCGAGGGTGGTTTCGTCGCTCACCAGGGGTGGTGGGCCGGCGAAACCGCCGAGGCGCTGCTCGACCCGGCCGAGGAGCTGGACCCGATCGAGGGAGCTGAGGCCGAAGTCGGAGAGGGCCGTGGCGGATGAATGGGTCGCGGGGGGAGCGTCGGCCCTTTCCGTCCTCGTCGCCAGGTACGCTCCCAGAGATTCGAGCCGCCGATCGTGGTCGGGATCGCGGAGGATCGTCGCCAGGTCGAGCGGGTCGCCCGTTGGGTCGCTGGTTGGAGTCTCGATCGAGGACTCGTGCAGATCCTCGAGGCGTTCGAGGATCTCGCCTCGTCGCAGCTTGCCCAGGCGACCGCGGGGTAGCTCCGGCTCGGGCCAGAGAGTCCAGCCGGTGACCTGGCGTTGAGGTCCGAGTCGGCGATTGGCCCGCTGGACCCGAGAGGCTGCCTCGGCCCCGGGATCGAGCACGAGCACCGCGTGTACCTCGATCCCGCCGCTGCCCCGCCAGGGCACGGCAGCGGCGTCCCGGATCCCGTGTTCCTCGAGCAGCTCCGATTCCACGTCGACCGGAGAGACGTTCCACCCCTCGCCGGTGACGATGACCTCCGATTTCCTCCCGACGAAATGGAGAGCTCCGTCGTCGAGTCGAACCAGGTCGCCGGTGGGCAGGAAGCCGCCGGGTGCGAGCTCCAGGGCCTCCGCGCTCTCCAGGCGGGCGCTCAGGTTCGGGCCGCGAACCAGGAGCTCGCCGTCGGGGGCGATCCGCAGCTCCTGGTCGCCCACGGCGGATCCGAGACTGCCGGCAGGGCCGAAGGGCCGGCTGATGCTCACGAAGGAAGCGGTCTCTGTGAGGCCGTAGCCCTGGATCGGCACCAGCCCCGTGCGGCGCCAGAAGCGCACGGTGGATGCCGGGAGCTCGGCCCCTCCCACCAGCAGCACTCGAAACAAGAAGCGGCCGAAGACCTGGCCGCGGCGCCAGAACAAGAGTCGCCGCTGGTGCCAGGGCGAAGCTGTGGCCAGCTCCTCGGCCAGGGTTCGGCCGGCCGTCCGGCGATGGAGCAAGAAATCGCGGAGGGTCTGGAGGAGGCGCGGCACCGCCACCAGCACGCTCAGCTTCTGTTGGCGGATGACTCGGGCCCACAGGTAGGGCTCGAGCGAGCCCGTGTAGAGAGTGGGCATTCCCAGGTAGAGGGGCAATAAGAGGCCGACCACGAGTCCGAGCACATGGCTCGAAGGGGCGAGGGAGAGGGCCCGAAAGGGGAGCAGATGAAAGACCGTGCGCACTGTGCGGAAGGGATGCAACTGGGCCACGAGATTGCCGTGGTCGAGCAACACGCCGCGGGGCTCGCCGGTGGTTCCCGATGTGAAGAGGGCGACTGCCGGATCGTCGGGTTGCACGTCGGCTCGCGGCACGGGGGCGGTCGGTGTGCGGTATAGATCGTGGAGGGGCTTCCAGGGTGTTCCCTCTCGGGTGGAGCTCGGCTCGAGGTGGGGCCTGGCCGTGAGGGCGAGCCGGGGGTCGATGTGTTGCCGGAGGCGCTCGGCAGTGGTGGCGTCCTCGCCGACGTCGATCGGCACGGTGACGGCTCCGAGCTCGGCGACCGCCAGGAAGATCGCGGCCCACTCCGGCGAAGTAGGTGCCCAGAGCAGAACCCGGTCGCCCGGCCGGACTCCGAGATAGGCGAGGCGGCCGGCGGTGGTCGAGATCTCCCGCTGGAAGCGGGCTCGGGTCCACCAGCGGACCCCCAGCTCTCCGGCGAATCCCAGCGCCTTTCGGCCTTCGTGCCTGTCGAGACCGCGCACCAGCTCGGGCAGAGTCGCCGGGCGAGACGGATCGGTCGGCGCGGAGCTCAGGGCTCGGCTCCATCGAGAAAGCGGCGCAGCGCCGCCTGTGCGGAGCGGGTCTGGAGCCAGCCCTCGCTGAGATGGTCGCCCGGGTACCGGAGCGATTGCCCTCGCTCCCCGGCGGCGGCGAGGATCCGCTCGCTGTGGCTCGGGGGGATCAACTGGTCGTCCTGGGCAAACACGACGAGGACCGGGCCGGCTCCCGCGGCCACCTCGCGCACCGGGTCGAGATCCACCCGCTGGAAGAGAGCAACCATCCAGCTGGGAAAGCTGTCGCGGGCGAGGTCGGCAACGGAGCTGAACCCGTTGTGGGCGATCAGGCCACCCAGCAGCGCGGGCGGAGTTGCGGCTGAGCCCGGCTCGGCTCGGCTCTCCCGGGTGATCTCGGCACCGAGCTCGGCGGCGAAGGCGGCGCCGAGAGAGCGGCCGTAGAGCACGACCCGAGGCGGGGCGAGACCGCGATCCTCTCGCAGGTGCTTCCAGGCGGCCCGGGCGAGTGAACGGCAGTGCGCCAGCCGGGGTGGCTTCTGGCCTTTCGATCGGTTGTAGTCCACCACCAGGCTGCTGCAGCCCATCTGGCGGAACGAACGTAGAGTCTCGGTCTCGTCGCGCGGATCACCGGTGGCCCTGGGAAACACCAGAATGACCGTTCCCGAGCTGGCCAATGGACCGGCCGGGTTCGCCGGAATCCACCAGGCCGCGGCTCCGGATGCGCCGACCGCGAGCGGCACGCGGCTGGCGTCGGCCGCCAGCTCGTCGGCCTCCAGGGGTGGGCGGTCCACGGGCTGGAATAGCAGGCCTTCCTGGTCCAACACGATCCGGACCGCGTAGCGGAGGAGCCGCGGCAGACGGCGAACCAGGGGTCTCGCCGTTCGGCGGCGGCCGAGGATGTAGGTCATCGATCTCCGAGGGTCTACCGGTTTGGGCTCGGCAGAGCGCGACACGTTGCCGGAGCTCTCCTGACAGAACGTTGTCAGCAGCACCCCGATACTTTTCTCTCGCCGGCCGCGAGCCGGCTCGGCCCTTCGCCGAAAGCCCGAGAACAGACCCAACCCCGGAGGATATCGAAATGGATACCCAGCAATGGATCGTGGAGCTCGAGAGTACAGAGCGCTATTTTGTCAAATCGATCGACACCCTGACGGAAGAAGATTCGAGCTTTGCCCCGAAAGAGGGAATGATGACCGTGGCACAGCAGATTGCCCACGTCGCCCATACGGTCGATTGGTTCGTAGAAGGGGCCAGCCGGCCCGAGGGGTTCGACCTGGATTTTCCTGCGCAATGGCAGGAGGTCAGCAAGGTGACCTCGGTGCAGGCGGCAAAGGAGTGGATCACCAGAGCGTTCCGAGGCGTCCGCGAGATGTTCGAGAAAGAGTCGGCCGAGGAGCTGGCACGTCCATTACCCGAAGGCATGGTGATGGGTGGGCAGCCCCGGTTCGCGATCGTCCGGAGCATCGTCGACCACACGGCCCACCACCGGGGCAGCCTGGTGGTCTACGCACGACTCCTGGGTCACGAGCCCGAAATGCCGTACTGAGTCTCTGGTCGTGCCTCACGCCAGCCCTCCGCGTCCCGCAGGGCGCTCTGCATGGCGAGAGGGCTTCGGCCCTCGATTCTCCCTCAGCTCGGCAGGACGGGGAGGGAGCGAACGCTCTCGACCCGTCCGGTGCCGATCTGGGGCACCAGGCCGGCGCGGGCCAGAGCAGGGGTGGCTCCTGTGGCCGGTGCCGCGCCCTGGCTTTCGAGCCCGGAGATCCGGCCCTGGGAGATCAGATCGACGGCACGGCCGTTGCTGGTCTCGAAGGAGAGGACGTCCATCGGGCAGACGTCGATACAGATGCCGCAGTGGATACACGCGGAGTTCGAGTTGTCGAACGGCTGCTGGTTCTTGGCAAAGGCCATGACGTCGACCCCCACCTGGCAGTACTTGGAGCACTCCGTGCAGGTGATGCATTTGTCGTTCGAAACGATCTTCAGGCGTCCGTACCACTTCGAGAGCAGCTGGTTGTACGAGGCGAGGGGGCACCAGTAGCGACACCACACCTTGCCGCCGAAGAAGGGGTAGAGGGCGATGGGGATCACCGCCACGAGCCAGAAGTCCACCAGGTAGTTGTAGGTCTTCCACCAGGGATTGGAGCCGCTGGTCTGAAAGGCGCCGACGACGACCATGGCCACCAGAAAGCTGGCGAGAAGGACCACGACTGCCTGGAACTCCCAGGCCCGGCTGCGTTCCCCCTTGGGGGAAAGGTGACGCCAGCGATCTCCGAGGGTCTCGGCGAGGCCGCCGCAGCCACAAATCCAGGTGCAGAAACGTTTTCCATGGTTGCGTGCCAGCAGCGGAATCGCTACCAGGGTGCCGAGCAGACCGGCACCCACGAAGAAGGCCACGATCCACTTCGGATCCGAGGGGCTCCACCAGAAAAAGGTATTGAAGAATAGCGGAAACGGTTGATAGAGCCCCCAGGCGCGCCAGGCGTATTGCGCGGTCAGAGCCTGGACGGCGATGATGTTGACGATCAGGAAGAAGACGACCTGGAACCCGATCAGGCTGAGAAATCGCCAAGTCTGATAACTCTTGTGTTTGGCCTTGCCGCGCCAGCGGATCAGCGCCTCGTAGCCGAAGACCACCATGACGATGGTGTAGAGCAAGCTGTAGAGAAATCCTTGTTGATATCCCCGATCGCTCAGGATGTCGGTCATGGCCTGCTCGGAGAACAGCCACGCAAAAGGGGCGAAGGCGACCTGGAAAATCTTCAGCAGGGCAGCGTCGTAGGTGGCTTCCGAAATCAGATCCTGGAATGGCCAGGCCACGATTCCCTTGCCATAACTCTTGAGGCCATACAGAGAGTAGACGCCGAGAAAGACGGCGAAGAGGACGATCCACTTCTTCAGGTGCCAGGAACCGGCCAGGCGAACGCCGATCTTTTGGAGAAACGGTAGAGGGAGCTCGGCACCGATCATCTCGAAGACCACGGAGCTCTCGATCCGGGTGGTCTCTCCGTCGGCCAGCTCGACCTCGACATGGTCGGTGTCGATCGAGCGCACGGAGGAGCCGAGCAGGATCTCGAGCTTCCCTTCGGCCTCCAGAGCCCGTACGGCGTCGATATTGCGTTTTTTCGGAAAGGTGAACTCGCGATCGATGGCGGAGAGGGTCACCCGGTTGGTGCCCGGCTCGGCGAGGGCGATGGCGGCTTCGCAAGCCACGTCTCCCGCGCCTACGATCAAGATGTCCTCGTTGCTGAAGTCGTCGGGATCGAGCAGTCGGTGGTGAACTTTTCGGGCGTTCTCTTTTTCACCGGGAACGTTCAGCTTGCGTGGATTGCCGGCCTTGCCGAGGCAGAGCAGGACCCGGCGAGCTTTGTATTCTCCGGTATCGGTCACCACCGTGAAGTCGTCGATCGAGCCTTTGATGTCGACCACTTTTTCCTGCTCTCGGAGGAGCAGGGATTTCTCCTGCACCGTGGCGCGCCAGCGTTCGAGCAGGGTTTCCTTGGTGCACTCCTCGAACCAGGCATGGGACCGATTTTCCACGTCCAGGGGCTCGGCGAAGAGCCACTTGCCCTTGGTCATGGTGACGAAGGTATTTGCGAAGGCTGCCGCTTCGATCGTTACATATTTCAGGCCGAGCTCGTGGGCCCGCAAGGTGGCGCCGAATCCCGAGCTACCGCTGCCGACGATCACCAGATCGAGCTGATCTTCCTGGCCGCCGCTGGCCAGGTCCGGAGCCAGGCGATCGACCAGGTCGTGGCCGGCGTTGAGACCGAGCTTCACCAGCGGAGTGCCGGCCAGCTCGCCGACGGCGTAGATTCCGGGGACGTTGGTCTCACCGGTGGAGGTGTCGACCTCCGGCAGGGTCGGGTACGAAGGCTCGACTCGCTTCGTGGCGAAGAGTCGCCGGACGGCGGGTTTGAGGGTCTGTAGCATGGGCGAAGGCTCCTTCTGGCGAGAAGTACCTCGGTCTGAGCTCGAAGGGATCGTACCGTGGGTACGGAACGCCCGAGGTCTCGGTTTGCCCCGGCCTGGCCTTGGTCAGGTCGGAATCCGGGAGAGCAGCTCGCGCACCGGGCGGAGAGAGAGGCTGTTGCCCACCAGCTGCCATGCCTTGCGCCGGGTCATCTCCGACGGCAGCCGGAGCTCGGGTGGGAAGTCGAGCAGACGCAGGATTTCGCGCGGTGAAAAACGCCGCGGGCCGCTGGGGGTCGCCAGATAGGAGCCGCTCCGAACCGGGGAGCGGCCGTAGGCCGAGGTGAAGCATCGGGTGAGAGCCTCGGGATCGGCCGGATCGACGACGTGGATGGCCTCGCGATACTGCTCCGCGGTGTCGGCATCCAGCGTCAGGTCCGGTTCCGGCTCGGCGTCGAGCAGGTCCGCGAGGAGGAGTCGGGGAGTCGGGAGCCCTGCCGGCTCGCGGAGAGAACGGCGGCCGGCGACCAGGTAGTACCGCAGGCGCCGATTGGGCATTCCCATCGTGCTCGGACAACGGAGCTCCTCGAAGACGTCCACGAAACCGGCCGCTTCCAGGGTGCCGAGCAGAAGCTCATGGGCCCGGGATCCGCGGAACTCCGGCACGTTCTCCATCGCCACGAAGGGAGGGGGCGCGGCCGCGAGGTGCTCCAGGAGGCCGAGGAAGGGGCGGGCTCTCGGATCCTCGAGATCGCGCTGGTGGCCTCGGCGGGTGAAGGGCTGGCACGGAGGGGAGAACCACCAGAGATCGGCCTCGAGGCGGGCGAGGGTCTCGGTCGGAATCGACTCCACGCTCGCGACCCGGGTGGGATGATCGAAATTGGCGCGGTAGGCGGCGAGCGCCACCTCGCTGATGTCGATCGCGAGGACGACCTGCGCTCGTTCTCCCAGGGTCGCGGCACAGCCACCGATTCCGCAGAAGAGCTCGAGGATCTTCAAGGCAGAGCAGGAGGTACGGATCCGCCCGAGATCAGGCGAGGACGGCGTGGAGCTGCCGGCGCAGGGGCTCCATGACCAAGGGATCCTTGATGTCGATCACCGGGGTCGAGTCGTATTGCTCGAAGAAGAGACTGGCCTCGACATCGTCTCCCACTTCGAGGGCACGGCGCAGCTTGCGGTTCTCCGGCACGAAGCCGCGCGAGATCATCCGCACGATCGTCTGGCCGATCGTTCCCTGCAGCCCGCAGATGTAGATCACGGCGTTGGCGGGGGTCAGCTCACCGGCGCCGAGGCCGAGGCCCGTTTCGAGAGCGGCCAGGCGTTCGGGAAGGAAGTAGTCCTCGACCCGTCCCTTGTCACCGTCCCATCCGGGAGCCTCGTTGGGACGGCTGACGGACTTGAGATAGTGGAGGCCGCGGGTTTGCAGCGCCTCGAGCTCCTCCTGGTAACCGAGGTCCGCGGGATACGAGGCGCCGTGCAGGATTCCCCAGCGGTCGAGGGATCCGTGCGGGTCGGAGAGGCTCTGGCTGCGCACCATGCTGACGAAGGGAGCCAGGCCGGTACCGGCCGCCACGCAGACGCGCAGACGCGGGTCGTCGTCGCCGACGGTATCGGTGATGGTGAACTTGCCCACCGCCTTGGATCGCAGGTAGATCCGGTCTCCGGCCCGTGTCTTCCACAGGAGATGAGTCAGGGGGTTGTCGGACTCCGGGTAATTCACGTACCGGATGTAGAACTCGAGCACATTGCCTTCTTCCGGCGCCGAGGCGATCGACATGGGCCTTCGAACCGACCCCAGCTCCGGTTTCTCCTCGTTGTTCAAACCCAGGGTCATGTATTGCCCGGGAATGAACGTCGGGGAGCCGGTCAGGGGTTCATCGGGGCGAATCTTGAACACCGAGAGAGCCGAGGTGAGGTCGATCCGCTGGACGAGGGTTGCGTTGTACTCGATGGGTTTGGGCATGGTGAGCGTAAAGTATCGGTTTCCAGGGCCTCATGGAAGAGGATGCGGTGATTTCCGAGGGCGTCGAGCCAGTGAAGGCGTGGAGCTCCACGAAAGGTCGAGCCGGAGATCCAGGGGCATTCCACGAGATTTCGTGTGGGGCGGACGATTTTTCGTGGAGACACGATTTCTCGTGGGTCCGTCGGCCGCGAGAGTGACGCCACCCGAACAGAGGGGCCAGCGTGTCCTGGAGTCGACAGGTGTCCTTGGAAGGCGACGTTTTTCCGGCATTCCATGGGCGCTGAAGACGGGCTCGAAGCTCGAGGAGGGGTCTGGAAAGCGGCGAGAGCAGAATCTTCGCCCGTTTTTCATTCCTGGCACGTCGATTGCTTAGGAAGTGGGGCAACAAGGTTGTTCTCGAAACGAGATGGCCTTTGACGGCAACGTCATAAACAGACCATTCGAGAAGTCAGAGCCCGAAACACGAGCTCTGACCCCTTCAAATAGCCCACCCCACTCCCTACCTGAAATCCTACCGGTCAGCCGCCCCGAAGCAACGGGGCGGCCCCGCCGTATTTGTGCGCGGAAAACGGCGCACGATGGCTCGACACGAGCTCGAGAGCCGGTCCGGTTTGTATCTAGAATCGGCGATATGGCACCGTAACATGTCGTTTTGGCATTCTCGGCTGGACGGTTTGGTATTTTTTGCCAAACGATTGCAGCTCTTACAATACCAGGGGCGAGTTCGTAGGCGGTCGCCAGAGAGCTCGCGTCAGCGCACGAGATGCCACTCGGTTTGGCGGCCGGCCAGGTAGAGCACCCGCTCACCATTCCAGACGGCGCTCTGCTCGAGCTTGATCTGCACCAGCTGCTCGTCCCATTCGGGGACCGCGGCCTTGATATTCCCCTCGATGGCGTAGCCGGTAAAGGGGTAGAGGGGCCACTCGCCGCGCACCGGGGTATCACCCTGGTTGTCCCACATGCCGATGGTCGGCCCGGGAGCATGGCCGAAGAAACCGAGCGGATGGGTGTAGATGCTGGCCAGGATCTCTTCGGATTCGGCAGCGGCGCGGGCCTTGGCCAGGATCTCGTTTCCTCTTCGGCCGTTGCGAAACTGGCCGGTCAGAAGATCCTGCCAGCGATTGCCGTCGGCCAGGGCCCTGGCGAGGCCGGCCGGCACCTGGTCTTCACCGAGGCGGAGCACGTAGCCCATTTCCTGGGTATCGGTACAGAGGCGCAGATAACAAATGCCGACATCCGTGTGCAGGACGTCTCCCCGGCGCACCACGCCCGAGGTGCCGCAGAACGGATTCTCGGGGGAGCACTCCTGGCCCGGGCGCTGGAGGTTCACGTAGGGCATGAACCAGATCGGGAGGTCGAGATCGGAGAAACGTTGGCGGATGTACCAGGCGATGTCGTCGGTGGTGGTCACGCCGGGAGTGACCACCCGCTCCGAAAACGCCTCGGCGATCACGCCCCGGGCGAGGCCCACGACCTGTGGATAGACCTCCAGCTCGAGAGCGGTGCGGGTTTCGATCCAGCGGATCACCAGATCCTCCGCGCTCACCACGCGTTGGGAGAGCTCGGGGCCGAGAGCTTCGAGCAGGCGCTCGTGGAGACTGGCGGTCAGGCCGTCGGCAACCGGCCAGTGGCGGCTGGTGTCGATTCCGATGCGTCGTGGTCGGCGTTCGGCGATCAGCTCGGCGAGGCGCTGCCACTGGGTGTCGAGGTCTCCGCCTTCCCAGGCCGGCTCGTAGAGACCGCCCAGAGGATAACGGCTGACCGTGAGCCGCTCGATTCCCTCCTCCGGGCCTCGGTCATGGAACAGGAGCATGGTCGTGCGGCGGGCGGCGAAGACCGGCTCCGGCACCAGGGTCAGGTAGACCGGGTCTTCGGCGTATTCCCGATTGATCACCAGCCAGAGATCGATCTCCGTTTCCCGCATGAGCCGCGGGAGCAGGTTCTCGAGGCGGTCTTCCAGCATGTGGTTGATCGGCTCGACCCGCTGACGCTCCTGCAACACCGAGCCCGGGCCTTCGAGCACACGCCCCTGGTCGAAACCGGAGATGTTGTCGGCGAGGGTCGTGAAGGGCAGGAGACAGAAGAGAGCAAAGAGGGAACGGGTGAGCGGAACCGGACGCGACATAGCCTTCCTCCAGGGTGGTTTTCGGGAATCGAGACGGGAAGACTATCAGCGGTGTGATTTCCCCCTTGACCCGACGAAGTTTGTCTATATACTTTAGGCGTGACGTGGCAGGCGATTCCAATCGTCCAGGAATAGCCTGAAGGTCCATCGAGCAATCAATTATGGAATCTCGAAACTCTTCCCTGCACTACCGCATCCTCTTGCGGTCCGAGCTCACTCCGAGCCTCTCTGCCTCCCCCTGTTGTTGTCGTTGTTGCCGCTGCTGTAGCTGTAGCTAGCGGGTGCAATCGACGACCGTCTCGCCTTTCTCCAAGACTTCGCCAGATTGTACCCGCGCACTGGAACCGGCGTGAGCTGAGCCTCCAGAGCGGTTTCGCGTAGGCATTTTGCCTCTCGAACCGGCGGGCTCCGCTGCAGCAGCAAGACTCCGCGCCGCGATCCATCACCTGCGTTTCAGGAATCCGAAGATTCTCAAGTGGTCCGGTACTGCTCGGGTCGAGGTGTGCCCGCCGAGCTTGTTTCAAGGAGATTCGTACGATGCCTTCCGAAACCAACAGCACGCAGGAGAGCGACGATCAAGACCTGGTCGGCTCGCCCAGCCGTGAGGAGCTGGCCCGCTGGCGCCACGAAATGGCGGACGCCTCGGCCCGGGAGCTCCTGGAGTGGGCGATCGGTCGCTGGGGTAGTGAGATCGCCATGGTCACGTCGTTCCAGGCCGAGGGCCTGGTGATTCTCGATCTGATCCGACGCGAGCTGCGGGCCGACGAGGTGCGGGTCATCACCCTCGACACCGGCCGCCTGCCGCAAGAGACCCACGACCTGATGGACGAGGTGAGGGGGCGCTATGGGGTCGACGTCGAAGTCTTCCTGCCCGACCCCGAAGCCGTGGCTGCCCTGGTGCGTAGCGGTGGCGCGAACTCGTTCTACAACTCTGCAGATGATCGCCAGGCCTGCTGCCAGGCCCGCAAGGTGGAGCCCCTGCGGCGAGCCCTCAGCGGGCTCTCGGGTTGGATTACCGGATTGCGCCGCGACCAGGCGGCCTCCCGAGCCACCGTAGAGCCCCTGGATATCGATTCCAAACACGGCGGTCTGCTGAAGCTCAATCCCCTCGCGCACTGGACCTGGGCCGAGGTCTGGGAGCACATCGACCGCCACCGGGTGCCGTACAACGCCCTCTACGACCGGGGGTACACGAGCATCGGCTGTGCTCCCTGCACCCGCCCGATTCGTCCTGGGCAAGATCCCCGGGCCGGCCGCTGGTGGTGGGAGAAGGAATCGGAGCACAAGGAATGTGGCCTCCACCTGCCGATCGCCGGGCAGGAGGCTTCGGCCTGGCGGCGGCAGGAGGCCCGAGCATGAGCCCGACGCGCGAGATCGCTGCCGGTACCGTGTACCTGGTCGGAGCCGGCCCGGGGGATCCCGACCTCATCACCCGCCGCGGCCTGCGCTGTCTGGAGCGGGCGCAGGTGGTGCTCTTCGACCGCCTGGTGCATCCCGACCTGCTCGACGAGGCGCCGTCTTCGGCCCGCCGGATCTTCGTCGGCAAGGCGGCGGGACGACCGGGCATCGGGCAGGCGGCGATCCACCGTCTGCTGATCGAGCACGCGCGCCAGAACCAGGTGGTGGTGCGGCTCAAGGGTGGAGATCCGTTCATTTTCGGCCGTGGCAGCGAAGAAGCCCTGGCCCTGACGGAAGCGGGAATTCCCTGGGAAGTGGTGCCCGCGGTGTCGAGCTCGTTCGGAGTTCCGGCGCGGGCGGGCATCCCTCTCACCCACCGGCGGCTGGCCCGCAGCTTCGCGGTAGTGACCGCCCATCGCGCCACCGAGGAGCCGGTGGACTGGAAGACCCTGGCCGGCGTCGATACGTTGGTGGTGATGATGGGGGTCGGGGCCCTGCCGGTCGTGACCTCGGAGCTCGTGGCCCATGGTCGCAGCGCCACGACGCCGGCAGCCCTGATCTCCAAGGGTACCCTGGCCGAGGAGCAGGTTCTCGAAGGTACCCTGGCCGATATCGCCGCCCGGGTCGAGAAAGAGGGCCTCGAGCCGCCGGCCACCCTGGTCGTCGGAGAAGTGGTGAGCCTGCGACAGCTCTTGCATCCGATCGGAATCGAAGACGAAGAACCCACCGCTCGCGAGTGGAGCCACCGGATCGGTGAGCTCGCAGCCGCGGTTTGAAAGCTCAGAGACAGGAGATCACGACCATGTCGGAGAGTACTTGGAAGTCCTTCCTCCACGGATCGCTGCCAGCTTCCGTGGAGCAGGAAATCGATCAATTCGAAACCGAGATCCAGATGCGGAGCCAGGGCAAGATCGACGAGAAGGTCTTCGCCGAGAGCCGGTTGCGGCGCGGGGTCTACGGGCAGCGTTATGACAACGGCCAGCGCCACGACGGCCGAGGCGTTCAAACCCTCGAATTTCCGTCCGAGGATCTGACCAAGGGTCCCAACACCCTGTGGGACGCGCCGGGAATGCAGCGCATCAAGATTCCCTTCGGGGAGCTCACGGCCTCTCAGCTCGAGGTGCTGGCCGAGCTGGCCGAGGAATATTCCGACGCCATTCTTCACGTGACCACCCGGCAGGACTTTCAGCTGCACTTCGTACACATCGAAGACACGCCCGACCTGATGCGTCGCCTGGCCGCGGTAGGAATCACTACTCGGGAAGCCTGCGGAAACTCGGTGCGCAACGTCTGCGGCTGCCCGTTGTCGGGCGTGTGCCGCACCGAGAGCTTCGACACCACACCGTATGCCAAGGCGGTAACGCTCTTCCTCCTCGGCCATCCCGATGCCCAGGACTTCGGCCGCAAGTTCAAGATCTCCTTCTCCGGCTGCTCGGAACAGGCCTGCGGACTCGCCAAGATGCACGACCTCGGTTTCGTGGCCAAGACCCGGGTGGAGGACGGCGAGCTCCGGCGCGGCTTCGAGGTCTATGTGGGGGGAGGGCTCGGAGCGGTGCCCCAGGAGGCCAAGCTGCTCGATCCGTTCTTGCCGCCCGAAGAGCTCCTGCCCGTTTCCCAGGCGATCTGCCGGGTCTTCGCCCGCCACGGCGAGAAGCGCAACCGGGCCCGGGCGCGGATCAAGTTTCTGGTGAAGAAGTTGGGTTTCGAGACGTTTCGCGACATGGTTCTGGAGGAGCGGAAGACCCTCCCGCACGATCCCCGCTGGACCGAGCTGCTCCCCGAGTCACCTCCCGCCGCGTTGGGCGCCACTGCGTTCGAGCCCGAGGTCCCGGAGGCGCGGGCGGTGGAGCCCGGCCCCTTCGTGGAGGCCTACGAGGCCTGGCAGGCACGGCAGGACGGCCCCGCCACCGAGGCGGCGCCGAAGGTCTCCGGTCCCTACCCCGAGGGCTTCGAGGCCTGGGCGGAGACCAACGTTTCGCCCCAGGCGCAGAACGGCTATTTCACCGTCACCCTGAATCTTCCTCTCGGCGACCTCACCTCGGAGCAGGCACGAGGGTTGGCGGCGCTGAGTCGGCGCTACTGCGGCGGGTTGATGCGCACCAGCGTGGAGCAGAACATGTTGCTGCGCTGGATCAGCGGGGCCGACCTGGTGCGGGTCTATGAAGACCTCGCGGCTGTTTCCCTGGCACGCCCCGGGGCGGGCACGATCATCGACATCACCTCCTGCCCCGGCACCGACACCTGCAAGCTCGGTCTGTCTTCGTCGCGCGGATTGGCAGCCGAGCTGGGCGAGCGACTGGCCGTCCAGAGCCACCAGCTCGACGCGGCGGTGAAGGGGTTGCGGATCAAAGTCAGCGGCTGCTTCAATTCCTGCGGTCAGCACCACGTGGCCGATATCGGTTTCTACGGCGTCAGCCGCAAGGCAGGGCAGTACACGGTGCCTCATTTCCAGGTCGTGCTCGGAGGCCAGTGGCTCGACAACGCCGGTGCCTACGGTCTACCCATGGGGGCGGTACCGGCAAAGAGAATCCCCGAGGTGGTCACTCGGATCACCGAGCGGTACGCGACGGAGAAGGTCTCGGACGAGACGTTTCAGGAATTCGTGCGCCGGGTGGGAAAGGCCGAGGTGAAGAAGGCGATCAAGGATCTGACCGCGATTCCCGGTCACGACGAGGATCCGACGTTCTACACCGATTGGGGCGACGCCCGGGAATACACCATCGCCGATCTCGGTGTGGGGGAGTGCGCGGGGGAGGTGGTCTCCCTGGTGGATTTCGGCCTGGCGGCCAGCGAGCGCGTCGCTTTCGAAGCCCAGGAGGCGTTCGACAGCGGCTCGTACGACCGGGCAGCGAAGGAAGCGTATCGCGCGATGTTGGAAGCCGCGGGAGCGATTGCCCGGACCGCCGACGAGAACCTGGGTCGCGAGCCCGATGCCGTGGTGGAGGCCTTCCGCCTGCACTTCCACGATACCGGCGTGTTTCACGATCCCTTCGCCGGCGCCAAGTTCGCCAACTACCTGTTCCGGGCCCACGGAGACGGAAACAAGGCCTTCTCCGCCGAGTCGGCGCGCCAGCGAATCGAAGAGGCGCAGCTGTTCATCGAGGCGGCCCACGCCTGCAATTCCCGGATGGCCGGAATCGCTCGTTGAGAGTGAGGAGAAGAACCATGGACGCGTACCGTTTGGATCTCAAGCTCTATTTCGAGGCTCCCGAAGTTTCGCCCCGGGAGGCCGCGATCAAGGTGTTCCACCGCATCATTCAGCAGAAGGCGCTCGACGAGCTGCTGATCGACGTGGCCGACTACGGCCATGTTCCCTCCGGACCGGGTGTGATGTTGATCGGTCACGAAGCCCACTACGCCCTCGACGCATCCGATGGTCGGTTGGGCCTCCTGTACTCGCGCAAACGGTCGCTGGAAGGCAGCCTCGAGGAACGGTTGCGCCACGCCTTCGGCCGTTTGCTGCATTCCGCCGAGCTCCTCGAGGCCGAAGCCGAGCTGGGGATCGTGCCGCGGCTCGATCTCTGGACTCTGCGCTTCAACGATCGGCTGCGCGCTCCGAACACCGAGGAGACCGCCGCGCGGGTGACTCCAGGCCTCGAGCGGGTGCTCGCCGACCTGTTCGGAAACAGTGAGCGGACGGTCGAGTGGGAGGGCGCGGACCCGGCTCGTCTCGGGGCTCGGGCCGAGATCCGGTCCCTCGAGCCCGGCCTCTCGATCTCGCGGCTGCGCCAGCGGCTCGAGACACCGGCCCTCGCCATCGCCGGATAGGATGGGCTCCATGGAAGAACGATTCGCCGCCTGGGAAACGAAGAACCGTGCTGCCAGGGGAGACGGCCATGGAGCGACCGAGCTCGAGCTCTCGGCCGACCTGCAGCGGGAGCTCGCGGCCTGGGCGGCGGATGGCTTTCCCCACGAGGTCTGCGGTGTGCTGGTGGGCCGGGTCGAAGGCACCCGAGTGAGGGTCGAGAGGGTGGTCCGGGCCCGGAATCTGAACGAGGAACGGGCCGAGGATCGCTACCAGCTCGCCCCCGACGATTTTCTCGCCGCCGACGCTGCGGCTCGGGCCGATGGCCTGGAGATCGTCGGAATCTGGCACACCCACCCCTCCGCGCCGTCCAAACCCTCCCTCACCGATCTCGAGGCGGCGTGGGAGGGTTACTCCTACCTGATCCTCTCCGTCGTGGAAGGAGCCTTGGCCGGTTCGCGTTCGTGGCGGCTGGAGGGTGGGCGTTTCCTCGAAGAGCCGATCCTGGCGGGTACGGCCGCGTAGAGAATCGAGGGGCCGGATCGTACGCTCGAGGCGAGCGCAGAGACGGCTCCGCGTCCGGTTGGACGCTTTTCACAGCGAGGGACCTCAGTCCCTCGAATGGCTTCGTCTTCATGGGGCAGACACCGGATCTTCATCTTGCTAGGATACGATCGAATCCTATGATGTCGTTCCGCTGACGGATCCCCTACCGAACGGTAGGTGTGTGGTCCGCTCGGGTCCCATCCTTCCCCAGTCCTGGAGACGAGGAAAGCCATGAATAGCTCACCTGTTTTTCGCCGGGTATCGATCGCGGCAGTGTTCGCCCTGCTCGTGATTCTGGCGGCGCCGGTCGTGGCGGTCGACGACCACTTGCTGCTCTGTGAAGCGGTGCTGACGCCCACTTCCGACGAGTTCATCGAAATCGCCAATCCCACCGGGGCGGCCATCAGCCTCGACGACTACTACCTCTCGGACGACGAGGACTATGCCCTCCTACCGGGGGCCTCTGGCTCGGGCCCGGCTCCCGATATCGGCAGCTCCGATTTCATCGCCGGCTTTCCTCCGGGGAGCAGCATTCCGGCCGGTGGCGTGATCGTGGTGGCCTTCGACGGTACGGGTTTCGAGACCACCTTCGGCTTCAAGGCCGACTTCGAGATCCTCGGAACCGATGCCGGTACTCCCGACATGGTGGCCACGGACGTAGGGGCTACCGCGGGACTGACCAACAGCGGTGAAAACGCGGTGCTCTTCTTCTGGGACGGCGCCACGGACCTGGTGCAGGACGTCGACATGGTGAACCTGGGGACTCCCTCTTCCACCAACGACATCGCCGACAAGACCGGCGTGGGTGTCGACGGACCGGACGCCGACACCACGGCCACCCTGTACGGAACCGATGCCTTCACCATGCCGCAGCAGGCGAGCGACCCGGGCTTCGGATTTTCCACCAAGCGGATCCTGCTCGAGACCGGCAACGAGTCGGCCGGCCCCAACGGTCTCACCGGCGACGACGAGACCAGCGAGCAGATCACCTCCACCTGGGACAGCGCGTTCACCGCTCCCTCTCCGGGATCCTGCGAGGCGCTGCCGGTGGTCCCCGTCTTCATCATCAACGAGCTCCAGGCCGATCCCGACGCCATCAACGGCGATGCGAACGGCGACGGTTCGGTGGACACCTCCCAGGACGAGTTCGTGGAGATCGTCAACGCCTCGGGTGCGGCGGTCGACATCTCGGGCTGGACGATCTCCGACGGCGCGGGGCTGCGGCACACTTTTCCTGGGGGTACCGTGGTTCCCGACCTCTGCTCCGTGGTGGTCTTCGGCGGCGGAACGCCCACCGGCACCTTCGGCAACTCGGTCGTGCAGGTGGCGAGCGAAGGGTTGCTCGGCCTCAACAATGGCGGCGACGACATCTTTCTCAACGACGGCACGAGCGACGTGGCCACCGCGACCTACGGCTCCGAAGGTGGCGACAACCAATCGCTGACCCTCGATCCCGACATCACGGGCAGCCTGCCCTTCGTCAAACACTCGGTGGCCACCGGCTCGGGCGGCGCGCTCTTCTCGCCGGGTACCGCCATTTCCGGGGTGAGTTTCACCGGCTGCAGCGAGCCGCCGCCGCCGGAGAATGACTGGGTGATCAACGAGGTGCAGGCCGATCCCGACGTCGCCAATGGCGATGCCAACGGCGACGGTACGGCCGACACCTCCCAGGACGAGTTCGTGGAGATCGTCAACACCTCCGGTGGGGCGATCGATATCTCCGGTTGGACTCTCTCGGACGCCGCCGGCCTCCGGCATACCTTCCCCGGTGGCACCGTGGTGCCCGACCAGTGCTCGGTGGTGGTGTTCGGTGGCGGTGCTCCGACCGGAACCTTCGGCAACTCCATCGTGCAAACGGCGAGTGAAGGATTCCTCGGCTTCAACAACGGAGGCGACGGTATCTTCCTCAACGACGGTCTGAGCGACGTGGCCACTCTCACCTACGGTAGCGAGGGAGGCAACGACCAGTCGATCACCCGCGATCCCGACATCACGGGCATGGAGCCGCTGGTCGAGCACTCCACGGCGCCGGGCTCGGGTGGAGCCCTCTTCTCGCCGGGTACTCGGGTCGATGGCTCCGATTTCGTCGGCTGCCCGGCGCCGGCCTCGGGCTGGATCATCAACGAGATCAATGCCGATCCCGATACCACGAACGGTGACGCCAACGGCGACGGTACGGTGAACACGAGCCAGGACGAGTTCGTGGAGATCTACAACGCCACCGGCGCCGCGGTCGACATCTCGGGCTGGACGATCGCCGATGGTTTCAGTGTTCGTCACACCTTCCCGGGTGGCACCGTGGTACCCGACCAGTGCGGCATCCTGGTCTTCGGCGGTGGTACGCCGACGGGTGCCTTTGGCGGTTTCGAGGCCCAGGTGGCCTCGGGCGGTCAGCTCGGCAGCAACAACGGTGGCGACACCGTGACCCTCAACGACGGTGGCTCGGACGTGGCGGTGGCCATGTATGGCGGTGAGGGAGGGAGCAACCAGAGCTTGACTCTCTCGCCGGATCTCACCGGTCTGCCGCCCTACGTGCAGCACAGCACCGCGCCGGGCTCGGGCGGAACCCTCTTTTCTCCGGGAACTCTGGTGGACGGCGGTCTCTTCGTCGGCTGTCCGCCGCCGCCGAGCCCGTGGGTGATCAACGAGGTCCAGGCGGACCCCGACGCCATCAACGGCGACGCCAATGGCGACGGCTCGGTGGACACGTCGCAAGACGAGTTCGTGGAGATCGTGAACAACACCGGTGCGGCGGTGGATATGTCGGGCTGGACCCTCTCCGACGCCACGGGTCTGCGGCATACCTTCCCGGGCGGCACCGTGTTGCCGGACGAGTGCTCGGTGGTGGTCTTCGGCGGAGGTTCGCCGACCGGCGCCTTCGGCAACTCCATCGTGCAGGTCGCGTCCGGTGGGCAGCTCGGCCTCAACAACGGCGGCGACACCATTGCTCTCAACGACGGCGCGATGGACGTGGCGGTGCTCGCCTACGGTAGCGAGGGGGGCAACGACCAGTCGATCACTCGCGATCCCGACATCACGGGGGTGGAGCCGCTGGTCGAGCACTCCACGGCGACCGGTGCCGGCGGGGCTCTCTTCTCGCCCGGCACCCGGATCGACGGCACGGCCTTCTTCGGCTGTCCTCTCGATCCGCTGGAGATCTTCGAGATCCAGGGGACGGGAGATCTCTCGCCGTTCGCCGGACAGACGGTCACCACTCTCGACAACATCGTGACCGCGGTCGGGCCCGACAGCTTCTTCATCCAGACGCCCGACGCCCGTGACGATCTCGATCCCAACACCTCGAACGGCATCATGGTGTTCACCGAAACGGCACCCACGGTGGCGGTGGGTGACCAGGTCGATGTCACCGGGGATCTCGTGGAGTTCTTCAACCTCACCGAGTTCACCAACTCACCCATGGTGTCGATCGATTCCTCGGGCCATCCGCTGCCCGGGATCGTCGACCTCGATGGCTCCACCCCTTCCGGCGTTCCCATGGATCCGCCGGACCTGGAGCGCTTCGAAGGCATGCGGGTGCGGGCGTCGACGGGCAAGACGTCCTCGGCCACCAACGGTTTCGGCGACACCTGCATGTCGGCCGGCGGCATGCGCCTCTTCCGCGAGCCGGGTATCGAGTTCCCGGGCATGGCGGGCCTGCCGGTTTGGGACGGTAATCCGGAAGCCTTCGAGGTCGATCCCGACGGCCTCGGCCTGATGGACGAGATGTTCACCGCCGGCACGCCGCTGGGAGTCGAGGGGGTTCTCACCTTCGCGTTCGGCGACTACCAGATCCTGCCTGGCGTTGCCCTGAGCATCGGTGCGCCGCCGCCGTTGCCGCGGCCGGTGCGACCGGCCGCTCCGGGTGAGCTGACGGTGGCGACCCAGAACATGCTGCGGCTGTTCAACGATGTCGCCGACGGTTCCGGACCGACGGTGCCGACGGTCGACTACCAGGCCCGCCTCGACAAGTTCTCGCGGCAGATCCGTGAGGTTCTGGGGTCTCCGGACGTGGTGGCCCTGCAGGAGGTGGAGAACCTGGCGACCCTCCAGGATCTCGCGGCCAAGATCGCCGTCGACGACCCGACGGTGGTCTACACGGCGTTGCTCGAGGAGGGCAACGATCTCGGTGGGATCGACGTCGGGTACCTGGTGCGCGACACGGTCGAGATCGTGATGACGACCCAGATCGGTGCCGACGTGATCTTCCCGTTCGACGGCTCTTTGCTCAACGACCGGCCTCCCCTGGTGCTGGAAGCGATCTACCGCGGCCCGGGTGGCACCGGGGACTATGCGTTCACCGCCGTGGTCGTGCACAAGCGGTCCCTCAACGGGATCGACGATCCCAGCGACGGCAACCGGGTGCGGATGAAGCGGCACGAGCAGGCCTTGTGGCTTTCCCAGTGGATCGGCGCGCGGCAGACCAACGACCCCACGGAGCGTTTGATCGTGTTGGGTGACTTCAACGCCTTCGAGTTCACCGATGGGTATGTCGACGTGATGGGGCAGATGATCGGAGATCCGTCGGACGCTTCCCAGGCATTGGTGCCGGGTACCGACGAGATCGATCCGAACCTGGTCAACCACGTCTTGTCGGTGCCGGCGGACGATCGCTACTCCTTCGTTTTCGGCTGCAACGCCCAGGTGCTCGACCACATCTTGACCACTCAGAACATGGCGAGTGATGTGGTGGAAATGGCCTTCGGTCGGGGCAATGCCGATTTTCCCGACGATTTCGAGCTGGTCCCCGGAGACCCCCTCGGGTCTTCCGATCACGACGGAGCCGTGCTCTTCGTCCAGACGGGCGCGCCGCCGTCGATGCTCGATCTCACGATCACCAGCCTGAGCGGCGGCTGCCCCGGGGTCTTCGAGTTCCGGGTCGACGGTCTCACCCCGGAGGGTCGAGTGCTCTTGCTCGGGTCCCAGGATCCCGGGACCTTCGTCCTGAACCGCGGCATCTGCCAGGGCACCGAGGTGGGGCTCGATCAGCCACGGGTCCTGCGTCGCGGCCTGGCCGACATGTCGGGTGAATTCGTGTTCACCCGCTTCATCAACCTCAACCGCTGTGGCCTCGACTTCCAGGCGGTGGAGCTTCCCGACCGGCCCCAGACCCCGATGCTCACCCTGCCTCCGCAGTGTGCGACGTCGGACGTCGAAACACTACCCTGAGCTCGACGTCAGGGTAGAGATCGAGGCGCTTGCCGGTCCGAGAACCGGCAAGCGCCTTTTTCCGTCAGATCCTTCCGCTGGGTCGAGTCGGCGTTCCTTCCGCCAGGTCTCGAAGGGTCGCGTC
>CAZMEL010000018.1:0-48366 GCA_964565225.1 uncultured Thermoanaerobaculia bacterium | reverse complement strand
ATCTACAACGTCTCGATCGCCCCGGTGGTGATCCTCGGTGGGGGCCGGGTGGGGCGAGCCACGGCCCGCGCCCTGGCCCAGCGCGATTTCGACTACCGGGTGGTGGAGCTGCTTCCCGAGCGGGTTCGTGACCCGGAGAAATATGTCGTCGGAAGCGCCGCGGACCTGGCGGTGCTCGAGCGGGCCGGAATCCGAGAGACCTCGACGATCATCATCACCCCGCGCGACGACGAGCTCAATGTCTACCTCACGATCTTCTGCCGCCAGCTGTGTCCGAAGATCCAGATCATGAGCCGCGCAACCCACGAGCGCACCGTAGCCGGACTGCACCGGGCCGGAGCCGACAGCGTGCTCTCCTACAACTCGATGGGTGTCAACGCGGTGATGAACCTGCTGCAGCACAACAAGATCTTGATGGTAGCCGAAGGTCTCTATCTCTTCGAGCTGGAGCTACCCGCAGAGCTCGCGGGGCGTACCCTCGCCGATTGTGCCGTTCGGGAGCGCACCGGCTGCAGCGTGGTCGCCGTGCGCAAAGAGGGAAAGATCGAGGTCGTTTCCAATCCCAAGGAAATCCTGCAGGCCGGCATCAACATCGTGCTCGTCGGCACCGCCGAAGCCCAACAGCGCTACTTGCAGAGCTTCCGCACCTGAGCGGCGCGCCGAGCGAAGCGCGCCGTCGACCTCAGGGGGAGCTCCAGGCGGTCGTATCTCCCGACTCGAAGCCGTCGGCAAAGATCAACACGTCTGCATCGACGAAGCGGCGTCCGCGGACGAAGGAGCCGTCCGGTTCTTCGCTGATCCAGACCACAAAGAAGCTGCCTTCGCCGTCGGCGACGACATCGGGCGCCACCTGGTCCCGGGTGGTGTATGCGTTGACCTGGAATTCCTCGCCCACAGGAGTCGCCTTCGGGCCATAGCGCTGGGCTTGCAGGCTCGAGCCGTCGCCGTCCTGGCTCTCGCTCGACCAGACCACGAGAAATCCCTCTGCTCCGTCGCCCGCGATGCTCGGAGATTGCTGGTCGAAGGGAGTGTAGGTGTTGACACGGAACTCGATGCCGACCTTTTCGCCCGAAACGCGGAAACGCTGCCCGTGGACGCTGAGACCGTCGAGATCCTGGCCCTCGCTCCGCCAGACGACGATGAAGTTCCCGGTGTCCTCGACGACCAGGCGTGGACCGACCTGATCCCCTCCGGTGGAGGTGTTGGCGATCTCTTCCTGGCCCAGAGGAACGCCGGTTGGGTCGAAGCGGCGCACCGTGATGTCGGGCGCATATCCGTACGAGTAGGTCTCGCTGGTCCAGGCGATCACGAAGTGGCCGGTTGCGTCGAAGGCGATGTCGGCATTGCTCTGGCCCAACAAGAGGGCGTCGCTGCTCATCAAGAGCTCGTCGCCGACGGCGGTGCCGGAGGCATCGAAACGTTGGGCCTTGATCTGGGCGAAGCCGCCGCGAAAGCCATCCCAGACGACCACCGAGCTGCCGTCGGAATGGAAGGCCAGGTTGGGGTTGGTCTGGGTCGAGGTGGTGTAGGTGTTGACCACGAACTCGGGGCCGGAGGGCGTGCCGTCGTTGTCGAAGTGCCGGGCAACGGCCGCCCGGCCGCTGCCGTCCTGCCCGGAGCTGGCCCACGTGACGGTGAATCCGCCGTTCGGGTCGGCGGCGACTTCCGCATTCTGTTGGAACTGCGTGGTGAAGGTGTTGACCACGAGCGTCTCACCGATCGGGCTGCCGGTTCGGCCGAGGCGTCGTCCCCTGACCTCGGCCAGTGATCCGTCGTCTTCGTTCACGATCCAGACCACGGCGAAGCCACCGCCAGCGAGCCGAGCGATCTTTGGTGAGAAGTGCTGCAGAGTGGTGCCGGAATGGATCTGGAGGTCCGAACCCAGCGGAACCGGTGTCTGCGCCGCCACGGTGGAGGAGCCGGCCAGCGAGACGAGCAGGACGAAGAGCTTTGAAGATCTCATGAATCCAACCTTTCTCTGCCTGGAACGAGCCTGGTCTCGGCGAGAGCACCGGGCAGATTTCAAGGGCGCTCTACAGCGTAGCAGCGAATCGCCGCGGGAGCTCTCGCGTTTCCTCTTCGAAGAACCTGGCAAATCTGGCGACATGGAGACCGTGATCGAAAGAAGATCGTCTCTGAACGCCTCTCCGCCCGGGTCGGAAGGGAATCTTGCAGAGTCGGAGCTCCTGGCTTTCTCGATGTCTTCGGTCGCTCGCTCTGCGAAGGTCGAGAAATCGTGGTCGAAGGTGAGCGTGGCCAGGCCGAAGAGGTCGTTGTCTCCGAGCACGGTGATCGACGGATGGACCCTCACTTCGACGACTTCACGGTGTTTGCCGTGCCATCTTTGCCTCGAAATCGTCGCGGTCGGGAAGTAGAGTTCGGTGCATGGAAAGCCTCTTCCACGGGCCGACGCTCCTGACCCTCTTCCTCGCTCTGGCCGCCGTGCGCCGCCGGGCCAGAGTCGAGGTCTTTTGGTCGGGAGCGGCGGCGATCATGGTCGTCGGGCTCACGGCCGGAGCGATCGCATATGTCAGCGGGGGGATCTTCGGCACCCTGCGGGCTGCTTGCTGGTTGCTCTTCGCCTACTCCCCGGCGTATGCCCTGGGAAGCGCCAGGCATTTTCGGGGCGTCGCTCCCTGGCTCTCCCGGGCCCTGCGCCGCGCCGCGGCCCTGATCCTCGCTGTCGGTGTGTGGGCGTTCGGGATCGAGCCGAGGTGGCTACAGATCTCCCGCTACACGGTGGCCTCGGAGAAAATCGAACGACCGCTGCGGGTCGCCGTGCTCGCCGACCTCCAGAGCGACGGCATCGGAGCCTACGAGAAGCGAGCTCTGGCGGCGTTGATGAAGCAGGAACCGGACCTGATCCTGCTCCCCGGCGACTATCTGCAGATCCCGATGAGAATGGCCTTTGCACGAGAAGCGGAGAAGCTCCGCGAGGTTCTGCGCGAGCTCGATGTCTCGGCGCCGGAAGGGGTTCTCGCGGTGGGCGGCGATGTCGAGCTCCTCGGCTGGTCAGCGATCTTCGAGGGTACGGGAATCCGGACCTTCGAATCGACGACCCGGATCGAAACCTCGCAGCTGGCGATCACCGCACTGTCTCTCTGGGAATCTCGCATGGGCACGGCGACCCTCGAGAGCAGCAAGACCTTTCACCTCGCCTTTGGCCATGCCCCCGACTTCGCCATCGGCCAGGAGCGGCTCGAGAAACCCACCGTGGACCTGATGGTCGCCGGTCATACCCACGGCGGTCAGGTTCGGCTGCCCTTCTTCGGTCCACCCCTGACGTTCTCCCGGATCCCCCGAGCCTGGGCCTCCGGTCGCACCGACTTCGCCAACGGGGGAACGCTGATCGTGTCGCGAGGGGTCGGCATGGAGCGCGGGCTCGCTCCACCCTTGCGCTTTCTCTGCCGACCGGAGATCGTGGTCATCGATCTGGTCCCTGCGTCGGCTCCACGCCCCACGGCAGCTCGTGATCTCGGCTCCCTCAACTGAAAGTAATCGTATTGTCCTGTCCATTGTGGCGGTTTCTCGCCGCAAAGAAGAGCGGCATGACGATGGCCAGGAAGGAATAGAAATACATCAAGACCTGGAAGGTCGTGCGAGCGCTCGCACTGTTGGGGCTGTCGAGGATCGGGTATCCCAACAGCAGAGAAAAAACCGCGGCCTGACAGACCACGGTGGTCGTGAGCAACACCACCAGGTAGAGCTTGGCCAGGCGCACGCTCGCGCCGAAGGGCAGAGCCTGGTGATGGATCAGGTAGCCGACCTCCTGGATGGCCAGCAGGCCGAGCGCCAGCTGCAGTGCGACATACGGCAGATAGTGGCCGAGGAATCCGTAGGTACCGTCCGGAGCGTTGACGAACCACATGTAGGTGTAACAAACGCTGAGAAATACGAACGGGGTGATGACCTTGTTGTACGCCTGCAGGTGGGGCGGGACGTTTCCGATTCTAGCCGCTCGAGCCGTTCGGAAATAGGAGAGAACCACGAACGCGGACATCGGAACGATGAAGAACAACACGAGAAGAGCGGAGATCAGCCGACTGGGCTGGTGATCGAAGACATTGCAGATATGGTTGAAACCGAAAATCGTGAAGATCACCGTTTTCTCGGGTTCTACCGTCACATACTTCTCCGTGACCACCACACCCACGGCCACCATGATCAAGAGATTGACATAGGCGAGCATTCTCAGCTTTTCGATATTGAACGTCAGGGTCAGGGGGGGGGCGTTTCCTACGTTCCCGGGAACTGTGGCGGATAAACTTGCCGAGCTCATGGTGATCTCCTTGGTCGAATAACTTCCTTGGTCTCCGTCCTCGAAGCAGACGGGCTCTTCGGCTCGATTGGACAATCCAAAGAGCATACCGTTCTTCTGATTTGTTGACAACGCGAAAATGGGGTATCTACTGAATCGCGGTGATCCACACCTTCGGTGGCGACATCAAGTGGCACCCTCATGTCCATCTCCTGGTCACCGAGGGAGGTTTGTCGTTGGACGGAACCCGGTGGGTCCGACCCTATAAACTTGGATGGTTGATCTCGCAAGCAGGATTAAAGAAGATGTGGCGCTATCACTGCATCAAGGCGTTTCGCGAAGCACACCGAGCCGGGGCGTTTCGGTTCCCAGCCAGCAGTGCCTTTCTCAAGGTGTTTCCCTGCTTCAACAAGATGCTCTCGAACCTCTACCAGAAGACCTGGTACGTCCACATCGGGGCGGCCCTGATGGATCCAGGGGCGACGGTGCGCTACATCGGTCGCTACACCAAGAGAGCGGTGCCGGCCGAGTACCGAATCACGTACTACGACGGGCACCTCGTCCGTTTTCGGTTCAAGGACTACGCCAAAGGCGGGAAGACCGCGTACAAGACCCTGCGGGTCCTGACCTTCCTCGGCCGGCTGATTCGTCACATTCCTGATAAACATTTCAAAATGATTCGCTATGCGGGGCTCTTCGCCACCCGTTGGAAAGCGCGCTATCTCGCCCAGGCCCGGGCGGCTCTGGCCCAGGAGACCGAGGCGTCGACGGTACCTTCGACGCCTCCGCCTCAGCCCTCGACTTCGACTTTGCCTTGGCGAGAGCGTCGCCTGGCGACCCAGGGGGTCGACCCTCTGCTGTGCAAGATCTGCAATCGCTCCATGCGTTTAGATCTTCGGGAACCATCAAACGATCGCCGAGCACTTCGAAGCCGCAGGGATCCCGACCCGCCCCGACGAAGCCGGCTGGCAGCCTTCACCTGGATGTCGTCCTGTTTGGCTGGTTCAAGAAAGCGACTTATCTGTGCACTCACTGCGAAGCCGGGCAACGGATTCCGCTGCGGAGAATCCATTTCTTCGAGCGGTTCCATGGGCTGACAGAGGGCCAAGCCCTGCTGATTCAATGTCCGACCTGCGGTCAGGGCCTGCAAACACCCACTTCTTACACGCCCCATACCGGGCATCCGGTCGAAGTCGATGCGGAGAATCCGCCCAAGAACGCCCATATCCATGCTGTCTTGCCTGGCGCTCCGTAAGTCTATTGGCTGCAATTGTTTGTGTAATTCCGAGACGTTTAGCCGATTCGGCATTTCTTCTGGTCTTCATTGGTGCCTCTTGGCTGGAGGCCTGAATCGGAAGCTGCTGATATAGTCAAGATATGCTTTGCCAAACAACACAGAATGTCAGGCGGTGAGTATGCCTTTGGCAGGGCTCTTGAGCCTGTTGATCGCTGTAAGCTTTGTCTTTGGTTGTTCTTCAAAAACCTCCGGCCAGGCTACGGATGATGGGATTCTGCAGCCGGCTAGACCAGTTCCTACCCACGTGTTGAGTCGAGAGCAGTCGGGGGCCGTGGTCGAGGCAGAGGTCGGCGATCGGATCGAAGTCCGACTACAGGACTTACAGCTCCCGAAGAGATGGGAGTCGCAAGGCGATAAAGGTCTTGAAGTCGATGGTCCGCCAGAGGGCCTTCTGCAGGTAGGTGAGAAGGGGCCTCGTCGCGTTTTTCAGTACTTGGCCCAGGAGGTCGGGCGATTCGAGCTGAGTTTCACGCTACGAGACCCAGAATCAGTTAATCCGCCGGAGCTAAGGCTGGAGTTTACGATCGCTGTCCACTGACAATAAGCATTGATATCGCACTCGAAGGGCAACAGTTCTTGCTGCTTGGCCGAATCTCTCTGTAATGAATCGACTCGACTACTGGACGAATATCGGGGTGTATGTAGCGTTATTGTATTCGACGGCCTCCGAGATCCTGTCTTTATAGTCTATGATTACTCCGACCCAGTAGTTCCGATTCAGTTGGAGGTCTGTTGGGATCTCAACCAAGGTCGAGAAAGTAGCCACGTTGTCTCGACTCAGGTTGATTGTTCGGCTTGCCACTCGGCGATCCCAGGTAGTGATTCGGTCGTTTGTCGAAATATAGTAGCCAACGGGAATATTGACCTGAGTGTCTGAGCCGTTGTTCTCGAATGTAAATTCGACTTGGACTCTCTGGCCACGAGCAACGCGGTACCCAACCTCGCCGTTGACGTTTGCTGTCGCGAGGGGCCCACCGTTGCTGTTGCGGATCACAGTCTTTGTATGATCGCTATACTCCTCGAAGGCTCCAGAGTACTTCCAGTGTGTGACGGAAACGTCCTGCCAGCCACCGCGGTTTCCATAGAGGAAGACCATGCCATCCGCTACGTCTTCTCCTATATATGCACGAACAGTATTGCCGTTGGCGTGCATGTGTTCGAAATCGGTTCCCATTACGTTGTATTCCGTGTTGACGTGGCTGAGGATTAGGCCATGTCCGAGCTCGTGGGCGCCCGTTGACTGCAAGGAACGACCCGATCCCTTGTACCGAATCAGAGCATCCTTCGACGTGCTGGCTGTCCAGGCGGTGTTGGTTCCGTAGACGATATCCAGCTCCTTGATACCGTAGTGCCAGCCGAAGAGCCAATAACAATATTGGCGGGTGTATGCGCAGGCAGGATCATCGCCACACAGATCGGAATCGGCCCAGATCTCAGATTGACCGTTGCCTCGGCCCACACTTCCAGTTTCCATCGACACCCAATAGCGAAACCGGCTCGGATTCTTGTTGAATACATCGATCGTGTTCCGGATGCCGTTCTCCCAATAGCCGGCGGGAAAGCTCGTACTGTTCGGGCGGAGAGTCTTGCTCGTGCCGCTCCATTTGATCTTGTTGCCGCTACTATTGCAGTAGCTGTATATGTAGCCGAAGGCGTCGTCTGCCAGCAAACCAAAAAAGATTGCAATCAGAATGGTCGGTAGTGCTTTCATGATTCTTATTTCTCCTTCGCTATAACCAAGAGCGGTACTATCTGATTGCCTTCGAATCTCTTGGTCCTTTTGGCTTGAGAACTGGGTTGAATTCCTGGGACTCCAGTGCTTCGGCTTCGGCTTCGTCCTCTGCATTCACCTGCTTGGCTGGAACTTCAATGCTGGGAGGATTTCCTGGGCTTGCGGCAGAGGCCCCTCTGGGTCGGATCGGAGCACTTGGGGGGATGTCGGCAACTCTGGTTGGTTGGCGTCTTGCAGATCTCTCGAGATCCTCGATCATGGCAAGGAGCGACTCCATTGGTAGTGGATCGGCGCCAGCCGACTTCTCATTGGGGACACCTCTGTTCAGGTTGGCTTCCGACTCCAATTTTTTTCCTTCGAGGTTGGGCATGCCGTTGTCTTCTGTTTTTGTAGCCTCTGGCTCCCTCAGAGTTACTTCAATTTCCTTGGGTGCCATTTTCAGATACTGTGTGCGGGCCGTTTCAAGGCTTATTCCACGCTCTTTCAGAATCGCCTTGGCCTCGTCGGTTGTTATCAGGTCGTCGAACTTGGGAGTTGGGTATTTCAAGGTCTGAAACCTAGGCGCTCTCTCGCCCCGTGCGATAGTGCGGTTGCCGTCCATTCCAAGGAGGGGTTGGCCATGAGTATTGTAGACCCTTGCATGGTGAAGCCGAAACCGGCCGTATTCGCAGTGAACCAGCGGGCAGACACCGTCTTCGCCGTTGCCCCTTATGAACAGTATGTCTTCGTCAGATTTCTGAAACGTAGGTACTCCACTCACGAACAAGAATCCACCTTTCCCGTCAGCCCCACCTACGAACTGGAGCGTGAGCTTGTCGCCGTTGAATTCGCCGCGAAAGGTCTTCTGCAACTGGTAGGTGACTCGTGTGAATGGAACCTCTTCTCCGTTTGTCTTGGTATTGATATAGTTGACCGCGACTACTGTTCCATGCACTACCAAGTTGGCTTCCTCGGTGAGCGTTTGGAGGTCGTGAGCTTCTTCGGGAGAAAGGCTGCTGTGTGCGAACACATTCTCACTCCATGTCAGGCAAGTCACCGCTGCAAGAATCGAAGAGCCAGTGATGATTCTTGCCTTGGATTTGAATATACTCCATGCGCTTGTTGATTTGATTTTTGTTTGGTGTCTCATGCAATTGGTCCTTGGTGATTGATAGTTTCAGGGTGGGTAGATAGTTTTGGATCTTTGGTTGCCTTTGTCTTGCTTCCTCCTTGTTTGAGTTTTGAGTGCTTGGTCTAGCAGAGAGCCAAACTAGAGCCTGATTCCAATTGGCCTGGGATTTCGTTTAGGAACAAGCCGAGTAACTCTTGGGATCATAGCTTGGTCTGGAGACTCTAGAGAGCTTTACTTCAGGTTTTGGAAACTCTTCCAAGAATTCTCGGCGAGCCCGGATACTCAACGACACGGTTTGGACGGTCCAGTCGCTCCCTGCATCGGGCTGGCGGGTGAGGTCTCTGCGTACGAGGCTCTCGTCGACCATCGACGCGAGCAGGTTCCCGAGGCTCGCCGAGGGGGTGGGCGAGATCTGGCTGCTGCGTACTGATCCACCGAGCACTGGCATCTGGAGGCAGCTGAGGTGAGTACCTTCGAGGGTTGCAAAGATCTTGAGCAGGTCTCGGCCGGCCTCCAGGTTCCGAGGAAGGGAGGCGCAGAGAGGAATTCGGATTTCTCCGTTCGGCTCGAGGAGATGGCCGTCCGAGCGGTAGGGGAAGATCTGCAGGATCGACCACAAAGGCTGGAGATCGAGGATCGCCATGTGAAGAGGGGCTTCCCAGCGATTGACCAGGGTTAGGCAGATCCAGCTTCCTTCCTCGAGAGTGCAGCTCTCGGAGAGCTCGGTGCCCGGTACGGGCTCGTCGCCGATGTCGAAGGAGTCGGGTAGGCGATGCAGGGTGAGCTCCAACCGGTCACGCAACCGAGAGCTCGGGTCGAAGTTCTCGAGCTCCGCGATGCGGGAGAAACGGGAAAGATGCTGGACCCTGGAGATCGCCTCGCGGAAAGCTCCGGGACGCAGACGTGGGATCGGAGGGCCCTGATTGGGACAGGAGTGGCCATCGGCGTTGAGGAATCGCAAGTTGGAGTCTTGGTCACAGACGAGCTCCCAATCGGCGTAGACACCGGGAGGCACCACGGCGATGTCCCGTGCTCGTTCGGTAGCTGCCACTATCTCCCGATGCTCGGTCTCGTCGAGGCTGAGAGAGAGCTGGAGAGTGGTGGTGTGGAGTAGGGTCGAAGGGGCCAGCGCCTGAAAGCCCGCTGTGAGCGGGGTCTCGTGCTTCTCCTGTACGATCCGTACCGTGGTCTTGACTGCGCCGACGGATTCCGTCTCGACCACCGCAGAGGGCGGAGGGCAATCGTCCGCCGCTCCGCTCCCCTCCCAGTCAGGTGGGAAAACCTCCAGCTGCATCCCTTTACGTAGCCCCTGGACTCGACCGGCGCCGAGCAGAGCGTGGTTGTTGCGGCGCTCGAGGATCTCGAGTGTTGGCACCGAACTGCAATAGGTTGGTTCGAAGAGCAGGCGTTCGCCATCCCCTTCCAGCTGGGGGGTCTGGTCTCCCCAGAAAAGCTGTTGGAGCTGTCCCTTGACACGGCGATGTAACTCTCGGAACGTGAGTCGCGAGCCCTGCCGTCGAAGGATGTGGAGAAGCCAAAAGGTGAAGGCTCCACGAAAGGTGCCATCGGGTAGCTGGTACTCCAGGGCGGCTTGGCTGGCGCTGCAGGCTGCGAGGAGCGAGTGGCCATCTTGCGGGGTCATCGGCCACCCGCTTCCCCTTCCTCGGGTAGGGAAAAGTGAGGCGTTGCTACGACGCCAGCTCGCGAGGAGCTCGGCCCTGGGCGCCATCAGGGAAGGGCGATCTCGCAAGCGTTGCTCCACCTCGTTGGAGCGGGGGGAGGTTCGTAGGCCGGTCGTTCCCTGGCGTCTGGCGCCGCCAGCGTGACAGCAGTCCAAGATCAAGGAGACGAAGACGCCGCGCTCGGCCATCCGTTCGAGCCAGAAGCAGAGCTCGACGTCGCGCACGTACTGGGACCCTCGATCGGAAATGTCGGCAGGGACCAGGCCCTCGTCCTTGCCGCCTTGCCCTTTCAATTCCGGAAAGAGAGTTGGTGTGCGGCCGCCGTGTCCGGCGAAATGGACCAGGACCTGGTCGCCTGGCCGGCTCTCCCGGAGAAGATCGTCGAGGGCCTGCAAGAGACGCTCGTAGGTTGGTGCCTCGGTATGGGGAGTGCGCGTGTTTTCGTGGAGCAGGCAGGTGATCTGTTCCGCAGGTATCTCGAGATCCTGCCGGAGATAGGCTTCCATCGCCAGCGCGTCCTGCACACAGCCGGCCAGGTCCTGGTACCGAGGGCCCGCCCCGCCTTCCAGCGAGGACTCGTATTTGTCGATGCCGACGACCAGAGCGCGCAGGGTAGGGATCTCTTGCCGGGTGCTCATGACGGATCTCCAGCGAACGAGAGACGTACTGCCGGATCCCCGAAGATCATGTAGTTCCGGGCGTCGTGGTAGGCGGTCCACAGCTTGGCGAGATCGTGTTCGTGGGTTGGGTCGTTGCCGTCGAGGGATTCTTCGAACATGAGGCCGTGCAGCCAGGCGGCGATCTCCGCTGCCCGCTGCCCGAAGCACTCCATGCTGTATCCGATGGGGTCGCCGTTCAACAGGCGCTGGAAAGCGGTATCGAAAACCTGAACCTGCTCGATGGTGTCTTTCCAGAGAAAGGAGCTCATCCAGGCCCGGTCCACGTGCCCGATGACGGCCAGGGCCCCTCCGTCGCGGTGGCTCAGGAGGCGCTGGGGTAGCCGGGCCAGAAAGGGATGAGGCGCCAGGGGTGGTTTCGACTCCTCGGAGGGAGGGGCGAAACGATCGAGCTCTGGGGTGCCGATGCTGAAGCAGGCGAAAAGAAACGTGATGAGGCCTGTGAGCCGCGCGCGCGACGGGATATCCGAAGCCGTCACGGAGTGTTGTGGTGGAATCGCTCCCAGCCACCGCTCGGGGCCCGGCCAGTCGGCACACAGGAGTGCGCCTTGCTCCTCGGCCTGCCGCTCGTGACCGGGAGGGAAGAGGAGGGCATGACCGGCGGTGAACAGCAGGTCGGGGGTGGCGGATCCGCCGAGTAGCTGGAGCAAGGTGGCTTTGCGGGCATCACCGCGAAGCACAGTGTCGATGGTCGCCCGGGGAAGTGCGTCTCGCAGTCTTTCGGCGAGTGGCTCCACCAGATGACTCACCGATTGTCGAGTCGCGTGGTCGTCGTGGTTCTCGACCCCGAACAGCACGGCCCGTGGAGAACTAACCACTGGCCGTTTTTCATAGGCCACTACGCTCTCGGCGTAGCGTGCGTATTCGGCAGGCTCGTCGAATGCGATGCGGCCCACGGCGTATTGCATGCCGAGGTCGAAATGAAAACCGTAGGGCACGGTCTCGGGATCTCCGAGGATCAGAAGATAGTAGGGGATCCGGTCGGGGTCCACGGGGCCCGGGCCCGCTCCGTGGCGGGCGAGGAACGAACGGCGGTTCTCTCCCGCGCGGATCTGTAGGATTCGGAATCGGTCACCGGTCTGCTCCTGCCGGTGATGGATGAGGGGGCGGAGAGCGGCTAGAGTGTTCGAGGGAATCGACTCGTGGAGCACCAGGCCCCAACCGGCGCTCTCGAGGGCTCTAGGGTCGACTCCAGCCGTTACGGCCCTGGCGCTTCGTGGGATCATGGGAGGGAGGAAGCTGCGTGCGCTCTTCGCGATTTCGTCGAGAGAGCACATGGGGAGCGGGCTCTTCCCGGTGATACCGCAAATCCCGTTGCTCGGAATACGATCTGTAAACATGGAAGCCTCCTGGAAAGACGGCGGGGGAGGCCCCGCCGTCGATGAGCAAAGAAAGGTTTTTAGGGTAGAGCGCGGATATCGTACGCCGTGGGGGCCTTGGGTTCGGTGGGAATAGTGTCCGGCGGTACGGGGCCGCGTTTGCGGTTTTCTTCGGGAGTCGCTGAGACCGTATATGCACTTCCTGGTTTTTGCCCGGAGCTCTGGCTGTTGCCTCCATCGTCACCGCGGGGTGATCGAAGGACTGGGATTTCATTGGACTTGGAGAATTCTGGACACATGGCATACTCCTTTGTTCCCGACAAGGGAAAAATAGTCCTGGCCAGGGAAATGTTTTGATCTGTCACCGAGAAGGATGGCAGAACGTGGCCACTTTCGAAGAGGAGTAGTTGCGCTCCTCAACAGAATGTTCAGAAAAGAATCAGAAAGATCGGGGAGAGGGGGAAGGGACTCCGAGGAGGACGAAGGCCGACCAGTAATAGGGGGCACGCCAGCGTTCGTCGCTCGGATGTTCGAGCAAGGCGAGCTGGGCCCGACGCAGAGCGGCCGCGGGGGGTAGGGCTTCTGTAAGGTAGGCGCGGTAGAAATGAGCCATGAGCTCGGCCGTGGCCTCGTCGTCCACCCGCCAGAGGCTCACCAAAACCTGGGCAGCGCCTGCTGAGAAGAGGGCGTACGGAAATCCCAACATTCCTTCACCGGGCACGAGATCTCCCAGGGCCGTATCGCAAGCGCTCAGGACGACCAGGTCGGCCCGCAGCTCGAGGCGGAAGAAATCCCCCGGTGTCAGATAGGGAGAGACGGGGCGGCCCGATTCGTCGTGATTGGACAGGACGATGGCGGACAGCTCCGGGTACGACGCCATGGGATAGGAATGGCTGGCGATGTGGACCACTCGGTAGCGGTCGGGGCGGCTGGCGAGGAAGGTCTCTCGATTGGCTTCTGCGCCGAGCAGCAGGAGAGGCTCCTGGCCATGGTCGAGGAAGACATCGCGAATGGTATCGACCTCGCGGCGAGCGGCGGGCAGGTCGGTAAGGCGGAGGTTCCGGGGCAGAGAAGGTGGGCCGAGAATGAGGGCGGAGTCCGTCGCTGGGGGGGCGGGAGATTCGAGGAGAGAGAGAAGAGAAGCAGCGGGTAGCTGGAGGATCTGGTGCGCCTCGACCAGGTAGGAGTCGGTGGGTGGGGTGCCGGAAGTCGTCGGCAGGGGCAAGGCAGCGAAGGGAACGGTATGCAGGCTACCACTGGGAACAATGATCAGGCGCTGCTTCAGGCGATGGGCTACGGGACCGAGGAGACGGCGTGACAGCTCTTCGACCGCCTGCCGGTGCTCGACCATCGCCCGCCTGCCACCCTCGGCGTGGAGCTTCCAGACGCGGCGGGCCGTGTTCTCCAGAGACGCTCGTTCGCCCAGATCGAAGATCCGTAGATCGTCTCGGTCGATGGCGAAGAGAAAGGCCCGGTGCCGACCGAAGGCATAGCTCAAGAGCAGTGAGCTCTTGTCGAGCGAACGCTGCTGAGCCGCTACGGAAGGGGTACCGATGTCGAAGAGCTGAAGAGGAGAGGGGGTGGGTGCTGCGCTCGTAGAGGACTCGGTCGCCAGCTCCTGATCCAAGGAGTCCAGCTCCTGTAGGAGAGCTTCGGTAGGAGTCGGATGGGTTGAGCTGCGGGGAGAGCCCTTAGGGTCGGAGACCCCGACGCGGGTTCCAGGATCCGAGCCTTTGGCGAGCAGCCTCTCGAAGCTGAGATGAGTGATCCGGTCCTGGATGGCTCGAAGACGGGTCTTGAGAGGCGCCGAAAGGTCTTCGGCCAAGAAGCTCGATCCGATGAGGTCGCGAAGGGTCCGTGCTCGTCCCTGCTCGCTCCTGGAGAATCCAGCGGTCAAGTACCTGGAGTCTCGAGTCCTGAAGAAGAGCTCGGCGGCGATCTCGAGGTGGAGCTCGTAGTAGTCCTGCCAGGTGGCGAAGAACGACGTCCGCAACTCGACCGAAGGAGCCCGCTGACGCAGCCCTTCGATGATCTGCAGAGCGGCTTCGAGACGATCCAGGGCGTCCTCCAGCTCATTCTTCTGATAGCTCGCCGCCGCCCAGCCCGCCTGGATATGGGCTTCGGCATAGGTATCTCCCGAGTCCTGGGCGAGGGGCAGGGCGCGCCGAAACGCTTGCTCAGCCCGGAGATCCCCGAGGTCGACCCGAAGCCAGCCGATGCTCGCCCAGTTGTTGTAGAGCCGGCGGGGCTCCGGCGGCGCCGACGGGGCGGCGAGCGCCTGTTCGAAGCTGCCGAGGGCCAGTCGATAGGCAGCTTCGGCCTCTGATTGCCGGTGGCCGTTGGCGAGCCGTCGGCCGTGCTCTCGAGCGACCAGACCCCGGGCGTGGAAAACCTCGTGGAGCCGATGGAGCTGGCCACTGGCCCGCAGGGAGGCCTCGGCATCGCGCAAGGACTCCAGGGCGCGGTCGGTCTCTCCGAGAACGGCCTGCGCACGGGCCAACGTGAGCTCTGCGTACAGGGTGTCCGAGCCCAGCTCCTGCTGCAGGCCGAGGGCGGTCCGCAAGTTTCCCGCGGCTTCCCCCGGCCGCCCCATCTGCAGCTGCAGATCTCCGATGAACATCAGGGTCTCGGCGCGGAGAATCGGGGACGGATCCAGCGCTTCACCACAAATCTTCAGGGCCGCCTCGTGGCGGTCGAGCGCTGGCCCGTAGCGACTTTCCCGGCGGAGCTGGCGTCCGAGGCCGTTGAGCGCCTTGACCCGGGCCATGGGCTCGTCGAGATCCTCGGCGATGCCCAGGCTTCTCTGGAAGAGCTCGGCGGCTCGTCTCCCGTCCCCGAGGTTGAAGGCGGCGAGCCCGCACTGATAGAGCAGACTGGAGCTCTCTGGATGGGTTGTGAGGGGCTCGAGCCGCTGGAGGGCCCGTTCGCAGCTCTTTGCCGCTTCCTTGTTCATTCCCAGGTTGAGCTGGACCCGCACCAGCTCCCTCCAGAAAAGAGCGTACTCAGGCGGCAAGCTTGCTTCGGCCTCGAGAGTCTCCGTTGCTCTCGAATACAGGGGCAAGGAGCTCTGCGGGCCTTCCGGGAGCAGCGCGTATCCCTGCAGAAAGAGCTGCAGGGCTTCCGCACGCCGCTGCTCGGACGGGCCGACGGCGAGGAGCGGAAGGTAGGACAGCCGATAGCGACCCCCCGTCTGGCGTCCGACGTCCTCGTTGGCGTATCGCCGGACGTGGAGGGTGTATTCACCCTCTTCGGGGCTGTTCCAATGGATCCACTCGTTCCCGCGACCATTCGGGAAGTCCACGGTCAGCAGCACCCGGCCATGGGCGTCCTCGAGCCTGGATACGAGGTCGAGGTCCAGCTGCTCCAGCACGAGACGAACAGCGTAGCCGGCAGGTACGCCTTCGATCGAAAAGGCGTGCTCTACACCAGGGGGCAAGATCAGGTCTCGGGTCGTTCCCGGGGAGGGGGGCGGAATCTCGACCGTCCGGTGTTGCTGGAGGCTCAGCAAGAATTCGAAGAGGCCGGAGGCCGCGGCGATGGCGGCCAAGGTCGGCAGCAGCACGAATGCCTTGGGTCGAGAGCGAGAGGCCAAGCGCAGGCTCACTCGATGAATAGAGGAAAGGAATCGAGCTCCCGGGATGACCCGTCGCGAAGACCGTAGATCTCGAGCCGGTATTCCCCCGGCTCGAGATAACCCTGCGGCAGGCCGACGGAAATGTCCTGGAGCTCCGAGGGATACAGGTCGGAGATCCGCCGGACGACTCGTTCGTCCGGATCGAGAATCACGATCTCCAGCTTCGGAAAACCTTTTGCGGCGTCTTCGAAGGTAAGGTATAGCTGCTCGGTGGATGGCTCGAATCGAAGCAGGAGGTCGGAGCCGCGTTCGTTCCCCCCCCGCACGACCTGGAGCTCGATATTCCTCACGGGGAGTTTCTCCTCCGGGAGCAAGAGATGCAGCCAGCCGGTCGATCCCACCATCAAGAACAGTCCTGCGGCCGCAGCAAGCATGCGATTCACCGGACGCCGATCGGCGCCGGGAGCGCGGTGCAGGGCCTCTACCGTTTCTCGCAAGGCCTGGCGGACCTCGAATTTTGAGGGTATGGCCGAGAGTGTCCGATGCTCAACCTCCGGAAACGCCGCGAGGTCCAGAAGGGTGCGGGCGCAAGTCGAGCAAACGGCGACATGGGCTTGCACCCGATCGTGCTCGGGCCCTCGAAGCTCTCTTTGGTGGTAGGCGAAGAGAGCTTCGTCGGTAGGATGAGGGGTCTCTCGGAGGCTCTGTGTTGCGAGGTGCCTCACCGCGGCCCGAGTCCGCTCTCGGCTCTCGCTCATGGTTTACTCTCCTTCAAAGCTCCAGATCCTCGAAGTAAGGGCCGAGCCGGTTGCGCAAGCGGGCTCTGGCCTGGAACAGCTGCGATTTCACGGTATCGATGGAGATTTGCATGATCGTGGCGATCTCGCGGTACTTCAGATCCTGCTCGACACGCAAGAAGATACAGCGCTGCATTTGTGTCGGAAGATCGCGGATCGCTTCCTGCAACATTCGGGTCTTCTCGTCGTCGAGGGCCTCGTGCAAGGGATTCGAGCCGGGTTCGTTCGACGGTAGCGGCTGCCGATCGGCTTCGACCAACGCCAGGGAGATTTCTTGTCGCTGGCGTTTGCCAGCCGATCGCCGCCGCAATCGATTTCGCCATACATTGGTGGCAATCGAAAAGAGCCAGGTTTCTTCACTGGCATCTTTGCGAAAATCTCTGAGACTTCTGTAGACCCCAAGAAATGTCTCCTGGGCCATGTCGCGACAGTCTTCGCCGCCGAATCCACGGTTGGAAAAGAAACCGTGGATCGGGCGGTAATAGCGCTCGAAGAGCCGCTCGAAGGCACTGTCGAAATCTGCTGCGGAACCGGGACTCGCGGGAAGATTCCCGAGATCCAACTTCCCCGAGGGTTCTGAAAGCTCCTTTCCTTGCATTTGAGCCAATCTTACCCTATCCCTGTAGGATGCCCAACGGCCCTCGAACAGGCAAAGAAAAAGGGGCGGCACCCCGCCCCTTTCATCACGCCAAGGGAGTTTGATTCGACTCTTCCAGGTTTCAAAGTCTGATTATTGTCTTCTCCAGACGTTCCTTGGCCTCGATCGTCATCGATCCGGACTCTCCGTCATAGCGTCGAAACATCGCATATTGTGCCAGAAGAAAGGCCCGTCGTAGAATCCTCGGCCAGATCTCGGGTATTTGTCGCTGTACGGACCCGGACGAAGTGGCGATTACGATGACGTATCCTTGCCCGACCGCGCGTTCGAGAATCAATGGCCGGTTCGGTCTCTTCTGGACCGCGAGTCGCTTCCACTCCGTCTCGGAGTCTCCGAGATCCAGCTCCGACCGCTGCCAGTCCTGCTTCTTTCGTTCGAGCTCGACCTTGAAGTTGTTCACGCTTCCCGGACGGATCTGCCACTTCGAGTGTTTATCGGTGGTCTCGACGGTCAGCTCTTTGCCGAAGATTTTCTTGTACTGTCCGGGCTGCGAGAGGAATGTGACGAGGACACCGCCGCGGACAAGGAAGGCGTGAAGGCTCGCCGAGAGGCCTCGATGACTCCTGATCTTGGAGATGGACTCGTCATCGAGCACGATGAGATCCTGGTCGAGGAGGCGATCATCGAGTTGTTGAAGCAGGTCGCCGGAGTCATGCTGAATCTGGCGTGCCTGTCTGGTGCTCGGACTCACTACCGCATCGGCCATTCCGATCTCGACTCCGGTCTCGGTTTGCCGGGTCGGGTCGACGAGGATCTTGTCGACCAGCTGGTGGAAGCAAGCGTCGAAAAAGGCAGTCGATGATGGCTCCACGAGGTCCCCCGCGATCCACATCTGCGACTTGACGACCGTTCGCCGGCAGGGATCCGGCTCCTGATTCTCACCGAAAGGCTTCTCATCGGATGGCTGTTCTCGGATCACCTGGTCGGTTTCGACAGGGAAGGGAAGAGTGTCGAAAAAGGTGTCCCAAGCGCTGAAACCCTCGATATCCGTGAAGGCCCGATAGGTGTCGATCGGGACACTCTCGAAGATGATATTGCCGGGTCGGGGCGACAGGATCTTCGAAGTCGTGTATCCGGTGGTCTGTCCCTCGATGAACAGCCTTTTCTCGTGGACGGGCTGGGTCGTCTGAAGGGCGAACCGACCCCTTTTTCGTTTCAGATCGATCTCAACTCGGGAGTCTCCGTCCAGCAAGAGATCCTTGTCCCAGGGCTCGTAGTCCCGGAGACGGATTCGTAGTCGATACTTTCCCGTGGCCAGCTCTTCCAGAGCCGAGTTGGTGAGCCCGTGAAACAAGACCGAGGAGTATCTCTGCTCGGAGTCGGAGCGTACGGATTCGTTGCCGGTTGCAAAACCCTCGAAGGAGCGTTGGGGAGTCGGCAATGATTCGGTTTCGTGGCCCCGTTCCGCTCGGGAGCTCTTGGTATCGAGACAACCCAGGCCGGGCTGTGGTGGCCAGTAGTCGCGATCGAGGTCCAGTGGAGTCAGCTCGACCTCGGGAACGGCCATGTCCACCGCAGGATAGTCGAGCGCGAGTATGGGGACGAGGCTCCCTACGGCTTCCTCGAGCACGAACTGCCGATCGACCACCGTACGTCGATCCCGATCGACCTTGACGAGGAATCGGCCTGCCCCCGCGGGGCCAGAGATTCTTTCTTCACCGTAGTAGGGCACGAGGGTGCCGTTCTCCTGCCGCAGCCTCCAGTGGCTACTCTTGGTACCGAGCCTCCGATAGCCGGCCCGGTCGAGCCGCAGGGAATAGTAGCCGGTGAGGACGTCATCGATGACAATACGTTTGGGATCGGTGATCCAGAGAGACTGGACCGGGCTCTTCTGTAGGTTGCCGATGTCGAGGGACAGGCCCAACTCAGCCGGGGTCGCCCGCTCGTCGGACTCCAGGGGTACGGGAGTCAGATGAATCCAGACTTTTTCGGGATTATCGACGCGAATTTCGAGCTCTCCGTACTCGGACTCCATTGCCTTCTGCTCCAGGGCCCGGCCGACCTTGTGCACCAGGTCCCTCAGGCAACCTTCTTCACCGCTGCCATGGGCCACGGTGTGGATCGAGCCATCGAGACGCAGCAGGCGCGCATCGATCTCGACCAGATCCTTTCCGTCGAGATTGCCTACGATCGATACGTCTCCGAGAATGAAGCGGTCGAGGCCCTCGAGGGCCAGAGCCTCCACCGATTGAAAAGTGTTTTCCAAAGTCCCCTGATTGCTGGAGATCTGGCCCTCCTGGATTCTTCTCCACTCCTCGAGCAGGATTGTCGTGTTCTGCCGATCGACGACCGAGAACTGACTGTTGTCCTTTAGAAACGAGACCATCATGGTGGAGACCGTTTTCCCCAGCATTCTCTTTCCCGCTTTGGAGTCCGTATCGTTGAAGATGAGAATGGCCACCTTGGGTGGCTCCTGCGCCGAGAATTCGTTGCGGATCGGTAGACGCTGGGAGAGCTCCCGAGACCGCTCCCGCCAGACGGTTGCCTCCTCTGAAGGAAGCTCCAGGAAGCCGGAGCTCGGAACTTGAGTCGGTAGAGGGGTCTGCCAGAATCGACTTGCATCGATGTACAGGGGAGACGATGGATCGGCATTCTCCGGCAGCTCGATCGAGGTCACGAACCGCTCGCGGCCCTGCACCTCGACCGTGATCTGGAACGAAGCAACGGGGTCGGCGACGGGGAGCTCCAGAGTGTCGCCCAGAAGGGTCGACCGCTGAATGCTCTTCTCGCCGTACTCCACCGTGACCTCTGCCCGTAGGGGCTCGGCTTCTCCGGTCTGAATGACGAGTCGGTAAACGTGGATCTCGTCGCCCTCGCCCTCGGCTCCGGCGCCTGTGACGCCTGCTATCACGAGAATCAGGCAGAGACCGAGCCAGGGGACAGGGAACAGCTTCATCGGCCACCTCTCTTCTTGGCTTCGATCATGTAGGCGATCCGATCCTGGATCTGCGTGACGATCCGATCGGATGCCGCTTCGCAGGCACCTTCCGGGCTGAAGCTGCTACGGACCTCCCTCTGCAGGGGCTCCTCGTCGGCCCGGATCTGACCGGGCCGGGTCACCCGCAGCAGGCCCACAATCGTGCAGCGATGCATGTTGTCCGATCCCGTAGATGCGGGGATCATCTGGACCTCGGCGATGATCTCCCAACTGTTGTTGCCTCGTCGGCTCGCAAGCGGGACGAAAGCAGCGTCGGGAACCCTTTGTAGCGCGTTCCGGAGCTTGGCCTCGAAGATGTTGCCGTAGATCGTGTTTTCTTCACCGGATGTATCCTTGAATTTGATGTTGAATTCCTCTTCCTGCGGTTCTTCGACGAAGACCTCTCGTGCCGGTAGAGGTGATTGGGGAGCGGAGCCCATCAGCCGGTCGTATTCTCTGCCGCCTCCTCTGTGCTCGAAGGTTCGCGAGTCGATCTCGGGGCTCGTACGGTAGCTCTCGGCGGCCGCCTGCTGGGGTGAACGAGTCATGCCGATCTGGATGGTCTCGAGGCGGTACTCGCGAAGATTGATTTCTCGCCGGTGGTCTTCGTAGCCTTCGGCCGTGACGAGAAGCTCGAGCCGGTGGCCGCCCGTGTAGATGGGAAGACGGAGCGGTTTTCCCTTGGCAGAGCCCGCATAGACGACATCGTCGTAGGAAATCTGGACCCGCGCTTCGTCGAGCAGATATCCGCCGTACCGGTCGAGAACCTCGAATTGCATCAAGTAGGTACGAGCCATTCGGCCCTCGGCGAGATTCGCACCGAGAAGACCGACGACGAAGACCATCGGGGTCACCAGAGATAGGAAGGGTTTATTCCGGGAAATCATATTCGCCTCCTTGTTCAAGAACTGCCGTCTCCGGACGAGCGGCTCAGGTTGATCAATTCAGGGGTCCCGTTCGGATGGCTTGCGCCGATGGAAAAAAGCTCGGTCGTTCGATCATTGGATTCGACTCGGATGTCTACCGGAAGCTTTTGCTCGAGCACGGGAACCGTCAGGCCTCCGTCGCTTCCGGTCGTGGCAGAGAGCTTCAGGTCTTCCTCGTCTCCCAGGAACGTCAGCTCGATCCTCTGTTCGGCGAGCGGCTCCTGGTCCGCGTAGACCTGGAATTGGAGAAGAGCGACTTGGGCCGATGGGAAGAAAGCCTCGAGCGGGTCGATCCCTCGGACAGCTACGAAGCCGAAGAGGAGAACCAGGAGAAACGCTGGCGTCAGCAGTCTCTTGAGCTGCCCTCCCGATCCCACAGGTCTCTCGACTCTTTCCGAAAGGTTTTCTGCCCGGCCCGCGGGCCGTAGCCGCTCGATGACCTGGCCCTTGGTATCGCGTGTAAAGAGACAAGGAATGGCCCAGTCGGGACGCTCGGGGCTCTCGGAGTGGATAGCCTGGCGCCCTTCACTCAGCGCTGTGTCGAGGGATTGCCCTTCGACCAGATTCTGGTAGAACTTCCGACTGAACTGGATGGCAGCCCGGTCGCGAATGGGCTGCTGCATCGCCAGGACCGAGGGAATTCCAGAGAGAATGAGGGCATTGGCCAGACCGGCAAAAGGTTTGAAGGAGGTTCCAGCAACATCGGTGCCGGAGTTGCAGGCGTTCAGAAACACCAGCCGTACGTCCGGACAACCCTGGAGCTTTGCGGCCAGGGTCTCGCCACGAACCTGGTCTTCCGTTCCGTCGAAGCGTTTGAATCCCAACCAGCCGGTTCCGCTCTCGGGATCGAAGCTCCCGTGGCCGATGTAGTGCAGGATCTGGTGATGGCCCTTGCGAAGAGTGTCTCGCAGATCCTGGAGGGTGGCATCTTCGAGCAGATCGACCGAGAGATCGGGGGTTCTCTGCTCCAGGGACTTCAGATCTTCCAGCTCCCGGGCTACGTTCAGGTCGCGGCAGCTGTCTGGATTGGATGTGACGGCCAGGATACGAAGGGGCAAGGAGCCGGACGACGACAGGGAGCCGTAGGGCACCTCCACCAAGCGAGCGATGGAGCAGACATCGGACAAAAAGAGGAAGCTCCTGGTTTTGGGGTCGCAGAGCAGCTCCCATGGCAAAGAGCGGATCTCCCCGAGGTCTCCATCGCGCGGGTCCATTCGGATATGGATCCGCAAATGCGTGCATTTTTCCCGGCTGCGCAGAAAAAGATCTCGGACCTCCCCCTGGAACAAGCTCTGGTAGAGCCGAACGCCGAATCTCCGAATCTCCGACTCGGGTCGATCCCAGAGCCCGTCCTGCGGGGCTGGCTCGGGTCGCGGGCAGAGGTCCCGATAGGTCGGTGAACACCCCTCGACCGGCGGCCGAAATGTGGTCGTGGTTGTCCCGACGGGGGATTCCTCGACTTGGAGCCGGTATTTGTCTCCCTGCCTGGGGCCGATCTGGATGACGAAGTTGCCGGTCGACATTGGTTTCCGTCCCTCGAATACAAGCGTGCCGCTTCATTGGTGGGGCGATTCTCCGAAGCTGGGAACCATCCCCGGGTTCTTGAAGGCGTAGTAGCCAACAGGGAAGGAATGTTCAGGACGACACTTCGATTCCTGCTGGTCTTCTGCGGAGGGAGCGCTGCATCGCTCCTCGACTACCAAACCAGATCGAGGTCTTGCAGGATCCAGCCGCTGGGCCGAGCTTTCGCCCCTCGGTCCTTTCGATGGGTTCCAGCCGCGATGGTCGCTGACCGAGTGTTCGTAGAATCCCAGGGCCGAGACCTTGTCATTGGCGCCTCAAAGGACTCTCTCGAGACGAGAAAGGAGCCGGCGATCCCTCATCGGGCGATCCCCTACCTGACGCAGACGATGCCTTCTTCGCTCCAGGGCTGGCGGATCGGCGCCTCTACTTACACCCGGATGGACAGATCGAGCGGCCATTCTCGCGTTTTCTGGTAGGAGGCCGCTACGAAGCTCGGCCTTTCGCCAGTGTTACGTAGCTGGCCTTCGGTATCGCGCCCGGAGTCTCCACCAGGGAGTCAGGAATACGGTCTAAGACGAGTCGATTCGATCTATGAGAAGAGGGAGGACCAGGATGAGCACCAAGGGACGCCAGATCATGTTCTTGATTCTCGCCGTTACAGGAATTCTCTTGCCGTGGCACTACAACCTGGAGTTCACCCGGCACCACGGGGGATTCTCGGTGACCACCTACCTCGCCGAGATCTATGCCAATCTCGCCTCGACCTCGATCGCCTACGACATTCTGGTCGCTCTGCTGGCCTTTCTTTTCTGGTCGTTCTTCGAGGCTCGCCGGCTGGGAATGAAGAACTGGTGGCTCTACCCTGTTCTGTCGATCTTCATCTCCTTCGCCTTCGCATTCCCTTTCTTCCTGTTGCTGCGTGAGCGCCGCCTCTCGGCCTGACGTGCCGCCGACCCGGGCGTCCTGCCGGTTGCGCTTCGGATGGGCCCCGAAGCAATTTTCTCTTCGGGGGGTGTCAGGAAGACTTCGGAGGGTCGACGAAGGCCGAGAGCCCTTCTGTCTCTCCACGGAAGAGGAATCGGGTCAGAAGGGCTCCCTTCTCGACTTCGTTCTCCGGATCTACCGGTCGAGCGAGCCGCAGCGTATCGTAGAGAGCGAAGCGGCGCAGGTCGAAGGCCGCTCGCAGAAGATCTCCGTAGGCTTTGGCTCGATAGCGCATCAGGCGCCAGGCGAGCAGGGCGACGAGAAACCCGGAAGGTAGAGCCCAGAAGCTCCACTGAAGGAAGACGAGGAACAGAATTCCCCATCCCCACAAGATGGTCGCCTGATCGAGCCTGGAACGTGCGGTGGCGAGCTCCTCGCGATCTTCTTTCGGCAAGAGTAGCCAGAGCAGCCCGTGGTGAAACTCGAACCGCGCTGCGAGCGGCCCTTTTCCGCCAGCTCAGCGTTGCAGAATCTCGAAAGATCACCGATCTTCCTGCGATTCTGCGCCTCGATCTGACGAAAAATAGCTCGCTCTCGCTTGCGGTCGACTTTCACAACGGGCTGCTAGACGCGGCCAGCAGACGACACCATCGAGGCCGTATCGATCTGCCGGATAGCTCTCGGCAGCTCGGAGCAGGTTGCCGATCGAGGTCGGCATGAAGTCGTCCGGGTTCGCAGGGTGGTGAGCCCGCTCGGTGTCCAGGCCTACCTTTTCTTCGAGCTCAGCGGGATCGAGGCCGGCGCCTTCCTCCTTGTCCACGAGAGCCTCCCAGCGATCACGCTTCTTGCTCATTCGTGCGACTTTTCTTTTCGCAAGCCAGAAACGGACTCGCCGAAGCGAACCTGGCCAATATCCTTCGGCGAATCGAAGGAGCTGTGGTGCGACGGCCTCCATCAGTGCCGCCGTGCCGGAGAGTTTCCGATGTTCCGGAGCCGGTCGATTGCTTCGACATCGGACCTCTCATGAGAGTAACGCGTGATTCTGGTGAGCAAGGGTTCCTTTCAGAGCTCTGGTGCCGGCGAAATTTCCGAAGGGTCCAATGAACCGTACGAAGGGTCTCACTGGACCCATGAGATCGGGTCAGAAGCCTTTGCATCGCTCCACGCCGACGTGCCTACACCCGGACAGGGCCTGGCTCAGCCGGCACACCTCTTGCTTCCTTGGTCTGTCGAATCTCGCTCCGACACTCGGTTCTCGGCCTCGGCTCCACCGTGAGCGCAGGGATCGAAGGGCTGTTGAGCCATGAGCCTGCTGCCCCGAGGAGGGATTCGGGCGCTGGGCACGGGGCCCTCGGGGTTGTCCGATCGGAGGTGTGGGCTTTTCGGGAGATGCAGGCGAAACCGCTCGACCTCTGATCACAATCGAGGCAGATCTCCGAGTGTTGGAGAGAAACCAAGGGAGATCCATGAGACATTCGCAGCTTCCGCTCGAGGCCGACGGACAAAGCCTCCGAGTCGAACGGATTCGGCCGACGGTGCGATGAGCTTTCAGGGAAGGACGAAGGCAGCCACGGGTTGCAGAGCGCTCGCCGAGGACGAGCGGCAGCGGGAGCGGAGAGGGGGCCGGCGCTCTCTTCGCGGTTGCGGGCATGGCCTGATCGGCGAAAGTGAGCCGATGGCGCGCCTGCGGGACTTCATCGACCGCGTGGCTCCGGTCGACACGACGGTGCTCCTGCGGGGCGAATCGGGGACCGGGAAGGAGCTCGTCGCCAGGGCTCTGCATCGCGCCAGCCCTCGCTCGAACGGCCCGCTGGTGGCGATCAACTGCGCCACTCTGTCCGAGACTCTGCTGGAGAGTGAGCTGTTCGGTCACGAGAAAGGGGCCTTCACCGGTGCCGTGGGGCGCAAGATCGGGAAGCTGGAGGCCGCATCGGGAGGGACGCTCTTCCTCGACGAGGTGGGTGAGCTCCCCCTGGCACTGCAAGCGCGCCTGCTGCGGGTGTTGCAGGAACGGTGTTTCGAACGGGTAGGTGGCAATCGGTTGATCGAGGTCGATCTTCGGGTGCTTGCGGCCACGAATCGCGACCTCGAAGCTGCGCTCGAGGACGGCACGTTTCGCGACGATCTCTTCTACCGGCTCGACGTGATCTCCACCGACCTCCCACCCCTACGCGAACGGCGCGAAGACCTGGGGCTCCTGGCGCGCCATTTCGGTAGGCTGCACGGAAAACGCCTCGGACGGGCCCGGGTCGAGCTCCGGCCCTCCGCCCTGCGCTTGCTCCGGGCCTATGAATGGCCGGGCAATGTACGCCAGCTCTCCAACGTGATCGAGCGTGCGATGGTGCTCGGAAACGGCGAGGTGATTCGCCCTGCGGACCTCCCCCAGGCGATTGCGGGCCAGGCGGCGGACGAGGTCGCCGAGGACGCCAAGCTCGGAGCCGGCACCTTCGACTTCGACCTCGGCGACTACCAGACGACGATCACCGAGATCAAGAAACGCCTGCTCGTCACCGCGCTGGAAGAGGCGGATGGCAACGCCGCCCGGGCCGGGAGACGGTTGGGACTACACCCCAACTCCTTTCGCCGTCTGATGCGTCAGCTCGGTCTCCGAGCCGACCCTCTCGCCTGACCTCCGCTCTCCTTCGCGGCCCACGAGCAAACCCTCGCGAAACCGGTCGACCGAGAAATGTGAACCAGGTGGCTCACCCGAGGGCCCGAAGTGAACCATTCGGTTCAGGTCGGGAAGGAGCTCCGACGTTGGCTACCGCTTGCACCGCGGGTCAGGTCGCGGCACGGCTCTTGCTGCCACGGCCGCTGGAGGCTCGCACAAAATGAGCAAGATTCTCGACACTCTGGAGCTCGTGCGGCGCGAGCTCGACGAATATTTCCACAACGCCGAGCCTCGCGTCGACGACTGGGTGAGGCTCAGCAACCTGGTAGAGCCCGATGGCGCGCCCTTCGCGGGAGCGAACGATTGTGTCGTGCTCTTCCTCTACAACATCACCCACGAGACGGCCATCAGCACGTTTCGGCCCACGAAACCGGTGTCGGACCACGTCTACGACCGGGTGACGCCGCCTCTCTACGTGAATCTGCATCTGCTCTGCTTCGCCAACTTCCACGGGAAGGGCTACGACGCGGCGCTGGCGGCGATCTCCGGCGTCCTTTCCTATTTCCAACAGAACCCCATCTTCGATCACCAGAATCAACCCGACCTCGATCCGTCGATCGAGAAGCTCTCTTTCCAGATGGAGAACCTTGGGCCTCACGAGCTGAACCAGCTCATGAGCCTGGCCGGCGTCAAGTACCTGCCCTCGGTCGTCTACAAGCTCCGGATGATCCCTTTCGCCAGCGACGATCCGAAGGCCGAGGTGCCGGCGGTCACTGGGCTCAAGGCGCCGGGAGAGGTGGAAGAGCCGGGCGGCTGAACGAAAGGAGACACACATGGACTTCGATCTCGATCCACGGAGAGCGACCCGGAAAGAAACCACGACCTCTCGAGGACCAGGCGAAGGCGTCGCCGGGGCCACGCAGAGGCAGCGAGCCGCCGACAACAGCCCGCGGGTGCAGGAGCTGACCCAGCTCCAGGCACGGCTCGACGCCGGCACGTCGATCGGCGAGAGATCGTCAGTGATCCAAAGGGCATCTTTCTTCGACAAGGATATGCAACGTTACAAGACCGAGAGCTTCGAGAGCTTCGACGGGCTCGTGGAGCTGGCAAGGCGGTGGATCGACCAAGAAGACAAACAAGGTCTCGAAAGCCTGCTAGAAGCACTGCGCAAAGACATCAAACCGCAACCGAGAAAACGGTCGAAATGGGCGAGAGCCAACGAAGCGAAAATTGGGGAGCTCATCGAGCTCATCGAGAGGGGTGGTGAGGAAGATGTCATCGACGATGAAGACGAAGGGGTGGGCGTTCCGGCTCCGCTGCGTTTCGATCTGGCGCTCAGTGCTCCGGGCCAGGAGCACCTAGAGTCCGGCAAGTTTCCCAGCTTCGACAGTGGGCAGGGAGGCAACCAGGGCGACATCCATTTCGACAAACACGGCAAGGAATTCGCCGCGGAGAACAAATTGAACTACATCAAGCAGGCGCGAGAGTTCGGTGAGGGCGAATCGACGGATTCACTCGAAGCGATGCTCGGGAACACCTTTATCCGAGTGGATCCGGAAGGTAGGCAAGACCGCAAGGTGTTCGTGGGCAACTCGAGGAAGATCCGTACGTTCTACAAGTGGAATCCGGACTACAGCAGCGATCCTTTCGGATACGCCATTTATTACACCATCACCCACAACATGGGCCGCCCGATCAAAGACCTCGATCCGGAGATCGGGGAGCAGCTGAAGCGATTCGGCGTCGACCTCTCTGCCGTGGAGAACGACTATGTGTTGCGGGCGTTGAATCAGTGGAAGAGCCCCGAAACGATCAGTGAGGAGACGAAACTGCCGGTCGAGGAGGTCGAGCTGCTCGAGCGATGGGCCGCCTCCGCAGGGCTCTTGGGCTACGAGCCTCTCGCAAGAGAAGAGCAGGAGCCGGCCCAGCTCCAGCCGCGGCTGGCCGGCGCCGGCTCCTCGCGTCCCACCGTCCAGGCCAAGGGCAGAGGCCGCGGTCTGCCGAACGACCTGCGGAGCGGCGTCGAGGCTGCCTCGAGCCTGGCGATGGACGACGTGAGGGTCCACTACGACTCCCCCGAGCCGGCCCAGCTCCGGGCCGCCGCCTTCGCTCGTGGCAGCGAGATCCACCTCGGGCCGGGCCAGGAGCAATACCTGCCGCACGAGGCGTGGCACGTGGTGCAGCAGAAGCAGGGTCGGGTGTCGCCGACGACGAAGGTCGAAGGCGTCGATGTCAACGACGACGAGGGCCTCGAGCGCGAGGCCGATCGTATGGGTGCCGGAGCCCTTCAGAGGCAATCTCGGGGTATGGCGGGTCCTGGATCGTCAACGAAGGGCGGCCGGCTCGAGGGGCAGCGAGACGAGACGTGAACCGAAGGGTTCACATGGGTGGATCCAGCTCGTCGAATCGAGCGGAAAGGCATGATTAGTCCTTTTTCTTCAGATATTTAAAGCGCTGGCACGACCGTTGCTCTTGCCTCGGCTCACAAACCTTCAACGAGGACTCGAGCTCGAGGACTCCCCATCCGACAGAGGAGAACGAACCATGGCCAAAGAAAAGACTCCCACCGGCTTCACCGGCTCTTTCGAGACCCCGGGCACTCTTTTCCCGGGCGTTCCCGGCAGCGGCAGTCTCACGATCAACGGCGCTCCCGACGCCACCTGGCTGGAGATCAACTACGAGAAGGGCGACAAGCCGCTCGCGGTCCAGGTGGGGACCGAGCCCATTCACATGGATCCGGGCTCGAAAATCGGTTTCGGCGTCGCCAAACCCGAAAAGGGCGTGTCGATCCACTACGAAGGCGTCGCCAAGGGCACGTGGTCCTGGATGGCCGAAGGCAAGAAGGGAGGCTGAGGAACCCCCCACCCGGGTAGACGCCGCCTCTTCAAGAGGTTTCAAGGCTTCCGATCACGACCATGAAGACACGCTCTCAGCAACGGATCCGCACCAGGACGACGAGCTTCCAGCACGACCTGCGTGCGCTCGCCAACCTCTCCGAGGCGTCCGCGGACGAGATCGAGAATCCGCGGAGCTACCGGTACGAGCGGCTTGCGACCGTGGTAGTTCGCAACGGCTTCTTCCGCAGCTCGGGCGGTGTCTGCCCTTCGTTTTCCATCCAGCCCACGCCCTCGACCCAGAATCGCCTCTACTCGATGAGCCTGCTCGAGCACGAGTCGACGGCCAGCCTCTCCGCGGTCTACGACTCCGTGCGGGAGGACGCCCTGGTCGCGACCCTGCGCCGCGAGAGCCAGCGGATCCTCGGCCCCCACGGAACCCGGCCCGGGTCCTGGACCCGGCTCTCCTACGTGTTGTCGCTCGAGGCCTGCGATGGCTTTGTCAACTTCACCCGGATCCCCCTCGACTTCCATCCTTCGCGCCACAACTTCTACTTCACCAATCGGCAGGCGCATCGCACGGGTGAGCAAATCCTGCTCCAGCCCGGCGAGCTCGTGGGCCCTGGCGAGATGGTACCGGTGGTGCCGGTACAGCACGCCGTGCCGGTGGCGCCGGGCGTCGAGTCCGTACAGGTGGTCGCACTCTCGGGCGAGGTGGTGATCGACCTTCCCACCCATGGCCAGCATCGGATCTATCTCGATTTCACCGAGCTGCCCTTCGACCTCTACGAGATCCGCCAGGTGGTCGGCGGAGTGGCGCAGAAGGGCAAGGCCGTGCTCTACACCCAGAGCGACCCGATGCCCTTCGCCTTCGTCGATCTCTTCTTCAGCCGGCCCGAGCCGGAGGACGGTGGTGTCTATCCCGTCGACCTGGAGACCGGTGAGGTGGAGCCGGTGGTCTACGAGCTGGTCTTCGAGGAACGTTCGGTGACCTGGATCTACCTCGTGGTGCCCTCGTCGCCGTGGTGTTGGGAGGAGCTCCGGATTCGCAGCGACGATCCCGGCATCACCTTCGGCGACCCCGAGCTGGTAGAGCTCGCGAGCGGCCGTCCGGCCTACCAGTTCCTCTCGAGTCGACCCCTGCCGCTCTTCGATCAGTCGCCGTTCCGTTTCGAGCTCTGGGGCGAGAGCTCGGCGGTCTCCACCCCCCAACGCCTCGTCCGGCGGCTGCCGGTGGCGTCTCCCAGCGCCGTGTTGCCCTACGGCGAGGTCGGCGGGGCGGCGGCGAGGATCTTCGTCAACCTCTAGCCTTCACCCCTTCAACCGACCGAACCCGAAGAGGAATTCCGATGCCACCGACCAAGACCTACAAGACCCCCGGCGTATATGTCGCCGAGCTCGACGCCTTTCCTCCGTCCGTCGTCGGCGTGCAGACCGCCGTACCGGCCTTCATCGGCTACACCGAGAAGGCAGAGATCGACGGCAAGCCGGTGCTCAACAAGGCGGTGAAGATCAACTCCATGGCCGACTTCCGGGAGATCTTCGGCGGCGCCTTCCCGGCCGAGTACGAGCTCCAAAGGGTGACCGAAGAGCCGCTGATCAGCGACGGGGACTACGACGTCCGGGTCGACGACCCCACCAACGACGGGGAGCCCACCTACTGGCGCCTGGTGGAGACCTTCACCGCCCGTTTTCAGCTCTACGCCAGCATGCTTCTCTTCTACGACAACGGCGGTGGAAGCTGTTACGTGGTCTCGGTCGGCCCGTATTCGGACGGCAGCGTGACCTACGACAAGCTGGAGAAGGGCCTGCAGGTGATCGAGGAAGAGCAGGGACCGACCATGCTGGTGATTCCCGATGCCATCTCCCTGCCGGCGGGCGACCAGGAGATTCCGTGGCAGTCCGACGATTTCGCCAAGCTGGCGAAGAAGATGCTCCGCCAGTGTGGAGAGCTCCAGGATCGGGTTTCCATTCTCGACGTCTACGGTAGCCAGTACTCGACGAAGAACGATCTGAGCGCCATCATCACGCGCTTTCGCGAAGACGTGGGCTCGGAGCTTCTCAGCTACGGCATGGGGTACTTCCCCTTCCTCGATACCTCGGTGTTCAGCAGCTCCGACTTCACCTACTTGAACGTCGCCGAGGGCCAGAGTCGGACCAATCTGGAGCTGATCCTCACCTGGGAGAACGCCAACCTCAACAACGGCGGTGTGCTTCCTACCGCAGGAGAGGGCAGCACCCAGTTTTTGCAGGTGGAGGCCGAGATCGCGAAGATGGCCGCCGACGACGGCTCGAACGAGGAGGAAACCCGGAAGACGGATCAGAATCTCGAGGCCTCTCTGCCGGTCCTGACCAACATCCAGAACCTCATGGCGCGCAAGAACTCGAAGCTGCCGCCGAGTGGAGCGATGGCCGGTGTCTACACCTTCATCGACGGCACCCGCGGCGTGTGGAATGCCCCGGCCAACATCGCGCTCACGTCGGTACGGGCTCCCACGTTCAAGATCGATTCCCGGCAGCAGGAAGACCTGAACGTGCCGGTGAACGGCAAGGCGGTCGACGCCATCCGCGAGTTCACCGGCCGCGGCACGGTCGTCTGGGGGGCCCGTACCCTCGACGGCAACAGTCGCGACTGGCGCTATATCCAGGTGCGTCGCACCCTGATCTACGTCGAGCAGTCGATCAAGCTGGCGCTCGATCCCTTCGTCTTCGCCGCCAACGATGCCAACACCTGGTCCACGGTGGTGTCGATGGTGTCGAGCTTCCTGCAAGAGCTGTGGTCGCAGGGCGGGCTGATGGGCGCCACCGCCCAGGAGGCGTTCAGCGTCGAGTGCGGAATCGGCAGCACGATGACCGCCCAGGACATTCTCGACGGGTACATGATCGTTCAGGTCACCCTGCAGATGATCCGGCCGGCCGAGTTCATCGAGGTCACCTTCAAGCAGAAGATGCAGGGCTCCGGCAGCTGATGGATTCGAAACACCCCAACGAGAAAGGCAAGAGGTAACAAGTCATGGCCGGAGAAGCACAAGACAGCAATTGGCCCCTTCCGAAGTTCTACTTCGACGTCAAGCTCGGCAACGACGAATCCATTTCCTTCCAGGAGGTGGACGGGCTCGAGAGCGAGACCCAGATCATCGAGTACCGCCACGGCAACAGCCCGATCTTCGCGCCGTTGAAGATGCCGGGTCTGAAGCAGAATGGCAACGTCACGATGCGCAAGGGAATCTTCGTGAACGACGACAAGTTCTGGAAGTGGTATAGCGAGATCAAGCTCAACACGGTCGAGCGGCGCACCGTGGTGATCAGCCTGCTCGACGAGAGCGCGGCGCCGAAAATGACCTGGACGCTGAACAACGCCTGGGTCACCAAGATCACCGGCACCGATCTCAAGTCCGAGGGCAACGAGGTGGCCGTGGAGTCGATCGAGGTCGCCTACGAAACCCTCGAGGTCGCGGCGCCGTAGGCCTCGCCGACAGCAATCTCGTCCAGATTCGCCGTGTTCCGGGATCAAGAGTCCTGATGTTCGAGCACGGACCGTAGACTGTCTGAGCGGATGAGGGGTCTATCGGCCCCAGATGTCTGTCTCTCGAGAGAGTTACGCGGCAGGGAACCCTATCGGCGAGTTTCGAGGACCGCACGCTGGGCATCAGGATTCCTCTCGCCGAGAGCACTTCTGGACGCGATGTAGCAAATCCCGACGAGAACGAACGAGGAAGAGCCACCATGCCGCCCACTCCCTATCCCCCGACCGCCTTCTATTTCGGTGTGGTGGTGGGCGGCGGTGCCTCGGGCACGCCGCCCTCCGGCTCTCCGGCGGTCGACGGCAGCTTCCAGGAGGTGTCGGGAATCCAGGCGGAGATCGAGGTGGAGGAGGTGAAGGAGGGGGGCGAGAACCGCATGACCCACAAGCTTCCGGGGCGGGTGAAATACCCCAACCTGGTGCTGAAGCGCGGCCTCGTGACCCACGACTCCTTCCTCGCCAGCTGGTTCTCGGAAACCGTGGGCGGCAACTACGTTCGGCCCGTCGAGCCGCGGCCGCTGCAGGTGAACCTGCTCGGCGACGACCACTATCCACGGGTTTCCTGGTTCTTCGAGCGGGCCTACCCGGTGCGCTGGGAGCTCGGCTCACTCGACGCTACGGCCAACACTTTCGCGGTGGAGACCCTGGAGCTGGCCTACGGCTACTTCGTCCGCGCCGACTGGGACTCGTGAAGCCGGCGCGTCGTGCGAGCGGACGACACGGACTACAAGAGGAGAAACGATGGCGCTCGAGATCCAGGAGATCGGTATAAGGCTCCGCGTCGACCCGGACGACCCCGCACCAGGGGTGCCCCTCGCCGCCGAGTCGGTGGGGGAGACGAAGGAGCCCGAGCCATGCTGCGGTCCGTCGCAGGCCGAACGCGAGGCGATCGTGCAGGACTGCGTGCGCCGGGTGTTGCGCGCCCTCGACGCCCATGGCCGTCGTTAGGGCGCGCCGAGAGGAGCCAAGAGCATGGGAAGCGACGGCAGCCTGACCAAGATGAAGATCGTCGCCTACAGCGACAAGAAGCTCCAGAAGAAGGCGGGGGAGCGGGAGGTCCAGATCAATCCCGAGACCTACCAGCTGGCGCAGCAGATCTGCTACGTCGACGACCAGGCCCAGGGCTCCAGCGGTGGCTCGCCCGACTTCAACCGCGTACCCTCGGACAAGCTCGACCTCGAGCTCGTCTTCGACGGCACGGGGGTGATGCCGCCGTCCAAGCCCGATCGCTCGACCGCAGACGGGGTGGCCGACGAGGTCGATCTCTTCCGCAAGCTGGTCTTCAGCTACGACGGCAACATCCACCAGCCGAGATACCTGAAGCTGATCTGGGGCACCCTGCTCTTCAACTGCCGGCTGCGGAAGCTCGATTTCACCTACAAGCTCTTCAGACCCGACGGCTCGCCGCTGCGCGCCACCGCCAAGGCTTCGTTCATCGGCTTCAACGACGAAGAGACTCTGGCGCTCGAGGCCAACAAATCCTCGCCCGACCTCACCCATGTGCGCACGGTGAAAGCGGGCGACCTCCTGCCGCTTCTCTGTGACGAGATCTACGGCACGAGCGCCGTCTACCCGCAGGTGGCCGCGGCGAATGACCTCACCGACTTCCGGCGCCTGGAGGTGGGCACCGTGCTCGTCTTCCCGCCGCTCGGGGAGAGCCCGTGAGCCCGGCTTCGCCCAACGGCGGCGGCTCGAGCCTGGTCACTTTCACGGTGCAGGTGAATGGCGCCAAGATCCCCACCCCGACCCAGGTGGAGTCGATCGAGACCTGGAGCTCCCTCGGCAAGGTGCCGAGGTCGCGCGTCGTGATCTTCGACGGCAACGCGGCGGGGGAGGGTTTTCCGCTGTCCTCGAGCTCGCTCTTCGTGCCGGGCAACGAGCTGAAGATCAGCGCCGGCTACGACAACCGCGGTGAGAGCGAGATCTTTCGTGGCGTGATCGTCAAGCAGGGTCTCGAGATCCAGCGCGACCAGCCCTCGAGGCTGGTGGTCGAGGCGGCGGACGAGGCCCTCCGCATGACCCTCGAGCGCAAGAACGGCATTTTCGAGAACCTCCGCGACAGCGAGCTGATCGAGGCCCTGGCGAAACGCAACGGCGTGCGCGCCCGGGTGGCGCGCACGCAGACCCGGCACGAGGAGATCGTGCAGTACTACGCCACGGATTGGGACCTGATGATGATCCGCGCCGAGATGAACGGCTACGTGGTGAGGGTGGCCGGCGGGGAGCTCGAGGTAGCGGCGCCCGACACCTCGCAGACGCCGGCCCTGGCGGTGGAGTACGGCGCCACGATTCTCGATCTCGCCACCGAGATGGACGCCACCACCCAGGTCGCCGCCTCGGCGATCCGGAGCACGGCGTGGGATCCGTCGAGCCAGAAGGTGGTCGAGGCCGGCCCCGGGCGGGTTTCCGTCACCGAGCCGGGCGCCATCTCCTCCGAGGAGCTGGCCGAGGTCTTCCGCCTCGAGAGCTTCGTCCAGCAGACCGGCGGCACGGTGGAGCCCGCCACCCTCGAAGCCTGGTCGTCGGCCGAGCTCCTGCGGTCGAAGCTGGCGAAGATCCGCGGCACCGTCACCTTCCGCGGCAGCTCCGCTGCCGAGGCGGGTGGAACCCTCGAGCTACAGGGGTTGGGCACCAGCTTCGACGGCAAGGCCTACATGAGCGGTGTGTTCCACCGCATCCGCGGTGGGAGCTGGGTCACCACCGCCGAGCTCGGGCTCTCGGCCCGCTGGTTCGCTGCCGAGGCGCCCCACGTGGCGGCGCCCGAGGCCTCCGGCCAGCTTCCGCCGATCTCGGGCCTGCAGACCGGGTTGGTGAAGAAAGTGGCGAAGGATCCGGGCGGCGAGCTCCGGGTTTTCGTCGACCTGCCCCTCCTGCGCCAGGGGGGTGACGGGGTCTGGGCGCGCCTGGCGACCTTCTACGCCTCGGCGAATGTCGGCGCCTTCTTCTATCCCGAGACCGGCGACGAGGTGGTGGTCGGTTTCATGAACGAAGATCCCCGCTACCCGGTGATTCTCGGCAGCGTCTACAGCCAGAAGAACGCTCCACCGCTGGTGCCGGAGGAAAAGAACGAGCAGAAGATGCTCAAGACCCGGGGAGAGCTCGAGATCTCTTTCGACGACAAGGACAAGATCCTGCGTCTGCTCACTCCCGGCGGCCACTCGGTGACCCTCGACGACAAGGCGAAGAGCCTGGTGATCGAGGACTCGAACGGCAACCGGGCGCGCTTCGAGAAGAGAGGGATCACCCTCGACAGCCCGAAAGACCTCGAGCTCCGGGCCGGGGGCGACGTCAAGGTCTCCGCCGGCGGCAGCCTCGCGCTCTCGGCCAAGACCAGCGCCACTCTCGACGCCGCCCAGGTCACGGCCAGGGCGAAGGGCAAGCTCTCCGCCCAGGGCAGTGGCTCGGCGGAGCTCAAGTCCACCGGCATTCTCACCGTGCGGGGCTCCCTGGTGAAGATCAACTGAGCCCACCGCTGCGCCGACACGCACACTACGACGACCCACGAAAGGAGCCCGATTTGCCACCCGCCGCCCGCCTCCTCGACTTCCACCAATGCCCGCTGCAGACCCCGGCGGTGCCGGCGCCGATTCCCCATGTCGGGGGGCCGATCGCCGGCCCGGGGGCGGTCACCGTGCTGATCGGCGGCCTGCCCGCGGCCAAGGTCGGTGATCTGGCGATCTGCGTCGGTCCACCCGACGCCATCGTCAAGGGCTCGGCGACGGTGAAGGTCTCGGGGCTGCCCGCCGCCCGCCTCGGCGACAAGACGGCCCATGGCGGCACGATCGTTTCGGGTCTGCCCACCGTGATGATCGGCGGCTGAGAGAGAGAGTGATGAGCGAACGCACCCCACCCACCCGCGACGAGGCCGATCCGTTTCTCGGCACCGGCTGGAGCTTCCCGCCCACCTTCTCGCGCCAGACCCTGGCGGTCGACATGGTGCGTGACGACGTCGACATCCAGCAGAGCCTCTGGGTGCTCTTCCGCACCGCTCTCGGCGAGCGGATCATGGTGCCGGGCTACGGCAGCCAGCTCGGCACCCTGGTGTTCCGCAACCTGACCCGCAGCGTCGCTACCGAGATCGAAGACGACGTCCGCACCGCCATCCTCTACTGGGAGCCGCGGATCGAGCTGCTCGAGGTGAAGGTGGAGCCCGATCGCACCCGCGAGGGCGTGCTCCTGATCTCCATCACCTACCGGATCCGCCAGACCAACACCCGCAGCAACCTGGTGTTTCCGTTCTACCTCCGGGAAGGCACCCTGCCGGCCCAGAATCCGGAGCCGTAGCGAGCCGCCATGACCTCCGAGCCACGACCCCACGAATGCCCGGCGCTGAACGGCGCCACCAGCCAGCTCGACCGCTGGCTGGCCGCCCTCGGCGAGGGATATGCCGAGGTCGACGGACGTTCGTTCGAGGAGCTCTGTGCCTTCGCCCCGCGGCTCGGCGAGCTGATCTGGTTCTACGACCTGGAGAACCGGATCGACGGTGACTGGGCGGCGTTCTACGCCGCCGACGCCACCCTGGCCCTGGCTTCGCTCGGCGAGCTCGATCTCGCCGCCGCCGAGGCGAGGTTCCGCGCCGCCGCGACCCGCGCCACCCGAGGGCACGGCGACGAGCACCGCCTGCGGGCCCTCCGCGCCGCGGGGGCGACCTTGGTGGACGCGGCGCGGCAGGTCGACCGCTGGATCGATTGTTTCTCCCGTGGCCCCACGGGCGAGGCCTCCCGGCGGATCCGCCAGCGGCTCGAGCGGGCGGTGGAGGAGGAGCTCGCCGAGCCTCTGGCCACCCTGGCGGCCTACGACCTCGGCGCCGGCTCGCGGGATGCCCTCGGCGAACGCCTCGACCTCGGCCTGGAGGCCTTCGGCCCGGCCTGGCGTCTCGCCGACGTGCCGCCGGACTCCACGCCGTACTGGGGCGCGGAGCGGACGGAGAAGATCGCCCACGCCGCGGCTCGTCTCGAGCCCCTGGCGGAGTCTCTCTTCGGGGGTTTCGAAGAGCTGCAGCGCTTCGCCGCCAGCGAGCTGCCCGGGAGCCTGGAGGTGGGGGATCACCGGCCCCAGGCGTCGCTCTACCTGGCCTTCGCCCGGCTCTTCCGCACCGCCCAGGAATCGATCAACACCTTCGGGCGACGTTACATCGACTTCTACTACCACCAGGTGCTTCGCGAGCGGTTCCGCGGCGCCCTGGCCGATCGCCTCTACCTGACCTTCGCGCTGGCCGACGACGCGGACACGCGGCTCACGACCGTGCCCCGGGGCACCCTCTTCCCGGCCGGCGAGGGGGCCGATGGCGAGGAGATCCTCTACCGGTCCGAGCGGGATCTGGTGGTCACGCCGGCCCGGATCGAGCGCCTGCGCACCCTGCGCCTGGTCCGCGACGAGGAGGGGGCGCCCCGGCGTCTGCTGGCGTCCGAGATCGTGGTCGGCGCGGCCGAAGGCGACACGGACGCCATGGGGAACACCGGTGAAGGCGCCGCGACGAAGAGCGCCTGGCCGACCTTCGGCCCGGTCGAGCCCGGGCGCAGCGAGGTGGAGATCACCCGCCCGGCGACTCTCGGGCTGGTGCTCTCCTCGGCCTGTCTGCTCCTCACCGGCGGCGCGCGCACGATCCGCCTGGTCGTGGGGTACCACCTGCCGCGGCCGCTGCCGCCGGAGGAGCTGCACGATCTCCTGGCCGAGGCCTTCGAGCTCTCCCTCACCACCGCAGACGGCTGGCTGGAGGTGGGCTACGGGGTGGAGCCACCCTCGGAGACGAGCTTCGAGATCCGGGTCGACCTGCCGCCGGGCGCGCCGCCGATCGCACCTCTGCCAGCCGGCGAAGACGAGGTTTCGAGCCCCGGCGAGCCGCCGCTGCCGGACGTCGATCCCGGCGTTCCCGCTCTCACATTGCGCCTGCTGCAGGAGCCGGTGGCCGTGGGAGTCGACCCGGTGGCGCCTCTCGAGATCCTGGTCGATCCTCTCTCCGTGCTCGCCGGCCTGGAGATCACCTCCTGCGACTTGCGGGTCGGGGTCGTCGGCCTGACGGGCCTGCAGGTCGAGAACACTGACGGCGAGGTCGACACCTCCGGGACCTTTCTGCCCTTCGGTGGCACACCCACGGTAGGCTCTCGGCTGCGCATCTACCACGACGAGCTCTTCGCCAAACGCCTCGAATCCCTCGACGTCGCTCTGCGCTGGTTCGGTCTACCCCGGGACGAAACCGGTTTCTCCGGGTACTACCAGGGGTATGTCGTCGATGCGGCCGACGAGCCGCTCGATCCGCGGATCGACAACCAGAGCTTCCAGGGAAGATTCGGGATCGTCCGGCCGGGTCTGTGGACCCTTCCCCAGCCGCCGTTTTCGCCGGAGCCGCCGCCGGAGCTTCTACCGGCAGCAGTCGCTCCCACCGCGGGTCTTGGCCTTGGGACCGAAACGGAGAGCTCCGACCCGGTCGAGCCCTGCGCCGAGATTCCGCTCCTGCGCCCCTACGATCCGCGCGAGGTCTACCTCTTTCGGGCACGAGAGGCGAGCGCCGCGGACTGCGCCGAGAAGGCCCCGCCACCCTGCGGTCGGCTCTGCGCGGGGAGCCCCTTCGACTTTCCGCGGCTCGAGGGCCACGACGAGCCCGAGTACTATGAACCGTCGCAGAGCGCCATCCAGCTCGAGCTGGTGGCGCCGCCCTATGCATTCGGAAGCGAGATCTACACTCAGAACGTGCTGGCGTCGGTGCTGCAGGAGCTGGCTCGGGTGGACTCGCGATCACGTTGGGAGGCCGACTGCCGCCTGGTCTGTGCGAAGACCTGCCGCGACTCCGACGATCCGACCTGCTTCGAGACCTGTGTGCTGGACTGCCTGGCGAAGGGCCCCGCGGTCGGCCAGCTCACGTATCCGAACGAGCCCTGGCTGCCCCAGGCGGAGGGCCTCGAGGTCGGCTACACGGCCCACGCCGGGCTCGAGGCCGAGGTCGACCCGGTCCGGGCCTTTCATCTCCTGCCCTTCGGCGGGTACCGGGCCGTCGAGGATCCGGCCCCGTTTCCACTGCTGCCACCGATCGAGGCCGAAGGGCAGCTCCTCATCGGCTGCCGTGGCCTCGGCACCCGGCAAACCCTGACCCTCCTCTTCGAGCTGGCGTCCCTCGTCGCGGCCGGGGGCGAGCTGCCGGCGGTGACCTGGTCGGTGCTCGATCCGCGACAGCCGGGCTCGCTGTGGAACGACCTCTCGGCCGAGGGAGTGCGGATCGACGGCACCCGCGGCCTGGCCAACACCGGCATTCTCGAGCTGGCGCTGCCGGCGCTCCGTGCCTCCGGGCCGCTGGTCGAGCCGCCGGATCTGCAGTGGGTCCGGGCCTCGGTCACGGAGGACGCGAGCGCTTTCCCCGACACTTACGGGATCACGCCCCACGCCTCGACCGCCGCCGCCGTTCTCGACGACCAGGCCGACCTCGGCCACCTCGCCGAGCCGTTGCCGGCCCACACGATCACCTCGGCGGTGGAGAGCCTGGCCGAGATCGGCACCATCGACCAGCCCTTGCCGTCCTTCGGCGGGCGCCCGCCGGAGACGGAGCACACCTTCGAGGTGCGGGTCGGCGAGCGGCTGCGCCACAAGGACCGGGCGATCCTCGCCTGGGACGACGAACGCCTGGTGCTCGAGCGTTTTCCCACGGTGTGGAAGGTGGGAGTGCTGCCGGCCCGTGACCCGTTGGGGCGCCCGGCTCCCGGCGTGGTGACGGTGATGGTGGTACCCGGCCCCGACGGCCGTCAGGGTGTCGACCCGACGGCGCCGCTCGCCCCGTCCGATCTTCTCTCCGAGATCGGTGACTACCTGGCCGAGCGGGCCAGCCCCTTCGCCGACATCCGGGTGGTGAATCCGAGCTATGTGCGTCTGCGGGTCGGCGCCGCGGTCGTCTTTCGCGACGAGGACGCCGGAGGCGCCGGCATCGAACGCCTGAACGACGAGCTCGTGAGCTATCTCTCGCCCTGGTTCTACGACGCCGAGCGAGCCACCCTCGGTGGCCACTACGTCAGCGAGTCGGCGATCGCCGAATTCATCGTCACGCGGCCCTACGTCGTCTGGCTGGAAACGCTCGAGGTCCGCCCCGATCCACCGTCGGGCGGCAACGGGTCGGCGCCGGCCTGGTGTTTCCTGACTTCGGCGCCATCTCACGACCTTCGCGAAGTGGACGAGCTCGACCCCTGCGCCCCCAAATATCATCCAACGATCTGACCTGCGACGAGAGTGTGATGACCGACGACTTCCCGGCCACGATCGATCCTGAGCCCTCCGGCAATCCGGGCCTCGACTTCTTTCACCTGAAACGCGAGGGCACGACTCTGGTGCAGGCCCTCTCGGGCCAGATCTGGACGGACTACAACGAGCACGACCCCGGTGTCACGACGCTCGAGCAGCTCGCCTACGCCCTCACCGAGCTCTCCTACCGCTCCGAGCTGCCGGTGGCGGATTTCCTCACTCGCGCCAACGGCGAGATCGACGTCGAGCGTCAGGCGCTCTATCCGGCGGCGGCAATCTTCATTTCCAACCCGGTGACGATTGCCGACTACCGGAAGCTCCTCGTCGACCGGATCGAGATCTTGGCGAACGTCTGGCTCGACACCGTGCCGTCGGTCGCCGCCGACGGTGTGGGTGGGCTCTACCGTATCCTCGCCTACGCGCGTGGTCTCGATTTTCGCTGCGGGCGCGACCGGGTGGAGGCGGTGGAGCGGAAGGTGTGGGAGGTCTACGCCGCCCATCGCAATCTCTGTGAAGACCTCGCCGAGGTGGTGGTCCTGGCGCCGTTGCCGGTGGAGGTCTACGGCGAGGTCGTTGTGGACGATGCCGCCGCCGCCGAGGAGATCCTGGCGGAGATCTATTTCCAGCTCGGCGACACGTTGGCCCCTGAGCTGCGTCGCCGTCCGCTCGATGACCTGTTGGCCCGCGGCGAGTCGCCGGAAGAGATCTTCGATGGCCCGCTCCTCCTGCACGGCTTCATCGACGCCGCCGAGCTGCAACCCAAGGCGCTGTGTTTCACTGCCCGCGGGTTGGCCCGGGTGATCCAGAGCGTCGATGGAGTGATGGGTGTGCGAGGTGTGAGGATCTCCTCGCCCGGCTCTCCCGACAAGAAGCGCCTCGACGTACCCGACAAGGAGATCCCCGAGCTCTTGATCTTTGCCCAGGCTGCGCGCGGCTCTCTTCCTGGCGGCTCGAAGAGTGCCTTCACCCTGCGGCTGTTGTGTCGGGGGGTTCCCCTGTGTCCCGACGTGCGGCGGGTCGAGCGTCTTCTACGTCGCCGCTGGGCGGCGGCTCGCCGCACCTACCCGCTGTGGCCGCCATACGACGAGGCCTTCGCCATCCCTCGAGGGCATCGGCGTGACTTCGCGGCCTACGAGTCCATCCAGAGCCAGTATCCGGTGGTCTACGGCATCGGTCCGGAGGGGCTGCCCGAGACCTCGACCGACGTACGCCTGGGCCAGGCCCGGCAGCTCAAGGGATATCTCCTGGCGTTCGAGCAGCAGCTGATCGACTTCTTCGCCCAGCTTGCCCACGTGAAGGATCTCTTCTCGGTCGACGCCGGCCTGGAGCAGACGTATTTCTCCCAGCCTCTCGATCGTTCCGTACCCGATGTGGCGCCGCTCCTGCGGCCGCCGAGTGACAATTTTCCAGGGTACCTCCAAGGTTTGCAGGAGCTGGTGGCGTCGCAAGATCCCTTCGTCGAGCGCCGCGAGCGTTTCCTCGACTTGCTCCTGGCCCTCTATGGCGAACGCCTCGGCGCCGACGAGATCTGGGGCGGCAGCGAGTCGGAGAGCAGCTCCTGCTCCGCGCTTCCTTCGGCCAACACACCCGGCGAGCGTCGGATCCTGGCCAAGATCGAGCTCCTGCGCCGACTCGTCGAGGCCACGGCCGAGCGGGGTCGCGCCGTCGATGTCCTCGGCAGCCTTGGGCCGGAGAATCACGCCGGGATGCAGATCCGCCTCCGGGTGCAGCTCGGCTTTCCCCTGCTGCCCCCGCCGCCCCTGGGCGAGCAGCTCGACGAGCTCGGCGTCGAGCTGGTGGAACCGGAGGTGCGGGCCAGCGTCGGGCGTCCCCTGGGCCGTCGCGGTGACGAGGTGGACTCGACCTTCGAGCCCGTTCGGCGGGCGCGCCTCGGCCGGGGCGAGCCCTGCGGCTCCGATGGCGACGATGGCCCGGAGATCGTTCTCGAGCCCGACCGCGGCGACGCGGTGAAGCCTCCTCTGGCCGGCCAGAGCCTGCATGCCGACCTCGTCTCGGCCGCGGCGGATCTCGACAACCTGCGCCTCGGCGTGTTCGCCGGAGAGTCACAGCACGCGGTCGTCTGCCTCTGCCCGGTCGGCAGCGGCGAATGGCGTCTTCTCGAACGGTGCGCCGACCACACCCGGGCGTGGATCGCCGCCTGTGCCTGGCAGTGTGCGATGGGTGAGCTGGTCCACGCCATGCAGCAGCTCTACCTGGTGGAGCATGTTCTCTTACGCTTCGCCGAGACGGACGGTGTACCAGGATCTTTCGACTACGGCTTCAGCCTGAGCGTGGTCTTCTCGGCCCCGCCACGGACCCTCCGCGACGCGGCATGGCGCGACTTCGCCCGGCAGGTGACCCGCGCCAACACCCCGGCACACCTGGCGCTGCGGGTCGTCTTCGTCGGGCCCCTCGCAATGTGCGAGTTCGAGCTCCTCTACTGGGCGTGGCGGCGAGCCTTGCGCTGTCCCGACGATCCCGAGGCGCGGAGAGTGACGTCGATCGCCTTGCGGGACTGGCTGATCGAACACGAGAGGGACCCCTCGATGACCGGCACCGGAGTCCCGCCCGGAATGGGCGGCATTGGAAATGGGAGGGTACCGACGTGACGGATGGCGGAATCCACACCGGGGGTTTGCCCCACGCCATCCGTCGGCAGGCCTGGGAGGTCGAGGTGGGCGACGAAGAGCTGGCCCTTGCGCTCCGTCCCCGTTTCGCCGACTGGAACCGCCGCAGCTGGCTGCCGCGGATCGAGAGAATCTTCGACGAGCTCGACTCTCCCGGTCGCCACCTGCGCCTGCGTCGTCTCGATCTCGATCTCGGGACATTCGTGGCTCGCCACCTCGACGGCCCGGCGCTCGAGGAGCTGGAGCGGCTCGTCGGTGAGCGCCTGGAGTCGACGCTGCGCAAGGAGCTGCGCCGTGTCCTCGACGGCTCACCGGAGGTGCTGGCCGACCGTGCGGCGTGGATCGAGCTCTTCGAGCACTACCTGCTGCGCGGTACCGTGCCGTTCTGGGCGTCGCGGCACGGTTTCCGTTTCGCCGAGCTCTTCGAGCGTCTGATCGGCGACGGGGCGAACGACGTGGAGCGGGTGATCCGGCGCCACGGCCATCGGCAGCGGGTGTTGCGCCGCCTCGTCGCTCAGCTCGACCCCGAGGCATTCCACTGTCTGTTGCATTTGCTCGAGCCCGAGCATGCTGCTCTCCTCGTCGCCTACCTCCTCGATGTCGGCCGGCTGCATCGGGCCCGGCCTCTCGTGCCTCTCGGTGCCCGTCGTCTCGAGCTCGACCTCGGTGTTCTCACCCTCGCCTTCCTGGTCACGGAGCGCGGCTCGCGTTTCAACCGCAAGAGTTACGTGCGCTCCCTGATCCGCGGCCTGGCACGCTCCCAGGGATTGCTCTACGACGACCTTCTGCGTACCTTCGGACGCAGCCTGGGTTCGGCGACCGAGAAAGGGGCGCGGTCGCACGGGTTGTTGCGCTCGTCGCTTCCCGATCTTCTGCGCGAGCTGCTCGCCGAGCTCGACGCGCCTTCCCGACCTACTGCCACCACCGCCAAGGCGCACGGGGCACTCGCCCGGCTGCGCCACCAGCTGCTCGAGCGGCTCTCGGCCTCGCGGACGATTCCGGCCGCCGCTGCCTCCGAGCAAGGGGAGGTGGAGCCTCGGCTCGACGAGATGCTTCTCGCCCTCGCAGAGCACGATCCGCGGAGCGTCCGCCGGTTCCTCGAGTCCCTTCGCCTGCGTGGCGGTGAGCGCCGAGCCGTCGCGAGCCAGAGCTCGCCGGAAGTCTTCCAGCGATTGCTGGAGATTCTCGTTCCGGCGGATGCGGACGTCCTCGCCGAGCTCGTGGCGTCTCTCGGCCGGGTGCCCTCGCCCTACCGTCGGCGGGGTGCCGAGATCCGCGAGGCGGTGCTGGCCGAGGTGCTGCGAGCCGGTGCCGGGCGCCCCCTTGGGGAGGAAGCCTTCGCCCGCATTTTGCAGCGTCTCTTCGAGTCACCCTTGCCGGCGCCGGTGGCGAGCAGCCTCGACCGCGACCTCTCCCGAGCCCCTGCCCACCTGCCCGAGGCACCGCGAGCCGCCCTGCGAAATGCCGTGGCGCGAGCCGCCGGTCACGGGAACGAATCCGCCGCCGACGAAGAACCAAGGGACGACGACCCCGGTTGGTACGCCTCGGAGGGTCCGCGTCGGGTGGTGTCGGGTTCGGGCCGGGGAGATTGTGCGGGTGATGGCGCGGCGGAGGGCGAGGAAGAAGGGAAGACGCAGAGGGGTAAGGGGCAGCGCCGAAGTCTACGCCCGCCACGACCCGACGAGGCCGAGTCGCCAGAAGAGGTGACCACGGACGACGCCGAGACGCTCTACCTCGACAACGCCGGTTTGGTGCTCTTCGCCCCGTTCCTGCCGCGTCTGCTCGAGGGTCTCGGCGTGCTCGACGACGGCCGGATCCGCGACGTCGGGAGCGCGTCGTGTGCGGTCCATCTGGTGCAGTACCTGGTCGATGGCCGTCTCGACGCTCCCGAGCCCGATCTGGTGCTCCCCAAGGTGCTGTGCGGCTGGCCGGTGGAGGAGCCGGTGGCGGCCCGGCTCGAGCCCGACGACGAGCATCGGGGGCTCTGCGACGGCCTGCTGCGCTCGGTCATCACCCACTGGCCGGCGCTTGCGAGCTCTTCGGTGGAGGCCCTGCGGCAGACCTTCCTGCAGCGCGAGGGGAGCCTGGAGACACTGGCGGGGGAGCGCCGCCTGCGGGTCGAGCGCAGGACCGTCGACGTGTTGATGGCAGAGCTGCCGTGGAGCCTCTCGGTGATCCTTCACGATGCCATGGACCGCCCGCTCTATGTGACCTGGTAGGCAGGGTAGAGGTCGACTCGAAAGGAGCCCCGATGGATGGGAACCAGACGTTGGACGAACCGAACCGAACGGCTTGGGATCCGGCGGCAGCGGGTGCGGTGATCGAGAACGAGATCGCCTGGTTCGAGACGATTCTCGGACGCCGGCTCGAAGAGCACGCCGGAAACGGAGGTCGAGCAGGGCCGGATCTTCTCACCCACCATCCGCCGCCGGAGCTCCCGGAGTCTGGCTCGCCCTACGCCGGGCTGGTTCGTGCTCTCGACCTCCACGCCGCCGAGCGTCTGGTGCTGCTGCTGGCGTATCTTCCTCACGTCCGGCCCCAGGTGCTCGACGCCTTCTTCCTGCGCAACCGGCCCATCGATCGGCGCTTTTCCGAGTTCGGCGGGCACACGGGTCGCTGCCATGCGGGTTTTCTTCCCACCGGTGAGACCGCGATGTTTCTCCTCGCCGGCTCGTCTGCCGAGGCGCGCCTGCGTTTTCACGGGCTCCTCAACTCCGTACATCCTCTCTTTGCCCGCAACCTGCTGCGCCTCGATGCCCACGACCCCGACGAGCCTCGCCTCGCCGCGCCGCTGGTGCTGACGCCCGAATATCGCGAGCGGCTGACGACGGGGGAGTCCTACGAGCCCCCGTTCAGCGCCGAGTTTCCGGCCCAGCGGCTCGAGACTCAGCTCCATTGGGACGACCTGGTGATTCCACCGCCCAGCCGCATCGCCATCGACGACATCGCCGCCTGGATCGAGCACGAGTCGGAGCTGATGGAAACCTGGCGTCTCGGCCGGCGTCTGAAGCGAGGTTACCGGGCGCTCTTCTACGGTCCGCCGGGCACCGGCAAGACGCTGACCGCCAGCCTGCTCGGCCGCAGCACCGGGCGACCGGTCTACCGCATCGACCTGGCGAAGCTGGTTTCGAAATACATCGGTGAGACGGAGAAGAACCTCGCCAGCCTCCTCGACCAGGCCGAGAGGCAGCGCTGGATCCTCTTCTTCGACGAGGCGGAGTCCCTCTTCGGCCAGCGCACCGCCACCCGTTCGTCGAACGATCGCTTCGCCAATCAGCAGGTGGCCTACCTGCTGCAACGGATCGAGGATTATCCCGGCGTCGCTCTGCTGGCCACCAACCTGCACACCCAGCTCGACGATGCGTTTGCGCGTCGCTTCCAGGCGAAGATCCACTTCCCCATGCCCGAGCCCGACCAGCGCCTGCAGCTCTGGCGCGATGGTTTTGAGGGCCAGGACTTCGCCCTCGCTGCCGATGTCGATCTCGAAGCCCTGGCCAGCTCCCACGAGCTCGCGGGCGGCAGCATCGTCAATGTCTTGCGTTTCGCCGCGCTACGAGCCGTGCGCCGCGATCCGCCGGTGGTTCGGGCCGGCGATCTGGAGCAGGGTATCCGCCAGGAGCTGCACAAGGACGGTCGTTACGGGCGGCTCTGAGTGCACCGTGTTACGGGAAGGTGCACTACGGCTCGACCGCACCGGGAGTGCAGGTCGATCCGCGGGGGAAACCGCGCTGGTCGGTGCCGGAGCAGCCGCTCAGGCTCTCGAGGATGTCGGAGTCGCTCGGGACGACGGTGGCGGTGGGGCCCCCGTGATCGGCGAGGGGGCTGATCGGAACGTCCTGAAAGGTCACGCCGGTGGCACAGGGGAGCTCGCTCTGGCCGCCCTCGTTGACCTCGGGCCACTGCACGGTGTCGCCCCCGGCATGGGTTTCGTTGCAGCTGGTGTTCTCGAACTCGAAAACCTTTTCATTGTCGACGATCAGGCTGCGCTCGACCACCAGGCCGGCCCCACCGGCGATGGCGCTGGCGAAGGAGAATTCGCCGGAGTTGCCGTTGCGCACGAGGGTCAAGTGGCGGAGGGTACCGGTGATGGCGTCGGCCACGGCCATGCCCGCGCCGAGGTTGCCGGTGGCGAAGTTGTCGGCCAGGGTGACGTTGGTCATGTCGAGGGTCTGGGATCCCGGGTTGGTGAACACGGTCATCCCGCCCCGGCTCTCGGAGGTGTTGGCCGAGATCGTGGAGTCGACGATCGTCGTCTGCAGGCCTTGTAGATAGAGGCCGCCGGCCTGCAGAGTTCCCTCGTTGCCGTGGATCGTGCTGCGGTCGAAGCTCATGGGGCCAACGCCGTTGTTCGAAACCCGCATGAAGCCGCCGCCGCGGGCATTGGCGGTGTTGCGCGACAGCACCGATCCACAGACCGACATCGTCTGGTCGTTGCCGTCGCTGTAGACGGCGCCACCGTTGCCACCGTTGCCGGGATTGCCGCCGGTACCGGTGGCGGCATTGCCATCGAGAATGCTGTTCACCAGCTCGAGGTCGGCGAAGAGATGGCCGAGAGCGCCGCCGCTGCTGCAGCGGTTACCCTGGAACACGCTGCCCACGATCGTGGTCTTCGTGGAGCTGAAGGAGTAGATGGCGCCGCCCGCGACGTCCTGTCCGCTCACGGGCCCGACGTTGTCGAAGAAGTAGCTGTCGATGACCTCGAGCGTGCCGAAGGAACCACGGTAGATCGCTGCGCCGCCGCTGTCGGTCGTGGTGCCGGGAAGGTCTTCGGTCGAGCCGTCGCGGAAGGTGAGGCTCTGCACGGTGAGAGTGCGAGGCTGCTCGAAAGGCGGCCGGAAATCGACGATCCGGGTGGTGCCGCCGCCGCTCAGGGTGATCGTGCCGCCGCCGTCGATCACCAGGTCGAAGTCGATCTCGAGCGGCGCCGTGAGAACGATCGTGTGGGGCGCCGGTCCGCAATCGAAGCGGATCGCGCCGTTGTTGCTGGCGAGCGCGACGAGCAGGGCGGCCTCGGTACAGCTGCCGGGGGTTCCGCTACCCACGGTGGTCGCGCCGTTGGTGTCCACCGCCGAGATCGGCGGGACACACACCACCGGAGGCACGAGCGGCCCCACGCCCACCGCCGCCGACCATCCCAGCACCGTTCCCTGCT
>CAZMEL010000017.1:0-52762 GCA_964565225.1 uncultured Thermoanaerobaculia bacterium | reverse complement strand
ATGCACCTCTTCCAAGAGCTGCACCGCCTGGCGGTGAGTGGTTTCCGCCAGGGCCAGGCGACCCAGCTGCTCGTGCGCCCCGGCCAGGTTCGTGAGCACGCTGAACCGCTTCAGGGAGGTCGGCTCGCGGTCGATCTCGAGCGCCGCTTCGAGCCGCTCCACGGCGAGCTCGGGCCGACCTCCTCCGAGCGCCGCCAGGCCGAGAAAAAACTGCCGGCGGGCTTCCAGGGCCTCGATTCCACCCAGCCGACGGATCGCGCTGCCCGCCAGCTCTCCCCACATCTCCGCCTCCTCGGACTCCCCCCGGGCGTGGCCGGAGACCACCAGAAAGCTCAGCGCCTCCGCCACCTGCCGCTCGTGGCCGAGCTCGGTGGCCAGCCCGAGCGCCCGCAGCAGGCCCGCCTTCATCTCCGCCTGCCGGCCGAGCCACCCCTCGGCCTCGGCCTGCACCACCAGAGCCTCCGGCAACAGCGGTGGATACGCCAGGCGCTCGGCCTCTTCCCGCGCTCCCCGTGCCAGCTCCAGAGCCTGGCCGAACCGCCCCGCCCGTTGCCGAGCCCTGACCGACGCGAGAACTTGCCGCGTGGCTTCCACCTCGGAAGCGAGCTCGGCGGGAGGAGGAGGGATCTCCGCCAGGGTCAGGGCTTCGAGGTTGGAGCACTCCCGCAGATCGCCGAGACCATCGATCACGGCCAGCGCCCGGCCGGCGATCTGGGCGTCGGCGCCGGCCAGGAGCTCGGTGGTGGCTCGCAGGTCCCGAAGTCGGCTGTCGAGGCAGACCATCTGTCGATCGAGCATGGTTTCCGAACGCTCTTTCCGCACTCGGGTCGCCTCGCAGGCTTCACGATATCGACCCGACCACTCCTCGGCATACCGATCGAGCAACCCTCGGGCTCGCTCCCAGAGCTCGGGCGAGCCATGGGCCGAGAGCCGCGGTCGAGCTTCGGAGCGCACCGCCTCGTCCCACACGCCCACGAGCTGCTGCTCGGCACCCCGACAAAGAGGCTCCGCCCCATCCCGGGGAACGAGCCCCGCCGCACCCACCGCGGCCACGACCGCCGCAGCGATGCCGAGCCAGCGGCGCCGACGTTTCACCGGGTCCCGGCCGAGAGCCTCCAGGAGGTCGTCCATGCTCGCGAAGCGGGACGCCGGGTCCTCCGCCAGACCACGGGCCAGCACGCGGCGCAACCACGCCGGCAGCGCACCAGGAGCTCGACTCTCCTGCGGGCTCCCGGCGATCTCCGGCTGCCGCGCCACCGGCGCCACCGTCGGCGGCTCACCGAGAAGGGCTTCGTACAGGCTCGTACAAAAGCTGAACTGGTCGGCCCTGGCGTCCGCGCGAGCGCCATCTCGCTGCTCCGGGGCCATGTAGGCAGGGGTTCCCACCACACCGGTTTCTTTCGGCGAACGAGCCGTGTCTCCCTCGGTCGTGTCGCGGGGCCGGTCGCTCACCAGGCCGAAATCGAGCACCCGCACTCGGCCGTCGTCTCCGAGCATCACGTTGCCGGGTTTGAAGTCTCGGTGCACCAGGCCGGCCGCATGGGCGGCGGCCAGGCCCCTGCCAGCGGCCCAGAACACGCGCAGGATGTCGGGGCGCGACCGGGGCTTGCGCAACCAGTGGCTCACGGTGCGACCGGCCACCAGCTCCATGGCGATGAACAACACGCCGCGGTCGGTGCCCGCGTCGTACACCGTCACCACGTTGGGATGGGTCAGCCGAGCGATGGCCCGAGCTTCTCGCAGCAGGCGGCGCCTCGCATCTCCCGAGGTGCGGAGGCCCCCGCGCAGCACCTTGAGAGCCACCTCCCGGCGCAGCTCCGGGTCGTACGCCGCGTAGACGTTGCCCATGCCCCCGCTCCCGAGCGCCCGGAGAACCACGTATCGGCCGACGGCGGCTCCCCGCAACAACAGGGTCGAATCGACCGCGGGGCTCCCCACAGGAGCGACGGTCCGGGTCTCGTGCTCGCCGGTCGCCGCGGCTCCGGGTTCCTCCGACGGAGTTTCTGAGGCATCGCGCGACATCGAATTTCGGGCTCCTCGTTGGGATCTCGGGATCGCCGGATCGGCTCGACTCTCGAATAGGAGATACGCTGACCCAGGGGAGAGGTTCTCCCAGATCGTCCACGAGGAAACGGATGAAGACCCTCGTGGTAGATTGCAAGCAGACCGCTCGAACGGAGTCAGGCCATGCCCATCTCGAATGCAGGATCCGAATCTTCGACGCTGACACTGGACCTTGGTCCGGCGATCGACCTCGGTGCGGAAGAGCTCTTCGAGCTCTGCCAGCGGAATCGAGACCTGCGGATCGAACGCAACGCAACGGGACAGCTGCTCTTGATGTCACCTGCCGGAGGGAAGACGTCGGCTCGCAACGCTGTGATCACGGCACAGCTCTGGCTCTGGGCCCGTCAGAACGGCCAGGGGCGAGCCTTCGACTCTTCGGGCGGCTTCTTGCTGCCCAATGGAGCCTTGCGAGCACCGGATGCCGCTTGGGTCGAGCTCGCACGGCTGCGGGAGCTGCCCTCTGCCGAGAAGGAACGGTTCTTGCCATTGTGCCCGGATTTCGTCATCGAGCTACGCTCCCCCTCGGATTCCCTGGAGCCTCTGGAAGAAAAGATGGCGGAGTACCTCGCCAACGGCTCCCGGCTCGGCTGGCTGCTCGACGCGGGAGAACGCCGGGCTTTCGTCTACCGGCCCGGTCGATCGGAACGGGCGATCGTCGAGCCGAGCGCTCTTTCGGGAGAACCGGAGCTTCCCGGATTCGTGCTCGAGCTCGGCGAGGTCTGGAATCCGGCCTGGTAGCTCGGCGAGACCGCGGCCCTCAGACCGCGGGGCCGAGCCAGTGGGTGAGGACGAAGAGGGCGACGAGACCGGAGAGGATGGTCCACAGCAGGCTTCGGGTGCGGTAGCCGACGACCGCCGCGAGGCAGGCCGCCAGCAGGCGGTGATTGTCCCAACCGACGGCCAGCTCGCCGTTGCGTACCAGCAGGCTCGACGAGACCAGGGCACCCATGACCGCCGCCGGAATGTACCGCAGCGACCGCTGGAGCCACCGCGGATTGTCGACCTTCTGCAGCAGGGCGATGAACGACAGTCGCAGAGCGAAGGTGCCGATCGAAGCGAGGGCGAGAAGGATCCAGAAGAGAGCAGCCTCGCGACTCATTCGAGCCTCTCGCTCCACAATCCCGCGGCGACCCCGAGCAGAGTGGCGGTGATCAGGCCGGTATTGAGCGGCAGAAAACGGGTCAGCAACACGGAGCTGCCGGCGACGGTGGCCGCCACCACGGTGGTCTTGGTGCGGACGGCGGGAATCAGGAGGGCGAGGAACGAGAGCGGCACTGCGAAATCGAGAGCCCAGCTCTCGGGCAGGCGGACCCCGAGCAGAATGCCGGCCGCCGAGCCGATCTGCCAGGTGGCCCACATGACCACCCCCGCACCCACGTAGAACCAGCGCGCCGACGCCGATTCCTTGTCGAATTCCGGAATCGAGAGCAGGGCCGCCTGGTCGGTGAGCAGGTAGGCCATGGGCAGCTTGTGTTGCCACCTCACGTCGCGCAGATGGGGAGCCAGGGCGGCGCTGTACATGGTGAAGCGGAGGTTGACCAGCAGCACCGTCGCCAGGATCACCAGGACCGGCGCCTCCTGCTCCCACATCTCCAGCAGCACCAGGTGCGAGGCTCCGGCGAAGAGGAACAGGGAAAGCCCCAGCGACTGCAGCACGGAGAAGCCGACCTCGATCGAGCTCGAGCCGGCGATCATGGCGAAGGGCAGCACCCCGGGCAACAGCGGGCTCACCGCCCGGGCTCCACGCCAGGCCGCACGCCTGGCGAACGATTCGGGCTCTTCGCTCCGCGCTGCATCGCTCATGATCGCGAGCCTCTCACGCGCCGGGCAAGTTCACCAAGCTGTGACCCCCTCGCCTCGCCCCTTCTTCGAGAATCCTTCGCGCGGGCCCCTTCCTTGACAGGCTCTCCCCCGGCGGACAAGATCGTGGCGATCTCCCGATGCACCACGCCTGTTTCTTTCCACATTTCCTCGACCTGTTCTTCAGGAGCCGTCCACGTGTCCGCGAACGAGCCCGATCAGGAGACGCCAGAGTGTTGAAGATGCTTCGTTCCCTTGTTGTGTTCTCCTGCATGGCCTGGCTCGGAGCCGGTTCGGGCCGGGCCTCTTGCGACGGCAATGGAAACAGGGCGGGGGCCGGCACCGAGACCGTGGGAGTCGCACTCCTTTTCGACGGCCCCTCTCGCCAGGCCTGGGACCACGAAGAGATCTTCTGCCGGGAGTTGCTCGACCTGACCCGCGGCGAGATGAACCTGCAATTCGTTCGCTTCCCGGGCGACTGGACCCGAGCCGGCCTGCTGGCGGGGCTCGAATCCGCCTACGCGGATCCCGAGATCGACATGGTGATGGTGACCGGGCTCGTGGCGAACCAGATTCTCGGCTCTCTCGAAAGCTATCCCAAGCCGACCTTTCTCCCCCTGGTGGCCGATGCCCGACTCTATGGCTTGCCGCGCGAAGGAAGGGGTAGCGGCAAGGAGAATCTGGCCTATCTCTCGGACAGGATCGATTTCCGCCACGACCTGGAGAATTTCCTCGAGCTGGTGTCCTTTCGCAAGCTGGCGATCCTCGCCGATGCCATCGTCTTCGGAGCGGTGGATCGGATCCAGGAGGAGACCCGGAGAGTTGCCGGCGAGGAAGGGATCGAGCTGGTGGCCGTGCCCTACTCCGACCCGGAAGGCGACCTGCTCTCGCTGGTGCCCGAAGACGTGGAAGCGGTGATGATCGACGGCCTCGCACGTTTGAGCGAGAAGGCCGTGGACCGCCTGATCGACGGCCTGATCCGGAGGCGCCTGCCGAGCTTCAGCCTGATGGGGCCCGAGCTCGTGCGCCGAGGGATGTTGGTCACCAACGGCCAGGAAGACGAGATCCAGCGCCTTGCCCGCCGCAATGCCCTGGCGATGCAGGCCGTGATGCTCGGCGAGCCCGCCGCGGAGCAGCCGGTGGATTTCGACACCAAACGTCGTTTCCTGATCAATCTGTCGACCGCTCGGCAGATCGATGTCTGGCCCAAGTACCGCACCCTGGTGGAGGCCCAGCTGGTCGATGCCGAGCTCGGCCAGGAGGCCCCACCGCTCTCTCTGGCCGAGGTGGCCCACGAAGCCCTGCTGACGAATCTCGATCTGCTGGATCGCACCTACGGAGTCGAGGCCAACGCCGAGCAGATCCGCGAAGCCCGGGCCAACCTGCTACCGCAGATCTCGGGAAACCTCAGCGGCTCGCAGGTCGACAGCGACAACATCGGCGTGGTCACGGGAGCCGCCGCCGAGAGGTCTCTCTCCGGCTCGGTAACGGTGAGCCAGCTTCTCTTCTCGGAGACCGTGCGGGCGAATCTCGACATCCAACGCCAGCTCCACCGGAGCCGCCTCGCGGAGCTCGATGCCTTTCGGCTCGACACCGTGCAGTCCGCGGTAATCGCCTTTCTCGAGATCCTCCGGGCCGAGACCCAGTACCGGGTGCAGCGCGACAACCTCGAGCGGACCCAGACCAATCTCGAGCTGGCCCGGGACCGGGTGCGGGTCGGCTCCAGCTACATCGCCGACGTCTACCGCTGGGAAAGCGAGCTGGCGGCGGCGCGGCAGAACGCCATCAACACTCACGCCCAGCGGGTACGGGCGCGAGAAAATCTCAACCGGATTCTGCACCGGCCGCTGACCGACCCCCTCAACCTCACCCCGCCGACCCTCGACGACGGCCAGGTCTTCACCTCCTCCGACGAGCTCCAGGCCCTGATCGACAACCCGAAGGGCTTCCGCCTGCTGACCGAGATCCTGGTCGAACGCGGTCTCGAGCTCTCCCCGGAGCTGCTCGCCCTGCGGGATGTGATCACCGCCAAGGAGCGGGAGATCCTCGCCAACCGGAGATCCTTCTACCTGCCCGAGGTGGCACTCCAGGGCCAGCTGTCGGAGGTCTTGGCAGAAGATCGACCGGTGGGGACTTCTCTCGAAGCGGAGACCGACTGGTCCCTGGGGTTGAGCGCCACGCTGCCCCTCTTCCAGGGCGGCGCCCGCCGGGCTCGGGTGGTGCGCACCGAGCTCGAGCTCGAACAGCTGGAGACCCGGTTGGAATCGGCGCGCGAGGCGATCGAGCAGAACATCCGCTCCAACGCACACCTGGCCAACGCCTCGTACGCCAACATCGTCCTCGCCGCAGAAGGTGCGGAAGCGGCCGCCAAGAACCTCGAGCTGGTGGTCGATGCCTACGGGGAAGGGGCGCTCGATATCTTGCAGCTGCTGGACGCCCAGAGCTCCGCGCTGCAGAGCGAAGAAGCGGCGGCGAACGCAGTCTACAACTTTCTCGTCGACCTGTTGAATCTGAACCGGGCGGTCGGCTCGTTCGAGATCTTCCTCGGCCCGGAAGAACGTCGAGAGCTATTGACGGAGACGATCTTCGGCATCTCCAAGGGGCAGACCAATGAGAATTGAATCGATGGGGCGCGGCGTCTGGCCGTGTGGACTCCTTCTGGGATGGAGCGCGCTGCTGCTCTCCACCACGGGCTGCTCCAGTGATCCGCCACCGGCCCAGCCAGAGCCGCGGGCCGTGCGCTCCACCGTGGTCGAAAGTGCAAAGGCCACCCGGTCGCGCACCTTCTCCGGCACCTCCCGGGCCAGCCAGCAGTCACGGCTCTCGTTCAAGGTCGCGGGCACGGTGACCGAGCTCCCGGTGCGGCCCGGCGACCGCCTGCGCAAAGGCCAGCTGGTGGCCAGGATCGATCCCTTCCAGTACGAGCTGGAGGTCGAACGGGCGGAGGCGGACCTGCTGCGGGCCCGGGCCGCCGAGCGCAACGCCCAGGCGACCTACGAACGCACCAAAGAGCTCTACGCCGACAACAACGCCTCGCGCGGAGATCTCGACTCCGCCCGGGCGAATGCCGAGTCCGCCGAGGCCCAGACTCGGGCGGCGGAGAAGATGGTCGAGCTCTCCCGGCTCCAGGTCAGCTACACGGCGCTGCGGGCCAAAGAAGACTGCTCGGTGGCTTCGGTCGACGCCGAGGTGAACGAAAACGTCGGCACCGGCGCCACGGTCGCCACGGTGAACTGTGGCGATACGATCGAGGTGGAGGTGGCCATTCCCGAGAGCCTGATCGGCCAGATCACCGAGGGCATGCAGACCTCGTTGCACTTCGCCGCTCTGCCGAAGGAGACCTTCACCGGAACCGTCACCGAGGTAGGAGTGGCGACGGGAGGGGGCGCCACCTTCCCGGTGAAGATCGAGGTCGACGGCGGACACTCGGAGCTGCGCACCGGCCTCGCCGCCGAGGCTCGCTTCGATTTCGCCCAGCCCGCGGGTGTGTTGACCGTGCCCCTGAGCGCCGTGATCCAGGGCACCGGCGGCACCTTCGTCTTCATCGCCGAGCCCCTGGGAGACTCCGAGGGGCGCGAGTCCCTGGCGCGGGTGGCGAAGCGATCCGTGCAGGTGGGAGAGCTCACCGCCGACGGCCTCGAAGTGGTCTCCGGTCTGGCGCCGGGTGAACGGGTCATCACTGCGGGGGTCGCCTCGATCTACGACGGGCTGGAGGTACGGCTCGGGAGCGGAGGCAAGAGCAGTGCCCCTGGAACGAACGCCGCCGAACAGGGCTGAGGAGAACCGTGAGCATCACCCGACTGGCGATCTCCAAGAATCGCATCACCCTCGTTCTGGTGACCCTGCTTCTGTCTTCGGGAATCCTGGCGTACCTCGCGCTTCCCAAGGAAAAGGACCCCGGCTTCATCGTGCGTACGGCGGTGATCACCACCCGGCTGCCGGGAGCCAGCCCCGAGCGGATGGAGCTGTTGATCACCGACAAGATCGAGAAGAAGATCCAGGAGATGCCCGAGGTGGACTTCGTGACCAGCGAGTCCCGCACGGGAATCTCCATCGTCAACGCCAATTTCCTCGAGAGCTACAAGGTGATGCGCCCGATCTTCGACGATCTCCGGCGCAAGGTCGACGACGTGGTGGAAGACCTACCCGAGGGCATCGTCGGGCCGGACGTGAACGACGAGTTCGGCGATGTCTTCGGCAGCGTGTACACCCTCACCGGCGAAGGCTTCAGCTACGCCGAGCTCGACACGATCGCCCAGGAGATCCGGGATCGCCTGCTGAAGATCCCCGAGATCGCCAAGGTATCGATCCACGGTGCGCAGGAAGAGCGGATCTTCGTGGAGTACAACAACTCTCGGCTCGCCGAGCTGGGCCTCTCGCCGCAGCAGCTCTCGGCCGCCCTGCGCAGCGCCAACATCCTCTCCTCGGGGGGCAATGTGTTGAGCGGCCGCGAACGGATCGTGCTCGAGCCCACCGGAAACTTCGAGTCGGTCGACGATCTCCGACGCACGATCATTCCTCTTCCCGAGGGCACCCTGGTGTATCTCGGCGACATTGTCGACGTCCGCCGAGACGATGTCGACCCGCCCAACAGCGTGGCGCGGGTGAACGGCGAGCCGACCCTGGCCATCGCCATCTCCATGCGCGAAGGTGGCGACATCCTGAAGCTCGGCGAGATCCTGACCCGGGAGATTCCCCTCATCGAAGCCAGCTACCCCTGGGGAATCGAGCTGCACAAGGTGTGGTTCCAGGCCGACCTGGTGCGAGCCAATGTCGACAACTTCACTATCAGCCTGCTGCAGGCGATCGGGATCGTGATCCTGGTGATGATCTTCACGCTTCGCCTCCGCACCGGCCTGGTGGTGGCCTCCCTGATCCCCTGCACCATGGTGATCACCTTCTTCTTGATGCAGAGCTTCGGTATCACCATCAACCAGGTGTCCCTCGCCGCTCTGATCATCGCTCTCGGCCTGCTGGTGGACAACGCGATCGTGGTGGTGGAATCGGTGCTGGTGAAACGCGAGACCGGTGCCTCGGCGGTGGAGGCGGCGGTGGAATCGGGCCGCGAGCTCATGCTTCCCCTGCTGATCTCGTCGCTGACCACCGCCGCCGCTTTCCTGCCCATCGCCCTGGCCGAATCGGCGGTGGGTGAGTTCACCGCCGACATCTTCTACGTGGTGACCCTGACCCTGCTGACCTCGTGGATTCTCGCCATGACCTTCATACCTCTTCTCACCACCCGGGCTCTCCGGGTCGAAGAAAAGGCGGAGAAGGCCGAAGAGACCTACGATGGTCGCGGGTACGGGCTCTATCGGCGCCTGCTCCTGGCCTCCCTTCGCTATCGCCTGGTCTTCGGCCTGATGGTGGTCGCGCTCTTCGTCTTCTCGCTCTACAGCCTGCGCTGGGTTCCCGCCGTTTTCATTCCTCCCTCGGAAGACCCGGTGTTCAGCGGCAAGTTCGAGATGCCTCTCGGCACCTCGATCGAGACCAGCCAGGCGGTGATGGCCGATATCGACGACTACGTGAAGGAAACGTTCTACGAGCAGGCCTCGGGGCCCGGGATCGCCAGCTGGCTCACCTTCATCGGCGATGGGGGCCCGCGCTTCGAGCTCGGCCTCACCCCTCCGAATCCGAACGCGGCCAACTCTTTCCTGGTCGGTCAGACCGTACGGGGAGAGGATGTCGAGCCGATCATCGCCGGAATCACCGCCTATGCCGCGGAGAACCATCCCGATCTCCAGCTCCAGCTGCTACGGATCGAAAACGGCCCCCCGGTGGGTTACCCGATCCAGATTCGCCTCTCCGGGCCGGACATCGAACCCCTCTACCGGATCGCGGAAGAGGTCACCTCGTACCTGACGTCGCTTCCCGAGATCACGGCGGTGAAGAACAGCTGGGGCCTCCAGACCAAGAAGCTGGTGGTCGAGGTCGACCAGGAACGGGCTCGGCTGGCGGGAGCGAGCAGCGAAGACGTGGCCATTTCCCTCCAGGCCAGCCTCGCCGGGATCGACATGACCCAGTACCGCGAAGGAGACGACCTGATTCCGGTGGTGCTGCGCTCGACCGCCGACGACCGCCAGGACATCGGCAAGCTCGATGGTCTCAGCGTGTATGCCCACACGGTCCCTCTCAAACAGGTCGCCGACACCCGCCTGACCTTCGAGCCCGGGGTGATCGAACGCCGCGACCGGGAGCGCACCATGGAGCTGCTGGTGACCCTGCGTCCGGGCGTCACCGCCACCGAGGTCAACCAGCGCCTCTCCCCCTGGCTGGCGGAATCCAGCGCCGGCTGGCCGGCGGGCTACACCTACGAGGAAGGGGGCGAATCCGAGGAGTCCGACGAGGCCAACGCCTCGATCGCCGCCAAGCTGCCCATCGCCGGCATGTTGATCGTGCTGCTGCTGGTGGGCCAGTTCAACTCCATCCGCAAACCGATCATCATTCTCACCACGATTCCGCTGGGCATCATCGGTGTGACCTTCGGTTTGATCGTCGGCAACTCGTCGATGGGTTTCTTCACCTTGCTCGGCATCATTTCTCTGGCCGGGATCATCATCAACAACGCCATCGTGTTGCTCGACCGGATCCAGATCGAGATCGAAGAGCTCGGCAAGGCGCCGGCCGATGCCGTGGTGGCGGCCTGCCAGCAGCGCCTGCGCCCAATTCTGCTGACCACGGCCACGACCGTGCTCGGCATGTTGCCCCTGTGGTGGGGAGGCTCCACCATGTTCCAACCCATGGCGGTCTCGATCATTTTCGGCCTGGCCTTCGCCACCGGCCTGACCCTGCTGGTGGTACCGGTGCTCTACTCGGCTCTGTTTCGGGTCCGTTTCGGATGAGGCTCGGCGACGTCCAATTCGAAGAATTTCTCGTAAGAGCTTGTAACCTCTTCGAGACTCGTCTCATCGTAGAGGTCGAGTGGGCAGAGGGACTTCCCGAATGCCCGCTTCGCTCGCAATCAGCGACCAGATGACTGCGTGCAAGGACTGTCAGATTTCCATCGTTCCGGAAGTCCCATGGGGCCCGGGTCGCCAAGACCCGGGCCCCATGTTTATCGAAGCTCTTCTTCGAAAACCTATCCGAACGGGTGGCACTTCCCCGTACATGAGTGGGAGCATCCGGCACTTCCTCCGCCCTCACGGGTATTGACCTCGGCTTGCAAAAGAGACAACACTAGCCCGGACAACCGCCAGACCGAGGATCGGCCCGGAGCTGTGGTGGCGGCCACGCCCAGGCACAACCTTGTGGAACCAGGACATGGGGCAACACGAAGTTCGAAGCTCGAACGACGAAGGAGAGATTCGCGCATTCACTCGCGCGATGCTGGCGGACCTGCGCGCGCTCGAGATGATGCTGGAACGCGAGATGTTCGAGACCGGAATCCAGCGAATCGGCGCCGAGCAGGAAATGGCGCTGGTGGACGAGCACGGTAATCCGGCTCCGGTGGCGATGGACGTGCTCGACACTCTCGCCGACAAACGCTTCACTACCGAGCTCGCCCAGTTCAACCTCGAGGCGAATCTACCGCCGCAGATCTTCGGTGGCGGGTGCCTGCGGAAGCTCGAGGAAGACCTGCAAAATGCCGTGCAGACGGCGGATGCCGCGGCGTGCGAGGAAGGCGCGAGGATCCTGCTCACCGGCATCTTGCCGACTCTGAGCCACGAGTACCTGAGCCTCCGTTTCATGACCCCGAATCCCAGGTACCGCCAGCTCAACGATGGGCTTCGAGCCCTGGGAGAGGGTGAGTTCCCGATCTATATCCGCGGTATCGACGAGCTCGAGACCCGCCCAGACAGCGTGATGTTCGAGGCGGCCAACACCAGTTTTCAGCTGCACCTCCAGGTCACACCCCAGGACTTCGCGCGCAAGTACAACCTGGCGCAGCTGATCACAGCTCCACTGCTCGCGGCCTCCGTGAACTCGCCACTCTTCCTGGGAAAACGGCTCTGGCACGAAACCCGAATGGCTCTCTTCGAACGGTCGGTCGATGCTCGGTCCGAAGCGGCTCGGGCCCGGGGACGCATTCCCAGGGTCAGCTTTGGCAGCGATTGGGTCCGCGAGTCGGTGCTGGAGCTCTTCCGCGACGCCGCGGCCCGTTTTCCGGTGGTGCTCACCCGCGAGCCGGAAACCTCCCCCGAGGAGATGGTGGAGCGGGGCGCGCCTCCGAAGCTCCTGGCTCTGATGCTGCACAACGGCACCGTCTGGCGCTGGAATCGTGCCTGCTACGGCGTGGCCGACGGAGTGGCCCACCTGCGAATCGAGAATCGGGTGCTGCCGGCGGGACCCACGGTGCTCGACGAGGTGGCCAACGCCGCCCTCTTCTACGGGCTGATGGCGGGTCTCGACGAGGTGAGCTCCACCGTCGCCGACCGCCTGCCCTTCGACGACGCCCGGGGAAACTTCGTGAATGCCGCACGGCAGGGCCTGGGGGCACGATTCCATTGGCTCGACAGACGCCGAATCGACGCCCAGCAGCTACTGCTCGAGGAGCTCCTGCCGATCGCACGCCAGGGGTTGGAATCGGTGCAGGTGGACTCGGCCGATATCGACCGTTACCTGGGAACGATCGAAGAACGGATTCGCCAGCGCCGCACCGGGGCTCGCTGGATGCTCGACGGCTTCTCCCGGGTCGACCCCAAGACTTCGATCGAGGCTCGGACCCAGCAGCTCACCCGGAGAATGATCGATCTGCAGGCTTCGGGCGATCCGGTGCACCGGTGGCCTCGTCTCGAAGGCCTCGAGCATCAGGCTCTCCAGATCCCGCACACCGTGGGCGACATCATGTCGACCGATCTCTTCACGGTGCTTCCCCATGACGTGGTCGATCTCGCGACCAGCCTGATGAACTGGAAGCATTTTCGGCATGTGCCCGTGGAATCGGCGGACGGACGTGTCGTAGGCCTGATCTCTCACCGCGCACTGCTACGGCTGGAGCAACATCGCAACGGCAGTGAAGGACAGGAGCCCGTGGCGGTGGAAGCGATCATGGAGCGAGATCCGGAATGTATCGGCCCCGAAACCTCTCTTCGCAAGGGTCTCGCCGCGCTCCTCGCCAGCCGCCGCGGATGCCTGTTGGTGACCTCGGACGATCGCCTGGTGGGCATCGCTACCGAGCGGGACTTCCTGCAGGCGACTGCCACTCTGATCGAGAATGGAGAGCAGCCTCGGAAACCGACACCTGATTGATGGACCACCTCCCCACCCAGCTCGAGCACGAGCACACCCCGGATGCCATTCGCCAGCGGCTCGAGGACGGGCCGCGGATGAGCTATCTGCGGGACTGGATCTATGGTGGTATCGATGGTGCGGTCACCACCTTCGCCATTGTCTCCGGCATTGCCGGAGCCGACCTCGAGCATCGGCTGATCGTGATTCTCGGAATCGCCAACCTGGTAGCCGACGGCTTTTCCATGGCGGCCAGCAACTACTCCGGAACCCGCGCCGAAAAAGACGAGATCGTGCATCTGCGCGAGGTGGAGCTGCGTCACATCGAGATGGAACCGGCAGGAGAGCGGGAAGAGATTCGACAGATCTTCGCTGGCAAGGGCCTCTCCGGCGAGACGCTCGACCAGGTCGTCGAAACGATCACCGCCGACCGGGAGCGCTGGGTCTCGACCATGCTGCACGACGAATACGGGCTGGCCAGCCACATTCGCTCGCCGGTGCTCGCCGGGCTCGGCACCTTTGCCGCGTTCCAGCTCTGCGGTCTGGTACCGCTCCTGCCCTACTTCTTCGGAGCGGCTCGCCCTTTCGCACTCGCCATCGGCATGACCGGCCTCGTCTTCTTCGCCATCGGCTGTGTACGCAGCCGGTGGTCGATCGATCCCTGGTGGAAAGCAGGCTTCGGGACCCTCGCCCTGGGCGGAGCTGCTGCCGGCCTGGCCTACTGGATCGGCGATGTGCTCAGCCGAATCGTGACCTGAGCTCCCGGCCGCTCACCCACCTCTCCCGAAAAAAAATGGGCCCGGCGATCGCCGCCGGGCCACCGAGTATCGAACGACCCGGGGCAGGGGCCGTCCGTCTTCGAGCGCATCAATCCGAGGCTGGCTCCTCCTGGCCGCGCAGCACCAGGACAGGGCACTCGGCCGAGCGGACGACTCGCTCCGAGACGCTGCCGAGGAAAAACCGCGTGAGCCCCGTCAGGCCATGACTCCCGAGCACGATCAGGTCCGTGTCCATTTCCTTGGCGAAATCTGCAATCTCCAGGGCGGCCGGGCCCTGGCGAAGGTAGGTCTCTACCGACGCATCGACCTGGGCCGCCTTGCGATCGAGAGCTTCTTGGACCGCCGAGACCAGATCCGTCCGGTAGGAAGCCGGCAGTGGGACGTCTGCGGCGAAGACCCCGGGGGCGATGGGCGGAGCGAGCACATGCAGCAGATCGATCTTCTCGGTACCGTAGGCCTCGGCCAGCTCGATCGCCACCTCGAGGGCCTTCTCGGACTCGGGTGAGAAGTCATAGGGCACCAGAATCCGCTGTACGGGTTCCACCCGGGCCGGGCTCTCGGAGCCCTGGACGGTGATGACCGGGCCGCTGGAGGTACGCACCACTTCCTCGGCAACACTCCCCAGGAGAAAGCGCCGCAGGCCCCGGCGGCCGTGGGTGCCGAGCACGATCAGGTCGATCCCCTGCTCGTCTGCATACTCCGTGATCGTCGTCGCCGCGGCGATCCCGCGGCGGCAGACCTCGTAGATGTTCAACATCCCGACCTTGCGACGCCCCAGTAGCTGCCCCATTTCGCTCGCCGCCAGGGATTCGAGATGTTTGTGAACTTCTTCGATATCGGGGAAGGCCGCTCCCAGGTCGTGGGGGGAATCTCCGTGGAGAACCACGACGTGCAGAAGATGCAGCTCCGCTTCGAACTGCTCGGCCAGGTAGATCGCATGATCGAGGGCGGCCTCGGCGCAAGGTGAGAAATCCGTCGGCATGAGAATTTTTTCGACCTTCATGGCGATGGCTCCTTCACAGAATAGAGATCTGTTGTCATTACCTTCAGTTTGGTGCTTCGGTGCGCCCGAAGACAACCGCCGGACAGGTGGTTCGCGCTCGGCCGAAGGGGGTGGCCGCGAAGCGCCGCGCCCTACCCGTTCGGGTATGTGGCAACCCGGGGCCTCCTTCGGGCTCCGGATCAAGACTCTGGTGAAACGATTCCGTGGCGCAGGGCGTAGCTCACGACCTGCGCCCGATTGTGCAGATGCAGCTTGTCGAGAATGTTGCGCACATGGAACTTGATGGTGTTCTCGCTGACTCCGAGGGTCTTCGCCAGCGAACGATTGGTCGTCACACCGCCGACCATGGTTTCGAGAACCTCCAGCTCGCGAGCGGTGAGAGCGTCCGGGTCACGACTCTCCTTGTAGGAGTCCTTCGATGGCTTGGCGAACTCCGTCAAGAGCTTGCGGGCCAACAACGGGGTCAGGGCCGGCTCCCCCCTGGCCACCCCTTCGAGCAGAGGGAAAAAACGATCGGCCTCCAGGTCTTTGAGGATGTATCCCTCGGCCCCGGACTTGATCGCCTCGAAGAGATCCTGGTCCTCGGTCGACGCCGTGACGACCACAACTTTTACATCGGAGAGCTCGGCGCTGATCAGGCGAGTCGCGGTGAGGCCGTCCATTTCCTCCATGGTGAGATCCATGAGCACGATGTCCGGCCGCAGGCGGCGGGCCAGGCTCACGGCCTCCACCCCGTTGCTCGCCTCACCGACCACCTCCAGGCCACGGGCGATCAAGAGACTCTTGAGACTGTCGCGGAACAGGGCGTGGTCGTCGGCGATGATCAATTTCATGGAGATCCTCGATCAGGTTGATAGAGCTGGCGACTCCAGCGATGTCTGTACCATTACAGCGGGGTCGGGCCGTGGGAGCTTCAGAACGATCCGAGTTCCCTCACCGATCCTCGAAATCACCTCGAGACGAGCGCCGATGGCCTCGGCCCGCTCTCGCATGATCGCGAGCCCGAAACGGGGTTTCCCACCCTGCTCCAGGGCTCCCGGGTCGAAACCGCGACCATGGTCGTACACCTCGATACGGATCTCGTCTTCTTCTGCCGCGAGAGTTACCTCGACACGCTCGGCCTGGGAGTGTTTGCGGACGTTGGCCAGAGCCTCCTGTGCGATCCGCAGAAGCTGGAGCTCCACCTCGGCGGGGAATCGCGGCAACACGTCGGCGCGAAAATCCACCAGGATGCGCGACTGGTCCTGCCAGCTCTCGACGTGCAACCGCAAGGCGTCGGCCAGGCCGTCTTCCGAGCCGATCGCCTCGCGCAGACCGCGTATTCCTTCTCGTACGTCAGCGTAGACCTCCCGCGCCGCCGCCGCCAGCTGCTCGAGGTGCTGGGCCGCCTCGCCCATGCGCCCCGCACGCTGGAGCTCTCGCACCGCCTGGGCCTTGGTGTTGACGAAGGCGAGCACCTGGGCTTGCCCGTCGTGCATCTCCCGCGCCAGCCGCAGGCGCTCCTCCATCACCGCAAGGCCTTCGACCTGGGCGTAGAGATGGGCGTTGTCCACGGCGATGGCCGCCTGGGTGGCGAAACGGATCAGAGTCTCCTCGTCGTCGACATCGAAAGGACTGCCGTCGAGCTTTTCGGAGAGGTAGATGTTGCCGCGGCAAGGACCCCGACAGATCACCGGCACCGCCAGCAGAGAGTGCATCTCGGGGTGGTTGGGCGGAAACCCGCAACCTCGAGGATCTTTCTCGAGGTCGGAGAGACGAATGTGCTGCCCCTCTCTCAGGACGATGCCGAGTAGCCCTTTTCCCTCTGGCGGCGAGCCGATCCGGTGGGCGACCTCGGCGTCGATTCCGGAGGTGATGAACTGCTGCATGGTGTCGTCCTCGTTGTAGACCGCCAGGGCCCCGTATCGCGTGCCCAAGAGATCCCGAGCCCGGTCGATCACCTTCTGCAACACCGCGTCGAGGGAGAGCTCGGAGACGATATCCAGCCCGGCGCTATGCATGGCTGCCAGCTCTTCGTTGCGCTGCTGGAGCTTGCGCTGGAACGAGTCGACTACCGAGAACACCGCTCCATAGAAGAAAACAGCTCCCAACAACACGACTCCGTTCAGCAGCAGATGTCCCTGCCAGGAATCGGAAATCGAGGATAGAGCGTACCTCGCGTACTCCAGGACTCCGACGAAACCGATCGGAGCCAGGATGGCGAGCCATTTGAGACGTCGAAAGCTCATGGGTATGGAGAACCGCCGACCTCACCGGGCAGAGAGGGCAGCCGAAAAAGGTATGGGTTCTGTCGTAGAGCTTAGCAGCTCACAGAATCCTCTTCCCAGAAACGACTCGAAGGGACCACCCGATCGGGCGGGAAGAATCCCCGCCCCGCCAACAGACGACCTACTCCTACGGTCGTGGCTCGCCGCGGCAACTTCGGCGGATACTCGAATCCTCACCAAGTAAGGCGCAGGAAAAGATGATCCTGAAGAACATGAGTAGCCGAGAGAGGATATTTCGCCTCGCTCTCGGTTTCTTCATGCTCGCCGTAGGATGGCTCGGAGGGCCCGGCTCCGTGGCAGCTGCACTCCGGATCTTCGCCCTCTACCCGTTGATCACCGGCCTCGCCGGCTGGTGCCCCATCTATACCCTGTCCCGGTTCAGCTCCCGGCGCTGATCCCCGAGAGAGGCGACGCGGCGCGGCAGGTCGGCCCGCGTTCTGTGTTACCGTTCGAGAGAATCTCCAGCATCGGCAGTCGTTCCGGGCCAGCTGCTTCTCAGAGAAGAAATATCTCACCGGGCCGCTTCGTGCGAGCCGCGTGGATGGAAGGGAGTAGAGCATGGGATCTTCGTTCGTCATCGGTAACAAGCAGGTCAGCTCCGACGAGCTCGAGGAAAAGTCGGCCCTCGGCACCCTGAGATCCCTCCAGACCGGGGCCGATCCCAAGGCCAGGGTCGCCTTCTCCACCGGAGAGGTCACCCGTTCGGCGGTGGCCAGATCCACACCTCAGACCCCGGGATTCACCCCGATCGGGATCGGCAGACCCATGTCGATCGAGATCCTTACAGTGTACACCGGTGACGCCCCCACCAAGGGGCTCTTCTCCAAGAGTTCCGACCTGCTGGTGGTCTCCGGAGTGAAGGCGGTGGAGACCTTCGCCGCCCAGCCGAAGGCCATCAATCAGCTGGTACCCAAGATCGGCGACAATCAGTACCTGCAGCCCTCGGCCTTCGACCAGGGCTCTCCGATCGTCTACTACACACCGTCGGTGGTAAACGACACCACCCTGTGCTCGTTCCAGATGGTCACCGACCGCTTCGACCAGGAGATCTTTCATCAGGTGGCGAGCCTCTTCTCCCAGGCCGCCGGCCTTCCGATCTTCGCGCCCCAGTCCAGCTACCTGCTCGCCGGCTCGTACCTGATCAAGATCGCCGCCAAGCTCGGCAATGCCCTGGTCGACCGCGGCCCTTTCCTGTCGGCCGATCTGAGCCTGCGTTTCGACACTCCGGATGTCCCCGTCTCCCTGGCACAGAACGCGGTGCTCTACGACGATCGCAACCAGGCCGAGCTCTCGGGGTACGAGGTGCGATTCGACAGCGGCTCGCTGAAGCTGGTGGACGCTTCGAGCGGCAAGGCATACAGCGGCGATGCTCCCTACATCATCGTCAGCCTCGACGGCCGCAAGCGCGACGCCCTGCAGAATTTCACCCCGACCATCGCCCAGGCTTCCATGCTCGAGAAATTCTATGGCAGCGGGGATCCGGGAGGTGCGGTGCTCGAGGCCCTGGGATCGGCCCTCGAGCTCTACAACGACTTCGAGAGTCGCCAGAAGGCGGAGGAGTACGCCAAGACCCTCGACACGCTGCAGCAGCAGATTTCTGCGCTCGACCCCAACGCTTCGGACTACGCCTCCCAGAAGGAGAAGCTGCTCGCCTCCTTCACCAAGACCAAGACGAGCTACGACGCCTGGCGTGGCCGGATCGAAGACGATCTCTTCCAGCTGCCGGAGATCGAGACACCGACCTGATCGCGACCGGCCGCGCTCCTCGAACACGCACCGGAGCGTCGGCACTCCGGAGGTAGATTCCCCGCCAGCGACGCTCCACCGCGCGGCCGGCGGCTCCGAGAACCAGCGTCACCAGCAGCCGGGCGGGCGCCTCGAGCACGATCCAGGCGAGAGCGGCACGCCAGGGCGAACGAACCTGTCGAGCGAGCTTCGGCCCGACCCGGTCGTAGATCCCCCGGCACAGATGATGGAGTCTCGGCGACGCGGCACACAACGCCAGCTCGCAGAGCTTGAGGCGCTGGAGCTGCGGAGTGACATGGAAGGCACCTCCGCTCGTGGAACGCACCGCGACCCCACCCGTCAGCCAGCAAGGAGCTCTGGCAGCCGCGGTGGCCACGAAACAATCCGGCGGCTGATCGGGAAGCTTTTCGTAGGCCCTCGTCGCCTGGAAGAGAGCCAGCCGCCAGGACGCCAGGTAGGCACCGAAGCCCAGGAAAGCCAGAAGCCGCGTCTTCCGGGTCCGCGGCCACTGCGATTCCAGGCGACCTTGCAGCTTCACCAGGGCGAGAAGGCTCCACACCGGCCCCGCGACCAGGAAGAGGAAGACCCAGGCGAAGAAGAAGACCAGCGGCGAGTGGATCGCGGCCTCGGCCCAGCTCTCCCCGGGATTTCCTTGCCTGAGCCAGACTGCTCCCAGGCTCCAGCTGGCCAGGGCGAAGGTTGCCCAGACTCGAGACGCTCCGAACCGATCACTGAGATCACGCCACGCGAGCGATGCGAATTCCGCCCCCGCCAGCGCGAGGAAGAACCACACGACGACCTGGATCACCCCCGCCAAGAGACGGCTCTCGTGCGAGAGGGCCAATACCGCGATGTTGAGCAGGCTGTATTGCAGAGCCAGAAGGGTACCGATTCCGAGAGCCAGTCGCGCCGGGAACGCCGCCACCCAGATCCCGGGCCGGACGGCGATGGCGGAGCACAAAACGATCACCGGAATCGCCAGGGGAAGGAAACCCAGCGCTCCCGGTCGATCGACCAGGAGCGCGGGCCAGGTGTCGAGGGAAGGGTCTTTCCATTCCACCAGCTGCAGCCCTCCCAGGGAGAGAGCGAAGCAGATGGAGGGTAGAGCTGCGGTCACCCAGAAGAACCAGAGCCTCTGGGCGCGGCCGCCGGGAAAGAGCGTTGCGTCTTCGAACGCCTCGGGGAGGTCATCGGCTGGATCTTGCATGCCCGCAGGATCTCCTGCGGGAGTGGCGGCTCGACGACGAAATGTGGCCCCGAGAAGGCTCGTGACTACGGCGTCTTCACCGGATCCGCCGGCCGCGCCGGCAGGGGCCGCGGGTCTTCGGCGATGGCCTCGAGGAGCACCTCGATCGCTTTCTCCAGCTGCGGATCGCGCCCCGCCAGAATCGATTCGGGATCGTTGTCGACCTCGAGATCCGGCTCCACGCCCAGGCCCTCGATCACCCACTGGCCGCTCTTGTCGGAGCTGCCGGCTTCCGGCACGCTCACCGAGCCGCCGTCGATCAGGCTGCCGCGGCCGTAGATCCCCACCACGCCGCCCCAGCTGCGCTTGCCGATCAGCGGCCCGAGGCCGGCCTCGCGGAAAACCCAGGCGAACTGGTCGCCGTCCGAGGCGGTGTCTTCGTCGAGCAGGCACACCAGGTGACCGTGGAACACCACGTTCGGATACGTGTCGGCGAGGTCGCTGTGGCGCTCGAAGTCGACCATCAAGAGATCACGCCGCAACCGCTCGATCACCATCTGTGACACGTTGCCACCACCGTTCGAGCGCACATCGATCACCAGGCCCTGCTTGCGTACCTGGCCGTAGTACCACTTGATCCACTCGCGGATCCCAGCGGAGCCCATGTCGGGCAGGTGCAGGTATCCCACCTTGCCGTCGGTGGCGTCGTGCACGGCCTTCCGGTTGCCCTCGACCCAGCGCAGGTAGAGCAGCGAATCTTCCGACTGCAGCGGGTGGACCAGCACCGTCCGCGCCGAGTCGCCGTCGCGAGAGGCCGAGACCCGCAGCTCCACCGGGCCACCGCCGGCATGGCGCAGGAGACGGAACGGATTGTCGTCGGTCGTGAGCTCCTGACCCTGGATCGCCAGCACGTAGTCGCCCACGGAGACTCCGACGCCCACCTCGGTGAGGGGGGAGCGGTATCCCTCCTCGGCGTTGTGGCCGGGAAAGATCTCGGAGATCCGGAAACGTTCGCCATCGGCCTCGAAGCGGGCTCCGAGCAGGGCCGAGCGCGGCCGGTCGGGAAGCCCGAGATCACCTCCCGCGACATAGGTGTGCGAGGTGTTGAGCTCGGCGATCATCTCCGCGATCACATCGTTGAGATCGGACCGATGTCCGACGTGGGCCAGCAACGGCCGGTACTGCTCGCGCAGCGCCGCCCAATCGTAGCCGTGCATGTTCTCGGCGTAGAAGAAATCACGAAAGCGGCGCCAGGCCTCGTCGAAGATCTGCGCCCACTCCTCACGCGGAATCCAGTCGACCTCGAGGCCGGCCGTCGATACCGCCTTCGGCGACCCGCCGCCGATTTCGTAGAGCTGGAAGCCGCCGCCATTGCCGACCAGGGCCTTCTTGCGATCGAAGGAGAGGGCCAGGGTCGAGACATCGCTCACCAGGGGCTCGGCCGACCGTTTCTCGAGATCGAGGAGCAGAGCATCCGTGGGCTGGTCGCTCGCGCGGCCGTAATACGGCGCCCCGGTCTTGGCGACCAGGAGATGTTTCTCCAGAGGCACCACCGCCAGGTAGTTGTCGGCCGGCAACGGCACCCGGGCTACCCGCTCCTCGAGACCCTCGAAGTCGATGGTGACCTTGACCTTCTTCTCTTTCTCCTCTTCCTTCTCACCATCTTCTTCGGACGCTTCGTCGCTCTCTTCCTTCTCGGCTTCGTCGACGGCGATCTCGTCGCTCCGGGGCGGAAAGGGATGAGGAGCATCCTTCTGCAGGGCCAGGGCGTAGATTCCGGTCTCGCGATCGACCACGTAGTTGAACTCGAACGAGCCGATCTGCGGCGCGAACTCGCGGTCGCTCAGGAAATAGAGGTACTGCCCGTCGGGGCTGAACTCCGGCGCGTACTCGTTCCAGAGCTCTCCGGTGATCCGCCGCGGCTCCGCCGAGCCCACCGTCCACAGGTAGAGCGAACGCTGGCCGTTGGGCTCGGCGAGGCTGAACGCCAGGGACCCGGAGTCGGGGGCCCAGGAGTAGCTGAGGCCGAAGGGCGAAGGATCGTCGGCCACGTCGATGATCTCGCCCAGACCTTCCTCGGTCACCGCGGCCAGCCGCAGGCGGGAGGCAGCGTCGCGGAAGGCGATGTGCTCGCCGTCGGGAGACCAGCCGAGGTCGTAGATCCGGCCGGTGTTGCCGTCGGTCAGCTGCCGGGGAGGGCCGGAGCCGTCCTGGGCAACGAGCCAGATCTCCTCCTCGCCGTCGCGATCGGAGACGAACGCGATCCGGCTGCCGTCGGGAGACCAGGCGGGCATCCGGTCGTGCGCCCCCGAGGAGCGGGTGAGGTTGCGGGTCGGGCCGTGCTCGATCGGTGCGGTGAAGATCTCGCCCCGCGCCGAGAACAGGGCTCTCTTCCCTTCTGGTGAGAGCTGGGCGTCGCGGATCTGTTCGGCGACGGAGATCCGCCGGGGTCGCGACGGCACGCCGTCGTCCGGCACGTGGATGTCGAGTCGCACATCGGTACCCGCGGCCAGGTCGTAGATCTGGAGCTCTCCTCCGAGCTCGTAGACGATGCGACCGTTGCTCGGATCGGCGCTCGGCCAGCGCACGTCCCAATCCGTGCTGCGGGTGAGCTGGCGAAGGTCGGAGCCGTCCGGCGCCACGCTCCACAGGTTCAGCGTGTCGGAGCGGTCGGACGCAAAAACGATGCGGTCGCCGATCCACATCGGATCCCGCTCGCTGCGAACGTGCTCGGTGAGCTGGCTCGCGGTTCGAGCCTCGAGGTCGAAGGTCCAGAGATCCTGGGCCCAGCCTCCCTCGTACCGCTTCCAGTGGCGAAAATCCCGGAACAGAGGCGAGTAGACCACCTGGCGACCGTCGGGGGAGTAGTCTCCCGCGCCCGACACCGGCATCGGCAAGGGCTCCGGCATGCCCCCATCCACGGCCACCTCGTAGAGCCGCGTATCGGTGAGGTCGAAGCCGTCGCGGGCGGACCGGAAGAGCACCGAGTCGCCACCGGGCGACCAGCCGTAGACCTGGTTGTCGTATCCCCAGCGGGGCGGCAGGGGCCCGAGCGCCGGGTAGAACGTGAGCTGCCGAGGAGAGCCGCCGGTCACCGGCACGACGTAGACCTGCTCGTCGCCGTCGTACTGGCCGGTGAAGGCCACGTGCTGGCCATCGGGCGAAAATTTGGCGAAGAGCTCGAGGCCGGGATGGCTGGTCAGCCGGCGGGCTTCCCCACCTTCGGCCGAGGCGAGCCAGAGATCTCCGGCATGGGTAAAAACGACCTGCTCTCCGTGCAGGTCGGGAAAGCGCAGCAGATGGGTTCCAGCGCTCGCTGGCGACGAGGCGGCGAGCAGAAGGCTTCCGAGAGCGAGAAGTGATTTGAGACGCATGAGGGCCCCTTTGGAGAGTCTTCCTTCGAGCCGTGGACGGCATTCGACCACGACGAGCAATCTGAGCAGAACGCGAGAGAATTGCAATTCGAGAGAAGCCCCGGCAAGGCATGCCGGGGCAGCCAGTGCTCGAGCACTGTCTTCAATTCTACGAAAGAAGACGGGGCGGGTTGCCCGATTCTTGGGGTTCCTGCTCGGTGATCGCGAGTCAATCGTACCGCAGGGCGACGGTAGGCTCGAGCCGAGCCGCCCGACCCGCCGGAATGGCGCTGGCGAAGAGGGCAAAGGCGATCAGCAGGAGCGCCACCGCACCATAGGTCAACGGATCGAAGGCCTCGACCCCGAAGAGCAGGGAGGCCATGGAGCGGGTCAGGCCGACGGCGGCGAGCAACCCGATGCCGACCCCGACCACCGCGAGGACCACCGCCTGGCGCAGCACCAGCCAGCGCACCTCGCCGCGATCGGCCCCGAGCGCCATGCGGATCCCGATCTCCCGGGTTCGCTGACTCACGGTGTACGAGGTCACACCGAAGATTCCCACCAGGCCGAGCAGCAACGCCACGCCGGAAGCGAGCCCGAGCATCACGAGAGTGAACGAGGTCCGGGCCATCGAACGATCGAGTATCTCCTGCAGCGTCTGCAGGCTGGCCAGCGGCACGTTCGGATGCACCGACCACACCGCGTTCTGCACCTCGGCTCTGAGCCCCGAGCCGATCGGCATCTCTCCGCGCAGGGCGAAGGACATTGAACGGCGGACGTGCTCTTCCTCTTGCCAGAAGTCGCGCATGGCCAGGGGCCAGTAGGCGGTGGGCACCGCCTCCTGGTCTACCCCGTCGTCGTGCTCCGGACCCACCACCCCGACGATCTCCCGCCACGGCCCGTCCTCGCCACCCTGCCGCATCCTCTTGCCGAGAGCTTCCGCCGGGCTATCCCAGTGCTCGGCGGCCAGATCCGCCGTGACCATCGCCACCGGAGCCCGGGAATGGATATCGGCCCAGGTGATCGAACGGCCGGCGAGGATGGGATTTCCCATGGTCTCGAAGTACCCTTCGGAAATCCACTTGAAGCGCCGGATCGGGGGAATCTGTCCCTCGGGGACCGGAAAACCCTCCACCATCAGGGCGTCGTTGCTGTCGCGGCCGTCCATGGTGATCGAGGAGCTGGCTCCCACCGAGACCACGCCGGGAATGGCGGCGAGCGCATCGCTCAAACGCTGGTAGGTCTGCACCACGGCCTCGGGCTCGGCGATCTCCGCCTCGGGCAGAGCCAGCCGCACGGTCAAGACCTCCTCCGGCGCGTCGAAGCCCGGGTCGACCTGCCGCAACGCGCCGAAGGTTCGCAGCAACAGCCCCGAGCCGATCAGCAGCATCAGGGCGAGAGCGACCTGCCCGACGACCAGCGCGTTGCGGGCCTGCAATCGGCTCTGGCCGGCCGAGCCTCCGCGGCCCCCTTCTCGCAGCGTGGCCACCAGGCCGGCGCCACGGCGCAACATCGGCGTCGCACCCAGGAGCAGACCCGTCAGCAAGATCAAGCCGATGGAAACCGCCAGCACCTGGGCATCGATCCCGATCTCCTGCAGGCGAGGCAATCCCTCGGGCCCCAGCTGGCGCAAGAAACGCAGCCCGATCTCTGCCAGGCCCATGCCGAGGGCTCCTCCGAGAACGGAGAGGGTCAACGTCTCCGACAGGTGCTCGAAAGCGATCGAGCGCCGATCGGCTCCCATGGCCCGGCGCACCGCCAGCTCCACCTGCCGCCCCTCGGCACGTACCAGGAAGAGGTTCGCCACGTTGGCGCAGGCGATGAGCAGCACGATCCCCACGGTGCCCATCAGCACCCACAAGGTGTTGCCGATATCGCCGATCACATCGACCTCGAGGGGCCGGACCTTCGGTCCGAACCGAGCCTCTCGAAGATTCTGCAGGGTCATCGCCCCCGGAAACCGCTCGACCGCGACCGGAATCAAGCGCTCGACCTCCGCGTTGGCCTGCGCCAGGGTGGCTCCCGGCACCAACCGAGCCAGCGCCTGGTAGCTGAAGTTGCCCATGCGCACCTCGGCACGGTCGAACTGGAAGGGCAAGTAGATCGAGGGAGCGCGGTCGAGCAGGCGAAATCCCTGGGGCAGAACCCCGATGATCTCGTGCTCCACGCCATCGACCAGTAGCCGCTGGCCCACGGCACTCGGCTCTCCACCGAATCGCTTCTGCCAGTAGGCATGGCCGAGCAGAACCGTCTCCGCGGCGTCGGGAAGATCGTCTTCCGCCGCGAACAACCGCCCCACCCGGGCGCCGGCACCCAGGAGCGGCAAGGTGCCGTCGGTCACCCAGATCGCCTGGACTTCTTCCGGCTGATCGAGCCCCGTGATCGACACCTGTCCCTGGTCCCACATGCCGACATCTTCGAAGATCTTCCCGTCGTCGCGATAGGTGAAATACGTCGCGGGCGACTGGTTCACCACATCGAAACCCAACCCCGGCGCCTCGTGCCACAACCCCACCAGGCGATCCGCCTCGGGATAGGGCAACGGCTTCAGCAACACCCCGCGCACCACGCTGAACACCGCGGTATTCGCCCCCACCCCCACTGCCAGGGTCAGCAGGGCGACCGCCGCAAAACCGGGTGTGCGCAGGAGACGGCGAAAGACGAGACGAAGCTGAGTAATCGTCGACATGGAAGAGGCTCCGGGAGTCGGTGGCGAGGTCCACGCGGAAACCGCGCGTCGGTTGTCTTCATGAAACCCAACGCCGATGTCGACGAAAAGTTACGCTGGATTTAGTGGACAACCTGCCTGGCCTTTTCCCCGTGACTGGAAGATAGCTAAAACCTTACCTGCGTCTTACCAGGAGATTCGGGATCGCTACGGCTGGGAGCCCGGCAGCCGTCTGGTCGTCGAAGACCTCGGGAACGGAGTCCTCGTCCGATCGACGGATCTGCCCGAGACAACGGTCGATGATCGGATCGGCTGCACAGGTTACGACGGGCCGCGCCAGAGCCTCGAAGACATGGAAAAGGTGATGACTCGGGGTGCTGGAGAGAATCGTTGATCGCTCTCGATACAAATGTCTTGGTTCGGGTAGTAACCCGAGACGATCCCGAGCAACTCGAGGCTGCCCTGCAAGTCATGCGATCCGAGTCTCTATGGGTCTCGAAAACGGTTCTTCTGGAGCTCGAACGGGTCTTGCGCTACAGCTACGAGCTTCTGCAGAGCTCTTGTCCAGACCAGAGCGGATGTCCTTCATGTCTCGATAGAGGCCTCGTTGGACCTGACACGTACCTCAACTCTCGGCAAACCAGCTCTCGACTCGCAGCTCGGCGAAACATTGAAAATCCTGGATGTTCCTCGTGATCAGAGTCAGGTCGTTGGCCCGTGCGATGGCCGCGATCTGGCCATCGACGAAGGGTGGCTCGCGTCCGATACGACGAAGCCGTGCACGCTCTGCAGCATGCAGATGTGCCGCGTGTTGGTTGTAGGGGAGAACGGGGAACGAAGCTGCCACTACATCGAAAAGGTAGCTCTCGATTCTGGCTCGCTTGTTCGAGGGCTCCAGTACCTCGGCCCCGAACACGAGCTCATGCCAGACCGGAGCAGCCAGTGCGATTCGTCGCTCATGTTGCTCGATCCGTCGAACCACTGCCGCGTCCGGCTGCTTCCGAATCGGTTCTGATACGACATTCGTATCGAGCAGGAATCGCGGTTTCACCAGCGGAACTTCCGACCCGTCGATTTCGAGCGAACGTCTGCGAACACTTCTGCCGGATCGACATCGGGCTCTTCGAGGGGATGCCGTTCACGAAAGTCCAAGTAACGCTCTCGAAACGTCTTTCCATCTCCCAGAAGCTCGTCATAACGCATTTGACTCATCAACACGGCGACAGGCCGGCCATGACGGGTCAAACGAATCTCCTGCCCCGATTCTGCTTCGCGGATCAAACGCGAGAGATTGTCTTTGGCATCTGCGACCGAAAAACTGCTCAACGCACTCTCCTCTCCGCTTCACCCGGAAACGGATTGAAATGGCCATGATTCTGGCCATAAGTACGATACAGAAGTTATTCCAGCAAGACAAGAACCTCCGCCACCTCCGACCGAATCGATCCGGCAGAAGCCCTTCAGCAACCCCACCCCGCCCCCCACCGTAAGCTATGGCACACTAGCTCGAAGACGAACCGGAGGAGAAGGAAGCCATGAGCAGATCTGGATGGATCGGGAGATCGCTGTTGCTGCTGTGGACGGCGACCCTGAGTGCCGAGGAGGAAATGGCGCCGAAGATGGATGCGGCGCCCGAGGCGAAGAGCTCGGTGACGCGGCACGAGGTGATGATCGGTGGAGAGAGGGTGGCCTACGAGGCCACGGCGGGCTGGCTGATCGTGAACAATGCCGAGGAGAAGCCGGCGGCGAAGTTCGGGTATACGGCCTATGTTCGCGAGGGCTTCGAGGACAAGTCGAAGCGCCCGGTGATGTTCGCCTACAACGGCGGGCCGGGGTCGGCCTCGATCTGGCTGCACATGGGGGTGTTGGGGCCGCGACGGGTGGTGGTGGCCGATGCCGACTTCACCCTGCCGCCACCCTACGAGGTGGTCGACAACGAGCACAGCATTCTCGACGTCAGCGACCTGGTGATGATCGACCCGGTGGGCACCGGTTTCAGCCGGCCGGTGGGCGAGGCGACCGGGGCGGACTTCTGGGGGGTCGACCAGGACATCGACTCGGTGTCGCGCTTCATCAAGACCTGGGTGGCGGAGAACGGGCGCTGGGAATCGCCGAAGTTCATCCTCGGCGAGAGCTACGGCGGCCTGCGTTCGGGCGGCGTGGCCTGGGTGCTGCTCTCGCAACACGGCATGGCGCTCAACGGGGTCATTCTGGTCTCCCCCTTCATGTCCTTCGCCGACGGCTTCGACGGCCTCGGGATCGACCTACCCTACATCCTGTTTCTGCCGACCCTGGCCGCCACCGCCTGGTACCACGACGCCCTGGAGGAGAAACCCGAGGATCTCGTGGCGTTTCTCGACGAGGTCAAGACCTTCGCCTACGACGAGTACGCTCCCGCTCTGCTCAAGGGCAGCAGCCTCGGCGAGGCCCAGCGCACGGCGGTGCTGCGCAAGCTGGCCCACTACACCGGCACGAGCGAGACCTACTGGGATCGGGCCGACCTGCGGGTGACCCACACCCAATTCGTGAAGGAGTTGCTGCGCGACCGGAAACAGACGGCAGGGCGGATCGACTCTCGCTTCGCCGGGCCGAGCTTCAACCTGCTCGGCGAGAACATGAGCTACGACCCCTTCACCGCCGCGGTCAGCCCCGCCTACACGGCGTCGTTCCTGGCCTACTACCACGGCGAGCTCGAGTTCGGTCGCGATCTCGACTACAAGGTGATGGCGCCGGTCTGGATGCATTGGGACTGGAGCCACGCGCCGCCCTCCGGAGCCATGTTCGGGGCCATGAAGCTCCCCTTCCCCGACACCAGCGTCGACCTCGGCCAGGCCATGGGCCAGAGCCCCCACATGAAGCTCCTGGTGCAGCAGGGGTACTACGATCTCGCCACGCCCCAGGTCGCGACCGAATACTTCCTCGAGCACATGGAGCTGCAGCCCGAGCTGCGGGAGAACATCACCGTGGAGTACTACGAGGCCGGCCACATGATGTACCTGCATCCTCCATCTCTGGTGAAGTTCAAGGACGATCTTGCGCGATTCGTGGTGGATTCGACAGCGAGGTAGACGCAACAAGTTCATATTTTTCAGTAGCTTACAATTCATCTCTTGAAGACCTGAGAGGGCCTCCACTCTCAGGTCTATCTGCGTCTGGGATTGGCGAAAGACTGTTCTTGCTGCCAATTTGGTGCCAGTTTTCAGATGTACCCCTATGCAGTCAGGGCCCCCGCGGGCTGTCGTTGGCTGGGAGGGCTGGGCGATGAGTGCTGGGCCGAAGAATGTCGCTGGTCTTCGTCTGGAGTCTCGCCGAGGCGCTGGAGGGAGAGCTCGACCTGTGGAAATCGGCAGTGGACCCTATACGAGGGATTGAGCCCTCGTGTGACGACCGTACTGTTCATGCGAACCGGGGAACCGATGAATCTGAGGTAGTTGCAGGCCGCCCGGCGAAGCGTGGAGAGTGAGGCCGAGAATTCTCGGCCCGCTGATACCCTCTCCCTCTCGTTGATCTACGAGTGGGAGGGAACAATAGGGTGGAAGAAACCAAGGGATCCGCACCTGCCCATGAGCCAGACATCTCCGAGCTCCTGGGGAAAATCGAAGACCTCGAGGAAAAGCTCCGCGGCTACGAGGAGCGCGAGGCGCAGTTCCGGAAGGCTGGGAAGAAGGCAGGCCGAGCCGCTGCCGAGCTCGCCGTAGGCAAGGAGATCTTGCCGGCGTCTCGCGAGCTGTTCGAGGCAGTGGATCGAAACCTCCAGAACCGGCGGCTGAAGTTTCCCGCTGACGAAGGCGCGAGAGTCGTGGCGGCCGTCCTTCGGCGGTTGCTACGGGTTCGCGCCTGGGCGATTGGTTTCGCTCTCCTGGGCCTGGTAGTGGCTACGGTGCCCCCGATTCTGCAGTGGCAGAGCAACACGCTTCTGAGAAGCAGCAATGAGTTGCTCCAAGGTCAGATCGAACGCCAGGCTTCCGATACCGAGATCGTCCGCCGAACCCAGCTCATAGACATCATCTATGCAGAGGAATGCCCCGAACCGCCTCTCGAAGGTTGCGTGCCCAGAGCAAACCCTCGAGCTCGGAAGGAAGCTGTGCTGGCGTTCTTGAGAATAGAAAGAACTCGGGGTGTGCATCTCCCGGACCTCAGCGACTCGATCCTCGTCGAAATGGACTTCTTCCACGCGGACCTAAGCGGCACACAGCTCGGCGGCGCGAACCTCAGCGGTGCGATCCTGTTCGACGCCTACCTCTTCGACTCGATCCTCGTCGAAACGAACCTCGGAGGCGCAGATCTCAGAGGCGCGAACCTCGACAACGCGTTCCTCTACGACGCGAACCTCAGCGGTGCAGACCTCAGCGGTGCAGACCTCAGCGGCGCAAGAGACCTGACACAAGAACAGATCAACAACACCGCCAGAGGCGACGAATACACGATACTTCCCGAGGGCCTCGAACCTCCATCCCACTGGTTCCACGAAGACGCCGATGAGTCCGCTCTCCCAGATCCCCCAGAGAGCAAGAGAGAATAGACTCGCCCCTGCCACAATCCCATTGCCTGGGCTACGGCACCCTCGAAGATTCCTGCAGAGATCACAATGTGGGTTTCTATGCTGGCCACTTCGGAGCCTGCATGCGCGCCTCTTTTCCAGCTTCATCTCGATCTACGCCGATGACGAGTGGCTTGCCGACTCAGAGGCCGACTCTCTACACAAGCTGCACCGGTGCCTGGAGGAAGCGGGCTGGACGCCAGGAAACAGAATATGACTCTCGCCAACACCTGGTGGATCCTCGATGCAATCCGCCATCCCTTCTCAATCGATGTAGCCGGCGAGCTCGGCCACCCTGCAGACATTTCCCGTCTCACCGAGTCAGCCGAGCTGTGCTTCCAGCCTCGATCGCAGCTCCAGCAGCTCCTGATGTCGACGATGGGCCTGGCGAAGGTAGAGCCGCGCGATCAACATCAGGCAGCTTCCGAGGCCAGCAGCCGTCCAGGCGCCATCTTGCAGCGCAGGGTTGGCGACTGCCATCCCAATCGCAGCAAGGGTGAACATGGCGGTGCCCCCCAGGGCCAGTCGACCTGAAACGATGCGATGCCGGGCTAGGAGCGGACGCCGCCGGCTGAGGACCCAGGCAGCGAAGGCAGTCCAGGCCGAACCGATACCTACGAGCGCCAGAAACGCCAGCCGCGTGCGGAGGGGTAGCCCGTGCTCCGTGACCAGAAGCGAACCGATCGCCACGGTGAAGAGAACGCTGACACAGAACAAGAGTGTGTAGAGGACTCGCGAGCGTGGATCGAGCTGATCGGCTACGAGGCGACGAGCACGCTCGAGGTCGAAAACGGGTTGGCCGAGGGGGGCCTTTGCGCTGGCACCAGATTTCATGATTCGATTCCTTTCTCTTCGAGGCGCGTCTTCAACTGTCGGCGGGCGCGAAACAGGCGAGATTTGACGGTACCTGCGGGAATCTCGAGAACTTCCGCTACCTCTCGCAGAGAGAGCTCTTCGAGATAGAAGAGCGTCAGAACCTCGCGCTCTACCCGCGGAAGGTCGGCGAGTCCCTCGTACAACACGGCCTCTCGTTCCTCTTTCTCCAACGGCTCCGGATCGCAGGAAGCCTCGGCCTCGGAGGCCAGTCGGCTCTCCGAGGCTTCGGGATCGCGCCGTAGGCGATCGATGGCGGTGAAGCGAGCGATCCGAAACAGCCATGGCGACAGGCGAGTGGGATCGCGGAGGTCCGGAAAGCCGCGGATCACCTTCAACCAGACCTCTTGCACCAGATCATCGGCGGTGCCGGAATCCGCCGAGAGGCGGCGGATGTACCTCCATAACGGCAGGTGGAATCTCTGGACGAGCTCATCGAAGGCCTCGGCTTCTCCGACCTGACATCGCACCGCCAAGAGCTGTAGCTCGAGATCTTTTCTTGTTGCAGGGTCCATGGCTTTCGAGGGCTCCGTTCCTTTCACACTACCTGTCGAGGAAGAGTCGAAAAGGTTCATTCGGTCTCGACTGAGCCGCAACGAAATCTCCAGTTCTTCGTACCTCTGGTGGAAAACATCGGAAGGGAGCCCGCGATGAGCTCGATGCTGCTGGACGTACGCCTGGCCCTCCGGGGCCTCGAGAAGAACCCGGTCTTTACCGCCACCGTGCTGATCACTCTCGGCCTGGGGCTCGGAGCCACCGTGGCCATGTGGAGCGTGGTCGATGGAGTGTTGCTGCGTCCGTTGCCGTATTCGGAGCCGGATCGCCTGGTGCAGGTCTGGTCGCAGTTTCCGGAGATGAATGCCTACGAGTTTCCGGTATCTCCGGCGGAGTATGTCGACTACCGCGACGAGAGCCAGCTCTTCGAGCACCTGGCCGCATTCACCCAGCAGCCGGTGACGATCACGGGAGACGGAGATCCGGAACGGATCCAGGCCGTGGCGGCGACGGCTTCCTTCTGGAAGGTTCTGCGAGTCGAGGCCGCGAGGGGCAGGGTCTTCGACGCCGAGGACGACCAGCCCGGAAGAGACCGAGGGGTGGTGATCGGCCACGGGCTCTGGCAACGCCGTTTCGGGGGCGATCCGTCGATCATCGGCCGCACGCTGGTTTTCGACGGCGTCAGCCACATCGTTCTCGGTGTCTTGCCGGCCTCGTTCGGCTACCCGAGCTCCGAGGTCCAGGCCTGGGCTCCCCTCCAGCTCGACGAATCCGCCATCACCTCGCGGTACCACCACCACCTGCAGGTTCTCGGCCGGCTGGCGCCCGAAGCCTCGCTCGGCCAGGTGAGCCCCGAGATGCAGCGAGTGGTGAGCCGGTGGGAGGAGCAACACGATCACGCACATCCACTACACGGAGTCGGGCTCGCCGACCAGTTGCTGGGGGAAACACGAAGCCCCTTGTTCCTGCTTCTCGGCGCCACCGCCCTGGTGCTACTGATCGCCAGTGTGAACGTGGCCGGCCTGCTGCTGGCCCGGGGTGAGAGCCGGCGCCGCGAGCTGGGTCTACGCTCGGCCCTGGGTGCCGGACGCCATCGCCTGGTAGGCCCGGTGCTGGTCGAGAGCACCCTGCTCGGGCTGGGAGGAGGCGTTCTCGGCCTGGGTATCGCTGCCCTCTGTCTGCGTGCTCTGCAACACCTCGAGCCGGGAGATCTGCCGCGGCTCGATCAGGTCGGCCTCGACGAGCGGGCCTTTGCCGTGGCTCTCGGCCTCTCTCTGCTCGTCGGCACCCTGTGCGGCGTCTTGCCGGCGCTCCGAGCTTCGGGCACGAACCTGTCGGCGGCATTGCGGGCGGGCGGCCAGCGCGTCGCCTCGGGGCTCCGTCAGCAGCGGGTTCGCAGCCTCCTGGTGGTCACGGAAATCGCCCTGGCGGTTTTTCTCGTCACCAGTGCCGGCCTCTTGCTGCGAAGCCTCGACCAGCTACAGCAGAGCGATACCGGCATGGACGCCGAGAACGTGCTCCGCGCGAGCCTGTCGCTCCCGAACATGGCCTATCCCGGGGCCGACGAGGTCTCGAGCTTCTACCGCCTCCTGGAAGACGAGCTCGGTTCCCTGCCGGGAGTCTCGGAGGCGAGCCTGGTGAACTTCCAGCCCTTCGGCGGCGCCGCCCGGATGGAGAACTTCTACGTCGAGGGCCGCCCCCGAGCCGAAGACGACGAAGGCATGGGCACCGACGTGATGATGGTCTCCAAGAATTACTTCTCCACCCTCGGCATACCCCTGGTCCGGGGCCGAGGCTTCACCGACGCCGACCGGGGCGACTCGTCGCGGGTCTTGATTCTCGGCGAGTCGCTCGCCCGTACCGTGTTCCCCGATGAAAATCCGATCGGCCAACGCCTGCTCGTGCGTGCCGCCCGGCCCGAGGAGCCCGCCTTCGAAATCGTGGGGGTGGTGGCCGACGTGCAGTACTTCGGGGCCCTGGAAGGGGTCCGGCCCCAGATCTACCTGCCCCTGGCCCAGGGTGTCCACCAGATCATCGGCGTGACCCGCACGGTGACCACTCTGCTCAAGGGCTCGGCCGCAACCGAGGTCTTCGCCGGGCAGCTGCGCCAGCGTCTGCACGAGCTCGACCCCGACCTCGCGATTGCCGAGGTCGGCTCCCTGGAGACCGCCTACCAGGCGACCCTCGCCCGGCCGCGATTCACCACGGCATTGCTCGGAACCTTCGGCTCGGTGGCCCTGGTGCTCGCGGCGGTCGGCCTCTACGGTCTGCTCGCCTACCTCGTGGGGTTGCGCTGGAAGGAGCTCGGCATTCGCTCGGCCCTCGGTGCCTCGAGAGGGGATCTCTCGACCCTGTTGACGCGGCAGGGCATGGGCCTCACCGCCGCGGGCCTCGCATTGGGGCTTCTCGGAACCCTCCTGGCAGCCGGGCTTCTCGAACGATTCTTGTTCCAGACCGAGCCGACCAACCTGCGGGTCTTCGCCACCAGCGCCGCAGTCATGGCTCTGACCACGCTCCTCGCCAGCTGGTTGCCGGCACGGCGAGCCGCTTCGGTGGATCCGGCGCTGGTGCTGCGGGCCGAGTAGAAGGCGCCGTCCGCGAAACGCTCAGTCGCCGATCTCCAGGTGCCGCACCGACGCCTGGACGACCGGGCTCTGCGAAAGCCCGTTCACGGCAAAGCTGGCGACCGTGGTCTGCGCGCCGTAGCTCAAGGGCACCATGGGGGCATCGGACGCCATCTGCTCCAGGACGCTCCGGAGCTCCGCGTCTCCGCGAGTCTGGCGATAGGCGGCCAGCGCCCGGTCCATGGCGTCGCTGCGATAGGCCCCGTGATTGGCATTGGAAGCCAGGTGGTCCAGGGTTGTGACGCTGTCGGAGGAAAGCAGGCCTTCGAGAAAGATTGCGGGATCGGGGTTGTCGGCAATCCAGCCGGAGAGGATCAGATCTTCGGTGCCTGCGACGATCCGCCGGTAGAAATCCTCGCTATCGGACGACGGATGAACCTCGGCCTCGAGGCCGATCTTGGCCAGATCCTTCACGATTCTCTCCGCCGCCTGTAGAGGATCCAGCAGGTAGGGCCTGGGACACCAGATCGGCATCAGCCGTAGCGGCGATCCTGCGGCCCCATCCGGCAAGAGCTCTTTCGCCAGGGCGAGATCGTGGTCGATCCCGTCGTCCACCTCGGCCATGGGCCGCGGCAGGATCGAGCTCGCCATGAAGGCCAGAGGATTCTCGAAGCTGATCCGGGTCACCTCGTAGCGATCGATGGCGTGGGCGATCGCTCGCCGTGTCCGGACATCGGCAAGGCCGGGGCGCCGCAGATTCAGAAAGAGGAGCGCGGTCGAGAGAGCAGGTGCGATCCACTTCCGCACTCCCTGGAGCGTGGCGACTTCCTGGCGAGGCACGTCGAAGGTGAGGTCGACCTCGCCTGCGCGCACCGCTTCTACCAGCGCGGTGGCCTTCCCGTTTTCATCGAGGGGAAAGCTTCGGACCCTCACCTCGCTCAGCGCACAAGGCCGGGGATCGTGCGGGTTTCGGGTCAGCCGGATCGAGTCGGGCGTGCTCTGTTCGTGGAGTCGAAACGGGCCGGAGCCGATCACCCCTTCCTCCGTCCGCAGGAAGACTCCGCACTCACTGGTGCCGAAGAGCAGATCGAGCCGCTGGTCGGCGGTGCGCGAGATCGCTCGTAGGGTCTCCCCCTCGACCGAGAGCTCGATCGGTATTCGGAGCGTCGCCACGAATCGTTCCAGGGTCTCGACCACATGCGACAGCTCCAGAGGAGTGCCGTCTGAGAAACGAAGACCGGGAACCAGCCGCATCAGCAGCTCTCCGTCCGCGGCCGACTCGACCTCCACCAGGTTGGGCACCACCTCTCCGGAGCCGAGGACCGGACTGAACGGAGCGTCGAAGATCTGCCGCGCAACGAAGACCGAGTCCCGGAAGGGAGCACGCGTCGGATCGAGATCTTCGAGAGGTACGGAATTGATGATTCCGACGCGGAGGACCCTGGATTTCGCTCTCTCGTTCACGGACAACCCATCATGGAAAGCCGAAGTTCGTCGATCCCCTCCGAAGCTCTCGCACGTGTCGAGAAAAAGAGTACCGGCTTCGAAATTCTATGAAAAATCGACCTATGATCATTTGCCCATTTGAGAGGACCATCTTTCGAGAGCTCGCCCATTCTCGATCACCTGCCGGAGAAGCCGGGGATCTCTACCCGAGTGCCTACCTCCGGCAGATCGAAGGGAACATACCGGCCTCCCTTAGAATCCAGCATTGAGGCCTTCGACTCGGGCTCCCCTTCGGCGAAGAAGGCTTTTCAAGCTCTCCAGAGGAGGCGGAAACGCCTTTCATCATCGATAGATCCGGATCAGACGGTCGAGACGGCGGTATCGATCTGCCAACATCTCGTGGTCTCTCCGACTCCGGGAGCGCTTGCTTCCAACCTGTCTAGACAGTACCATTTAACCAACTGAAATCCCTGGAGCTCTTGGTTCGGCAGACCTTCTTGGAGGCCCTGCGCGGTTCCGTGCCACCAACGACCGCGCGGGTTCGAGGATCGGCCTGCAAATACCGAGAGGAAGCCGAGCAGAGACCTTCTCTGGTCGAGGTCATCGTCGAACCACGCCGACTCCGGCTCACCCGCCAAGGGTCCGGAGTATCTTTCGAAGGAGAGATCCAAGATGAAGCCACACGCCCTTCGTCTCTGTATCGGCGGCGCCCTCGCGGCGTCGTGCCTGGCTCTGCCCGCATTTGCCGGTCAGGTCTATGTGCACTCGGGGGAAACCCTCCGTCAGCCGGGACAGATCGTCCCCCTTTCCGGTCCGCAGGCGGGTGAGCCCAGCACCATCGCCACCGATTTCCTCTGGAGCCACCGAGACGACCTCGGGCTCTCGGAGCGCGATCTCTCCGAAATGGAAGTGAGCAGCGCTTACACCAGCCGCGGCCTCACCCACATCTACTTCCAGCAGACGATGCGCGGCATTCCCGTGGAAGGCGCGGTCCTCAACATCAACATCGCCGCCGATGGCCGGGTGTTGAGCCTGGGCAACCGCTTCCTGCCCGACCTGCCCTCCTCGGTCAACGGTGCCACCCCGAGCCTCGGCGCCGTCGACGCCGCCCTGGCCGCGTCCGACGACCTGGGACTCGGCTCCGCCTCCTTCGTGGTTCTGAACGCCGACAACGGCGCCACCCAGAGAACCCTCTTGAGCGACGGCGGTGTATCCGACAGCGACGTGCCGGCCCACCTGATCTGGGTGCCCCTGGCGGTCGACGAGGTTCGCCTGGCCTGGAAGGTCGAGCTCGACATCGTCGCCAAGTCCAACATCTGGCAGATGTATATCGACGCCCACGAAGGCGACCTGCTCGAGCAGCGGGACCTGGTGATCCACGACGAGTGGGGCAAGGGCGACCTCTTCGGTAACCGGGCCATCAACACTCCGCCGATCCAGGGACGCTCCGACGGCAACGATGTCGGCGGCGGACCGCAGTACGAGGTCTTCGAGATTCCGGCCGAGTACCCCTACGAGAACAACGATCCCAGCGACCCCGGCGACGACGTACCGGCCGGTGATCCCGACGGCGGTCGCAGCATCGTGGTCGACCCCGCCGATGCCGTCGCCTCGCCCTTCGGCTGGCACGACACCGACGGAGCCCCCGGAGCCGAGTTCACCACGCCGCGGGGTAACAACGTACACGCCTACCTCGACCGCGACGCCAACAACTCGCCCGACGCCGGCGAGCCCGATGGCGGTGCGACCCTCGACTTCACCGGCGCTCTGGTGCCCCTCGACCTGATCAACGACGGTCCCGCCGCTTATGGCGCGGCCTCCGCCGTGAATCTGTTCTACTGGAACAATCTCAACCACGACATCTTCTACCGCTACGGCTTCGACGAAGCCTCCGGAAACTTCCAGGAGAACAACTACGGCAACGGCGGCGCCGGCAGCGACAGTGTCAACGCCGAGGCCCAGGACGGCGCCGGCACCAACAACGCCAACTTCTCCACCCCCAGCGACGGCTCCAACCCGCGCATGCAGATGTTCACCTGGACCACCACCACTCCGAACCGTGACGGTGACTTCTCCAGCGGCATCATCACCCACGAGTACGGCCACGGCGTCTCCAACCGACTCACCGGTGGCCCGGGCAATGTCGGCTGTCTCAACAACTCCGAGCAGATGGGCGAGGGCTGGAGCGACTGGCTGGGCCTGGTGCTCACGGCCAATGCCGGCGACGTGCCGACCACCGTGCGCGGCCTCGGCACCTACGCCCTCGGCCAGCCGCCGGACACCGGCCCGGGCATCCGCCCCGCCCCGTACACCACCGACATGGCGATCAACAGCTTCACGTATGGCAACACCACGGGTGGTCTGTCGGTACCCCACGGTATCGGTTTCGTGTGGTCGACCATCATCTGGGAGGTCTACAACGACCTGGTCACCGAGTACGGCTTCAACCCCGACCTCTACGGCGACCACACCACGGGCGGCAACAACCTGGCGATCCAGCTGGTAATGGACGGCATGAAGCTGCAGGCCTGCAACCCCGGTTTCGTCGACGGTCGCGACGCCATCCTGATGGCCGACGTCAACCTCACCGGCGGTGCCAACGAGTGCCTGCTGTGGAAGGCCTTCGCTCGCCGTGGTCTGGGCGAGAGCGCCAGCCAGGGAAGCAGCGGTAGCAACACCGACAACACCGAGGCCTTCGACTTTCCGGTGGCCTGTGACTTCCTCGGTGCGACCCCCGATACCGTAACCGTCTGTGCCGGCGAAGACGCCGTCTACGATGTCGTGGTGGGAGGTGCGTTTGCCGCACCGATCACCATGAGCACCATCGGAGCACCGGCGGGAACCAGCTCGGCCTTCGATCCCAACCCGGTGATGACCGCTCCCGGAGCGACTCAGCTCACGGTCTCGGGCACCGGCGGCCTGGCCGCGGGAACCTACAACTTCGACATTCGTGGCGACGACACCAGCACCACCTTCGACCTCGGGGTGGCTCTGGACGTCTTCGACATGGCTCCGGGCGCGGTGACCCTGACCGCACCGGCCGACGCCGAGATGGATGTCTCCACGAACCCGACCTTCACCTGGACGGCGGCGCCCAACGGCGGCACCTACTCGATCGAGATCGCCACCGACGCCGGGTTCTCGAACATCATCGAGAGCGCGAGCAACCTCGACGTGAACAGCTACTCGGTCGCCACCGGCCTCGACACCGCCATCACCTACTACTGGCGGGTCGCGACCGAAAATCCCTGTGGCACCGAGCCGTTCACCGCGGCGTTCTCCTTCACCACCGAGGTGGGCCCGGGCGACTGCCCGATCGGCGTGACCCCGGCCCTGGCATTCGAAGACGACTTCGAGGCCGGTGAGGGCGGCTGGACTCACTCCGCCGGTCAGGGAATCGACACCTGGGGCCTGGCCTCCGACCGCGTGCGCAGCGGCGTGAATTCCTTCCACGCCGACGACATCGACTCGGTCAGCGATCAGTACCTGGTGTCGCCGCCAACCGCGCTGCCGGCCGGCGGCTCGCCGCTGACCATGCGTTTCTGGAACTACCAGGAGATCGAGGACTCGGGCGCGGGTTGCTTCGACGCTGCGGTGGTGGAGATCTCCACCGACGGCACCACCTGGATCCGCCTCGAGGCGGAGCTCCTCACCGATCCCTACGATGGTGCCGTGAGCACCGGCTTCAGCAACCCGATCGGTGGTGAGAACGCCTGGTGTGGTGATCCGCAGGACTGGCTGCAGTCGGTGGTCGACATCGACGCCTGGGCCGGTCAGACGGTGCAGTTCCGCTTCCGCTTGGCCACCGACTCCAGTGTCGACCATCCCGGCTGGTGGATCGACGACGTGACGGTGCAGTCGTGCCTGAGCTCCGGGATCTTCGCCGACGGCTTCGAGTCCGGCGATACCTCGGCCTGGGGCAACACCAACCCCTGATGAAGAGCCGCGGGGAGCCCGGCTCCTCGCAGTCTTCGACCTCGAGAGCCCGCGGTTCGCCGCGGGCTTTTTTCATCGCTCCGGTCTGGCTGTGCCGAAGCGTCTACCCACTGGGCTCGCCGTTTCTTTGCTGGACGCAGAAACGCCGAGGCGATAGCCTGGGAACACGACACGAGGAGAATTCATGCGATTCGAGGTGCACGTGAACGGCCGGCCTCGGACGGTCGACGTCGATCCGGAAACCCCACTGCTCTGGGTGTTACGCGACGATCTGGAGCTCACCGGAACCAAGTTCGGCTGCGGGGTGGCCCAATGTGGCGCCTGCACGGTGCATGTCGACGGGCATCCGGTACGTTCCTGTGTCGTTCCGGTACGGTCGCTCAGGAAGCGTTCGATCGTCACCATCGAAGGCGTGGAGGATCGAGTCGCTACCGCGGTGCAGAAGGCCTGGGAGGAGATCCAGGTTCCGCAGTGTGGCTACTGCCAGTCGGGACAGATCATGACCGCGATCGCCCTGCTGCACGAGATTCCCGATCCCGACGACGAGCAGATCGATGCAGCGATGACGGGCAATGTCTGCCGCTGCGCGACCTACCGGCGGATTCGCGGAGCGATCCACCAGGCGGCCGCGGATCTGGGAGGCCGATCATGACGAAACCTGTCCTGACGAAACCGGAGACACCCTCGACGCTCGACTCGTCCCTCGATCGGCGGCAGCTCCTGCGCGGAGGGTTGGGCCTGGGAGCGGGTCTCATCGTCGGTTTTCACTGGCAGCCGAGGCGCCTGGAAGCGGCATCTGCCGCCGGAGCCTCCTTCGTTCCCAACGCCTTCGTACGAATCGCTCCCGACAATACGGTGACCGTGCTCTCCAAACATATCGAGCTCGGCCAGGGTAGCTATACCGGCCTTGCCACCATTCTCGCCGAGGAGCTCGATGCGGCCTGGGATCAGGTGACGGTCGAATCGGCGCCCGTGGGTCCGGACTACGTGAACCTCGCCTTCGGAGCCATGGGCACCGGTGGCAGCACCGCCATGGCCAACAGCTGGATGCAGCTGCGACAGGCAGGCGCCACCGCCCGCGCCACCCTGGTGGCGGCGGCCGCCGCCGAGTGGGGCATCGACGCCGCGGAGATCACCGTCTCTTCCGGAGTGGTACAACACATCGACTCGGGACGCTCGGCCACTTTCGGCGAGCTGGCGGAGCCAGCGGCCGCCCTGAAGACGCCCGAAGAGGTACCTCTCAAAGAACCCAAAGACTTCAAGCTGATCGGCCGCGAGCTGCCGCGGGTCGACATTCCGGCCAAGACCACCGGTCGCGCAGAGTTCACCATCGACCACAAGCTTCCCGGTCAGCTCACGGCGGTCATCGCCCGGCCGCCGAGGTTCGGAGCCAAGGTGGCGTCGTTCGATGATCGCGCCGCCCGCGAGGTTTCGGGAGTGGTGGACGTGGTGCGGGTTCCGGCAGGAATCGCCGTGCTCGCCGAGGGTTTCTGGCCCGCCCGCAAGGGGCGAGAAGCGCTCGACATCGAATGGGACAGCTCCGAGGCCGAGACCCGCGGCAGCGAGGAGATCCTCTCCGAGTATCGCCAGCTGGCCGAAAAACCCGGGCTCCCGGCCCACCGGGTAGGCGACGTGAGAACCGCTCTGGCCGGTGCCGCCAAGGTATTGGAGGCCGACTTCGAGTTCCCTTTCCTGGCCCACGCCCCTATGGAGACCCTGGACTGTGTGGTGCGCCTGGGAGATGGCGAATGTGAGGTCTGGGCCGGCTCCCAGCTCCAGCAGGTCGACCAGGCGGTGGTCGCGGCCAACGTGGGCCTGCCTCCGGAGAAAGTGCTCGTCCACACCATGCTCGCCGGCGGCAGCTTCGGCCGGCGGGCAACTCCCAACGGCGACGTTGCCGGAGAGGCCGCGAGCATCGCCCGGGCCATCGGTGGCAAGGCCCCGGTCCAGCTGGTCTGGACTCGGGAAGACGACATCCGCGGCGGCCGGTATCGCCCCCTCTACTTCCACCGTCTGCGCGCGGGCCTCGACGACGATGGAAAGCTGGTGGCCTGGCACCATCACATCGTCGGCCAGTCGATCCTGAAAGGAACGCCGTTCGAGCCGTTCCAGGTCAAGAACGGCATCGACAACACATCGGTGGAGGGCGGGCGAACCCTACCTTACGAGATCCCCAACTTCCTCTGCGAGCTGACCACCACCGAAGTAGAGGTTCCGGTCTTGTGGTGGCGCTCGGTGGGCCACACCCACAACGGCTACTCGACCGAGACCTTTCTCGACGAGCTCGCCCACGCCGCGGGCCGTGACCCACTCGACTTCCGGCGCGACCTGATGGCCGGCCACCCGCGCCATCGTGCGGTCCTCGAGCTGGCAGCGGCCAGAGCCGACTGGGGCGGATCACTCCCCGAGGGCAGAGCCCGGGGCTTCGCCCTGCAGGAGTCCTTCGGCTCTTTCGTCGCCCAGGTGGCGGAGGTCGGCGTCGGCTCCGACGGTCTGCCCGAGGTGTTTCGTGTGGTCTGTGCCGTGGACTGCGGCATCGCGCTCAACCCCGACGTGATCCGGGCCCAGATGGAGAGCGGTATCGGTTATGGCCTGGGAGCCGCTCTGTTCAACGAGGTAGAGCTCGAAGGAGGCCGAGTCGTGCAATCGAACTTCCACGACTACCGTCCACTGCGGATCCACGAGATGCCCGAGGTGGAGGTCCACATCGTGCCCTCCGGAGAGAATCCGACCGGCGTGGGAGAGCCCGGGGTTCCGCCCATCGCTCCCGCGGTGGCCAACGCCTGGTTCCGACTCACCGGGCAGCGGGTCCGCCGCCTGCCGTTCCAGAAGGTCGTCTGATGGATGCCCAGGGAGATCGATCCATGAGGAATCTGTTCTGCTGCCGTATCCCGACCGTCGCGCTGGTGCTCCTGGCCCCAATGGCCCTGCTCTGGGCTCTGGTCGGCACCGCCGAGCCGACGATCGACGCCTCCCGCCTGCGGTCGGCCGAATCCTTCGCCGCGATCGACTCCGAGCGCGAACGCTCCCTGGCCCTCTTCACCGAAGCCGGCAAGGTGCTCACACATCCGCGCTGTGTAAATTGTCATCCCGCGGGCGACCGGCCCCTGCAAGGAGAACACGGCGAGCCCCACCAGCCGATGGTGAGCCGCGGTGCCGATGGCTTCGGGGCCGTCGGCATGCGCTGCGGCACCTGTCACCAGACCGAGAACTTCGATCCGGGCCGGGTTCCCGGCAGCGAGCACTGGCACCTGGCCCCCATCGAGATGGCCTGGGAGGACAAGAGCCTGGGTGAGATCTGTGAGCAGGTCAAGGATCCGGCGCGGAACGGCGACCGCAGCCTCGAAGACATCGTTCGTCACATGAAAGAAGACCCGCTCGTAGGTTGGGCCTGGGCACCCGGTGCCGGACGCCTCCCCGCTCCTGGAACCCAGACCACCTTCGCCGAGCTGATCCGGGCCTGGGTGGAAACCGGAGCCGCCTGCCCCGACGCCTGAGCCAACCAACCCGGAGTCGATCTCTTTGCCCACTCTCCGCACGATTCTCTTGTCGCTCCTGCTGCTCGGCTGTTTCTCGGGCCCTTCGACGAGCAGCCAGGAAGAACCCTTGCTCGAACGTTTCGCCCTCGGCTCCTGCGCCCATCAGCTGTATCCGCAGCCGATCTGGGACGCGATCTCGGCCCGGGAGCCGCAGCTCTTCCTCTTTCTCGGCGACAACGTGTACGCCGACACCGAGGACATGGAGAAGATGCGCGCCACGTACCGGAAGATGGCGTCCATCGAGACGTTCGCGCGATTCCGCGAGAAAGTGCCGATTCTCGCGACCTGGGACGACCACGACTTCGGTGCCAACGACGCGGGAGCGGAGTTTCCGAAGAAGGAAGAATCGAAGGAGATCTTCCTCGATTTCTTCGCCGAGCCCGCCGATTCACCCCGGCGACAGAGGCCGGGGATCTACCACGCCTCGATGCACGGTCCCCCGGGCCAGCGGGTCCAGATCCTCTTGCTCGACGGCCGGACGTTTCGTGACCCTCTCGAAGAAGACCCCAGCCCCTGGCGGCGATATCGACCGTCGACCGATCCCGACAAGACCCTTCTCGGCGACGAGCAGTGGCGCTGGCTCGGGGAGCAGCTCCGCCGCCCGGCCGAGGTTCGTTTCATCGTGTCGGGTGTGCAGGTGCTGGGCTACGCGGCCGGTTTCGAAGGCTGGAAGACCATGCCCCTCGAGCAGGAACGCCTGTTTCGGACGGTTCGAGAGGCCGAAGCCAACGGCGTGATCTTCCTCAGTGGCGACGCTCACTTCACCTTGCTCAAACGCGGCGACGGCGGAGTCGGGTACCCGCTCTACGACTTCACCTCCAGCGGCCTGACCCACAGCCGCCCGGAGTCCGCCGAACGCGCGGCGCCCCTGGCCATCCTTCCTCCCTACGGCGGCCTCAACTTCGGCCTCGTCGAGATCGACTGGAGCCGTGACGATCCACGCGTCACTCTCAGCGCCCGCGATCGCGACGGTAACCCGGTCTTCCGCCACTCCATCGACCTCTCGGAGCTCCAGGCTCGCCGCGAGGACGTCTCCTGAGCTGACCGACCCCGCGTCTCTCGACTCGAGAGCAGAAACTAAGCCAAGACGTTTCCTCTTTAGATTCCGCACAGAAAGAAGAACCGACCGGGTGGTATGCTTTGTCTCTCGGCGGTACATCAGCAGATGCAGTGAAACGGTTCTACGAAAATCGAGAATCCCTTTCATCTTGCAAGCCTGCGGCCTGTTTTCTTTCTCTTTTTTCTGCAAGGCACGGGGTAAAGGTCCACCTTCGAGAGCCAATTTCTTCCCCGGCAGCTCCGGCGAGAGGGGTTTTCCAAGGAGCTTCCGGACATTCCACCGGAGATCCGGCCGCAGCCGGAAGCCCGGCCACCATTGCGCCCGGTGCCATGGCAGTGACACCGGGCGACTGAAGAAAGGAAACTTCAGTGGCAAAAACTACCTTTCTCTACGCAATCATCCTTTGCTCGGTTCTCGCCCCCGCCGTCTGGGGCGACGGCGGAGTGACCTTCGAAAACATTGCCGAAGGAGGCGGAGCCGGCATCGAATACGAGCGGGTGCCCTCGGCTCGTTTCAGCCTGGTCGAAGACATCATCGCGCAATCACCGATTCCCATTCCCACGTTTTTCTTCGATCTGCGCCCGAACGCCAGCCCGCAGAAGGGCCGTGGTGCTCCGGGTGTGGTGCTCTTCGACTTCGACCGTGACGGCGACCTCGACATCTACGCCACCAACGGCCCGGGAGCCGCCAACAGCCTCTACTCCAGCCAGCTGGTCGAGACCGGAAGCCTCGAGTTCGTCGACGTGGGCGCGGCTGCGGGCGTGGGCGCCGACGACCAGGACAGCTCCGGAGTCTGCTTCGGCGACATCGACAACGATGGCGACGACGATCTCTACGTGCTCGGTACCGGCGAGGCCAACCGTCTGTTCGAGAACCAGGGCAACGGCACCTTCACCGACATCACCAACGCCGCCGGAGTGGGTGGCGACGGACGGCACGCGGTCGCTTGCTCCTTCGCCGATTTCGATGGCGACGGATACCTCGACGTGGTGGTCGGCAATTCCTACGACGACTGGAACCACCGGATCCCGGTCTTCGCCACCGGCGTGAACTACGGCGGCTTCGAGCACAACTACCTGTTCTCCAACAACGGCGACGGCACCTTCACCGACAACAGCGCCGCTTCCGGCATCGAGAACGTCTCCGGCGTTTCCGGTCCCGATCTCTCCGGCGCCGCCTTCACCTGGGCCCTGGCCACCGCCGACTACGACGAGGACGGCGATGTCGACATTCTCTTCGCCGACAACCAGGGCTCGGCGACCATCGATGCCGGTCTGCTGCGGCTCTACGACAACGACGGCAGCGGCAACTTCACCGAGGTCACCGCGGCCGCCGGTCTGAACATCCGCGGCGGCTGGATGGGGATCGACTTCGGCGATTTCAACTGCGACAGCAACCTCGACTTCTTCGCCACCGACCTCGGCTACCTCGGTGTGGCGGCTTCCCGCTGGTTCTACGGCAACAACGACGGCACCTTCACCGATTCCAACGCCGGAAGCCTCGCCATGACTCCCTTCGGCTGGGGTACCTCGGTGTTCGACTACGACAACGATGGCGACGGCGACATCGTGTTCCACGGTGGAGTGGATCTGCTCAGCATTCTCGAGGAGAGCAACCCCGGCGTGGTGCTCCAGAACTCCGGCGATTGCTCCGGTGATTTCGTGTGGGACGACACCACCCTGCTCTTCGACCACCTGGGCCGCGACGTCCAGGGCGTTGCCGTGGGCGACCTCAACCACGACGGCTTCGAGGACATCGTCACCGTGTCTTCCTACGACCGCACCGTCTCGGCTCGGTTCCAGCTCAGCACACTCTTCACCGGGGGTCCCACCGGCTCACCCTTCGACCCGATCTCCCGCTTCGAGCAGGTCTGGGCAGGCAACGTCAATCCGGGCAACATGACCTACCTGGCCGACAACGGCCGTGAGGTGGTCAACGGATCCCTGGGGGTCGAAATCTCCAGCGCCGACAACGGCAACGGCTGGGTAGCGGTGAACACCGTGGGTAGCGCCGGCATTCTCGATGGCGGCACTGTCAACCGCAACGGAATCGGCGCCGTGGTCTCCTTCACGCCGGAAGGTGGCAACACCTCCAAGCGGCCGATCATCGGCGGCTCGAGCTACGCCTCGCAGGATTCTCTGACCGCCAACTTCGGCCTCGGCGAGGCCCACAAGGGCACCGTCGACGTGCTCTGGCCCGGTGGTGTCCGCAACCGCCTCTACGACCTCTACTCCACCGAGACCGTGACCATGCCGCACATCCCCTGCAGCTTCGACGCCGACTGGAACAACTTCGGCCAGTACAACCGCTGCGTGGTGCGTTCGCTCGTCCAGTACCGTCGCGCGGGGGAGATCGACACCTTCGAGAAGCTGCGCCTCTGGCTCAGCGCGGTGATCGCCTTCTTCGATCACTGATCCCCGCCCTACGCCCGGGTCGGTTTCCCGGCCCGGGCTCCTCCTCGCCCTTTCGAAAGCCCCATCTCGTTTCCCTCCCTCGTTTGACCGCCATGGAATCCCGTTGGAAAGTGGCGACATGAATACGGCAGATCCTTCCGATCCGTCGGAGTCCTCACCGGCAACCACCGAAGCGTCTCACCTGGAAGGTCGAGCTGATTCGAAATCTCTACCAACGAGGGTACGAAAGAGACGACGTTCTGGAGCTCTTTCGTTTCATCGACTGGCTTCTGGTGTTACCCGATGAGATGGCCCGTAGCTTTCGTCAACGAATCGAAGAGCTCGAGCAGGAGTCGAAGATGAGATACGTGACCAGCATCGAACGCCTGGGGCGGCGAGAAGGAAGGCAAGAAGGAAGGCAAGAAGGAAGGCAAGAAGGAAGGCAAGAAGGAAGGCAGGAGGGTCTTAGAGAAATCCTGCTCACTCAATTCGAAGAGAAGTTCGGACCTCCGGAGCCTCACACGCGAAGTCTCTTCGAAAAGGCGAGCCAGGAGCAGATTCTGACCTGGGCGCGAAAAATCCTGACCGCTTCCTCGCCCGACGAGCTCTTTGCGACCTGATCGTCGGTCAGAGCTCCGAGCTCGCGGCCTCGTCGGACTCGACCTTCTCTACCATCTCCAGAGAGAACGACCGCCGCACCAGGCTGACATCACTGCGGGTGACAGAGAGAAAAGGCCGGGTGAGCTCGTTCGACGGGCGAGTCGAGATTCCCGCCAGGTCGGGCAGCCCTTCGTGCTGCTCCACCACCACCAGCCGCAGGGGCTCGTTGCCCCGGCCGCGAGCGAAAATCCGCTGCTCCCTCGCCTCGATCGGTATCTCCTGCACGATCCAGGGACGCCCGCTCTCGGTCGCGGGTAGCGCCACGGCGGTACCCGCGATGTCCAGGGAGAGGGCCTCGGACGCCGGCTCCAGCCACAACAGGCGAGCCACTGCCCCCTCGCCGGCCCGCAGCAGCAGCTCGACTTCTTCGCGGCCGCCCGAGGGATTGCGTGCGACGAGCTGGACCTCGGGTGCCGGCAGAGCCACGACCGGGGCCTCGGCGACCAGCCAGTCGCGCCGGGCCGGCGGAAGGAAGGTATGGAACGACTCGCGCTGGCCCTGTTGCAGGCCGAAGGACTGCCCCCAGGGGCTCGGCAGAGAGTCGTAGCTGAACCAGCTCGCGTGGTCCTGGTCGGCATCGTAGGCGTAGAGCACCGAGCTCGTGCGTAGGCGTTCTCCGGATCCATCGGGCCCCGCGGCTCCCTGGCGAGCCGCCAGGAGCAAGAGACCGACGCCGAGCACCAGCACGATCGGCCCGAGAGCTCGAAGCCGGCTGGTGATCAGCTCGAAGTGCGGCCGCAAGAGCCCGGCCACGAGAATTCCGGGCAGCAGGGCCACCCCGCTGACCTCCGCCAGACTCTGGAGGCCGAAGAAGAACGCCATCAGAGACGGCACCCAGAGAACCAGCACGACCACTGCCCCCAGCGCCAACGAGGCCACCAGTGGAACGGCCGAAGCGCGTGCCCGGCACAGGAGCAGAAAGGCGGGCAGAGCCGCGAGCAGGGGCCAGACCACGAGATATTGAGCTTCCACGGGAAACCAGATCCCGCTGAAGAGGAGGGCCAGCAAGGCCCAGGCGAGCAGAGCGCCCGCCGTCAGGTCGAGCCCGGAAGCGAAGGTTCGGGAGAATGTTTCCAGGCGCAACCAGAGCACCAGGCCCAGAGTCGCAAATGCGGCCAGGAACAGCCCGTCGGCCCCGGTTCCGCCCAGCAACACCGGAATTCCCAACCCGTCGCGCAGGGCCAGCCAGAGCAGTGAGATCACGACGGGGATCGTCACCAGGCTTCCGAAGAGAGACAGAAAACCCTGGGCGATTCCCAGAGGAGTGAGTAGACGCTGGGCGAATCCCGCCCGCAACGCGACTCCCAGCCCGACCAGGGCGAGCAGGAGCAAGGGGTATCCCAGGGCGCTCGGGTACCAGACCATCCAGCGGCCGAGCAGATCGAAATAGGCGGGGGTGGAGCCGTTGCCGGGCTCGGCGTCGGGCGCGATGGAGGCCAGGCCTCGGGCCAGCTCGAGGGCGTAGGTTCCCTGGTGCTGCACGCTGGCGGCCGACACGGTGTCGATCTGGTCGAGACGCGAGTGGTAGTGGCTCAACCCTTCGATCCACGCCAGGTTGAATCCGGCCCAGCCTACCTCCTGGAAAACCGTGAAGTCCGTATCGTTGGGCAGGCGCCGGTAGACCTCCCCGAAGACCGACGACCCTCGCGGCTCCGAAACGGCCCTCGCCAGCCGCGGAACCCAGGTTCCGGCCTCGGCACCCACCTGAAACAAGATCACCGGCCCCCCACGCCCACGGGCCTCGAAGTTGACGACCACGCCGACATTCGCCGCCCAGGGATGGGTGCGGGCGAACCACCGCGCGCCGTGCAGGCCGATCTCCTCGGCGTCCGTGAACAGAAAGAGAACGTCGCGTGCCAGAATCTCTCCAGAGGCACGCAGGGCCCGCGCCGTCTCGAGGAGCGAAGAAACCGCCGCACCGTTGTCGCTGGCGCCGTTCGTGTTCACTCCGGAGTCGTAGTGCGCCACCAGCAGCACCGCTCCCTCCCGGCTCTGGCCCGCCAGGCGGCCGACCACGTTTTCCACCCGGACCTTCTGACTGAGGCCCAGCGCGCTCACCTCGCGGGTCGCGGCGGCGTTCTGGACCTCGACCTCCAGTCCCAGGCTCTCCAGCTGCTCCGCCAGGTAGTCCCGTACCTCGGCGGCGGCGGTGGAGCCCGTCGGACGAGGGCGATCGGCGATCGAATCGAGGTGCTGAAGAGCGCGATCCGCCGAGAATGCCTCGGGCGCGGCGGTGGCGGGCAGGGGCCGCGGCGGGCGCGAGGTCCAGACCGCCAGGGCCACGGCCATCGCCAGGACCGTCAGGAGCACGCCCGCCTGGGCTCGACCTGCTCCGGCAAAGGTCTCTCTACGACCTCCCCGGCGAGACGTTTCGGCCGCGGCCCCACTTTCCTCGGCGTCGGGCAAGTCGGCTTCCAATGTTCGCAGCGAACGGGATGCCGAGGCCAACAACGCCACGATCCAGAGCAGGGCTCCCGCGACCATCATCAGCAGAGCGATGCCGCGACCCGGCCCGGTACCCAGGAGACGCCCGGCGCTCGAGGCCAGAAGCCCCCCGGGCTGCATCCAGGGCTCGAAGAAAAAGTCTGTGAGGGGACCGGCGATCACCAGTGCCAGGGGCGAGGAAAGCCCCGCCACCATTCGCCGCACCGCGAACACCCGGCCCTGGAGGTCGGCGGGCACCTTCGACTGCCAGATCGCCTGGGCCGCTCCGGTGGCGATGGGAAAACCCGCCATGAAGAGGAATGCGACCAGGGCGATGAGGGTGGCACTCGGCTGCAGGCCGATCAGAAGGGCCAGCCCGCCCATCGCAAGCACGATCTTCAGCACCAGCCGGACCCGTCGTTCGGGACCACCCCAGACGCTCATCCACAAGCTTCCCACCAGGGTACCGCTGCTGGCCACTGTCAACACCAACCCCAGCGTACGGGGCGAGGCGAAGCCGAGCACCAGCGGGGTGAGCAGCACCGTCAGCAGACCGACGGTGAAGTTGAGGCCGGCGAACAGCAGCAGCAGACGCAACAATCCCGGACGCTCGCGAATGAAGGCCCAGCCGTGGCCGGTCTGCTGCCGCACCGTGCCCCGGGCCCGGCGACCTTCCTCACTCTCGGCCGGTCGGGGAAAACGCACCATCAACAAAACACAGGCCGCGAACAGGTAGCTGGCGAAATTGATCAGCACGATCCCGCCGAGGCCGAGGGGCTCGAGCAGGAGCCCGGCCAGAACCGGCGCCAGCACCTGGGCCACCGATCCGCCCATCTGGTTCATACCGCTGGCCCGAGCGTAGTGTGCCTTGTCGACCAAGACAGTGATCGCAGCGGCAAAAGTCGGCCAGACGAAGGCCATGCACGAAGAGCTGATCAGGATCACCGGATAGATGTGCCACAGCTCCAACCGACCGCTACGGATCAAGCCGTAGAGCAGCAGATTCGCCGCTGCGGCCCCGACGTTGCAGAAGATCAGGATCTTGCGGCGATCGAGACGATCGGCGAGCACGCCGGCCAGGGGCGAGAGCAGCAAGCCCGGAACCACCACCGAGAGGCCGATCAGGGCGAAGCGCGTGATCGACCCCGTCTCCTGGAAAACCTTCACCCCCAGGGCGAAGCCGGTGAGGCCCGTACCGAGGTTCGAGATCACCTGCCCGAACCAGATCAGGGTGAAGAGACCGAGGCCCCGCTCCGTGCTACGCTCTGTCATGAAGGTTCCTCTCTCGAGACCGACTTCCGAGTCCAACTTCGATCAATGGCCCTGTTATGAGTCCTTCGGCTTCCCCACCCGGGGGCCGGCGCCCACGATTCACGGCTCGCCACCTGCCCCCCGTCGACGATCCGGGAGGCTGGCTGGCCACCGCGCCGCCCCTCGCCTTCGAGGCTCCCCGCCTCGACCGCGACCTGGAGGCGGATTGTGTCGTGGTGGGGGCCGGCTTCACCGGCCTCGCCGCGGCCCGGCGTTGCGCCGAGCTGCGGCCGGAGTGGAGCCTCGCCGTGCTCGATGCCGGCCAGGTCGGCAGTGGGGCCTCTGGACGCAGCTCGGGGTTCGTGGTCGACCTGGCGGGTTTCATCGCCGCCATGCCACCCGACCTCTCCGAACGCTTCATCCGACTGTCGCGGGCCGGCATTGCCGAGCTCGAGAGCGTGGTATGTCGACACCAGATCTCCTGCGACTGGGATTCCAGCGGTTTCTTTCACGTGGCCGCCGGTGAGTCGGGCCTGCAGGCCCTCCAAGGGTTGGAGACCTGGCTGCGGTCGCGGGGTGAGGCGCTGGAGCGGTACGACGCCACGGCCCTGGCACAGACTTTCGGCACCCGCTTCTACCGCGCCGGTCTGCGGATGCCCGGCAGCGTGATGGTGCAGGCCGGCTCCCTGGTTCGAGGCCTGGCGGATCACCTGCCCGGCAACGTGTCGCTCTTCGAAGGCTCCGCGGTACGTGCGATCGAGACCGGTGAGCCCCACACGCTGCACACCGAGCGCGCCACCCTGCGCACACCGAGGGTTCTCGTGGCGCTCAACGCCTACTCTCCCGATCTCGGAATCCTCCGCCGCCGGGTCTTTCCGCTGCTGACCTACGGCAGTCTGACTCGACCCTTGCGGGCCGCCGAACGAGAGGCTCTCGGCGGAGAGAGCACCTGGGGGCTCCTGGCCCAGGACCCGGTGGGCTCGTCCCTGCGCCGAACCGCCGACCAGCGGTTGCTCATCCGCAACACCCTGCGCTATGCCTCCGACCTGCGCACCTCCGAAGGGAGGCTTCGGCGATATCGCCAGATCCACTACCGAACCCTCCTGGCCCGCTTTCCCCAACTGCCGGACCTCGAGATCGAACATACCTGGGCCGGCGCCATGGGCATCTCCCCCAATCAATATCCCTTCTTCGGCGAGCTCGCGCCCGGCATTCTCTCGTCGGGCGGATTCACCGGTGCCGGCATCGCCATGGGCACGATCTGCGGATGCCTGCTGGCGGAGAAGCTGATCGGCCAGCCTTCGGACGTGCTCACCGACCTCGAAGCCCTGCCGGGCCCCAAATGGTTGCCCCCGGAGCCTTTTCTCGGCCTCGGAATCCGCTTTCGAGTGGCCCGGATGAACGCCTCGGCCGGTGCCAGCCTCTAGCCTGGATTATTCATCAGCCTCCTGCTGCGAGGCCGGATCTTCATGAATCTACAGCGTTACACCGCCCTTTCGCTCCTCGACAGACCGCAAGTATGCCTCCGTCGCTCCAGGCCGCCAAGCCTT
>CAZMEL010000016.1:0-53199 GCA_964565225.1 uncultured Thermoanaerobaculia bacterium | reverse complement strand
GCAGGGAGCGTGGCGTGGCTCAGCGAGTTTCGGTGATGCGGTAGGTGCAGCGATCTCCACCGGCGAGCAGGTGGTGAATCCTCTCGACCTCGACCCCGGGCCCCAGGGCTTGGCGGAAGAGATCGAGCTCGGCGTGGCAGAGCCCCCGACAGCGCCGGGCGGCGGCGCAGATGGGGCAGTGGTGCTCCACCAGGAGCCACGTGCCGTCGGCCTCGGCGACGGTTTCTGCCATGTAGCCCTCCCGGGTGCGGAGATCGGCGAGGGCGGCGACCCGCTCTCCGAGGGGGGCTCCGGGTGCCGGGATCTGCTCCCGGTAGGCCTGGAGCTGTTGTCGCCCGCGGGCCTCGAGCACTTGCTCCAGGCCCTGCGCGCCGAAGGACTCGAGGGTGGCATCGAGAAGGCCTACCGCCAGCTCGGCGTGGTGGTCCGGAAACAGGCGCTCGGCCTTCTCCGAGAGCGACCAGAGAATGGACGGTCGCCCGCGGCCCCTGGGGGCCTGGCGCACCGGTACCACCAGGCCCGACTCTTCGAGAGACTGGAGATGTTGACGGACCGCGACCTCCGTGAGCTCGAGCTCTCGGGCGAGATCGTTCACCCGGCTCTCGCGGTGGCGTTTGAGGCGGTCGAGCACACGGAACTTGGCGGCGCTGAGGGACTCGGGCGTCATGGCGAAAGGGTACACGATCCGCAGCCTACTCTCGGACCGTCTCGGAAGAGTCGACGGTTCCGGCCGGACGCTCGATGCCGTGGGCCCGGCAGAGCGCGACGAAGTCTCGATGCTGCCAGCCGCGAGCCAGCATGCTCTCGGCCGTGGGGCGGGCGGCATCCACGCGGCCGAGGGCGAGCAGCGCTCGCACCCGGGTGTCGAGAAGGTAGAGGTTGTCGGTCTGGCCGATTCGCGGAGCGATCCGTGCCGCGGCTTCTTCGTAGAGGCTCCGGGCAGCGGTTGTCCGACCCCGAGCCTCCTCCGCTTGCCCCAGGGCCAACAGGAGGCTCGCCGCGGAGTAGAGGTGCTCGGCGTTCTCCGGGTCGGAGTCGGCCTGCTCGAGAGCCGGAGCCAGGTACCTGCGTCCGAGCTCGACCGCCTCTCCGGGCCGACCCAGCTCGACGAGGGCGTCGACAGCGGGACCGGCCACCAGGCCGAGAAGACTCTGCAGCTCGCCCTTTTCGGGATTCTCCTCGTGGAAGCGGTCGAGCGTTTCCAGGGAACTCAGCACCGCCACCAGGCCCGGCTCCAGGCGACCACTCTCGATCCGGGTCGCACCTACGCGAAATTCCAGCAGAGAGAGGTCTACCCGATCGACGCTCTCCGGATCGAGGCGGATCAGCTCCTCGGCGATCGCCAGGGCTTTCGAGAAATGCTCCTGCGCCGTGTCCATCCGACCACGGTCGTAGTGGATGATGCCGGCCCCGTCGGTCGCCTCGAGGAGCAACTTCTGCAGCTCCGGATCTTCCGGTCGGTACGTTCGTGCCGCCTCGACCTCTCGGCGAACCCGGTCGAAGACCTCGAGCGCCCGGTCCTGGGCGCCGAGATCGCTGAAACAGCTGGCCTGCATCAACAAGCTGTCGAGCAGGAGCACCGAGATCTCGGGGTCTTCTGGGTCCTCGGCCAAGAGCTCCGTGAGCTCTCCGACCGCGAGGCCGAAGGCAGCGCTGGCATCTTCCATCTCGCCCTGGTACCGCAGGGCCTCCCCGACGGTCTGAAAGGCCATGCCGCGGTTGATGCGTTCGGAAACGGTCATCTCCTCCGGGTCTCGCTCGAGGTAGTAGCGCTCGACTCGTCGTGCCACCGGGGTCATGAGGTCCACTCGCTGGATCGCCTGGAGGCGTTGCCAGAGATCGTGGAGCATGAAGGTGGTCAGGCTCTCGGCTTCGGCACGGGCGAGCCGAGCGGCATCGCGCTGTTCCCGGAGCTCCTCGGCAGCTCGCTCCTGGTCGAGGTTGTGCTGGAAGGCGGTCCACAGCAGGACCAGACCCGTGACCAGCAAGCCCCACAGGGCGAGACGCCGTTGGCCCGCCTGGCGCCGTCTCTGGATGATGGCGGCGTCGACCCGGCCCGACAGGTCGTCGCGGAGCGGCCCTCGGGGCAGTTGCTCGGCATACAGTCGCGCGAGGGCGAGATCGTCGTGCTCCAGGGCGGCCGATACATAGTCGGCCTGCAACCCGGTCCGGAGCTCCTCGATCCGGGGATTCTCCGGCCACAACACGGCCGCCCGGCGCAGGCTGGCGAGCTGCCGGCTCAGAGTTTCGTAGCTTCGGGTGCCGCCCGAGCTCGTTTCCACCTCGGAGATCAGCTCGCGTGACCGCCGTCGGCGGGTGGCGCCGCTCAGGTAGCCTTCGAGGGCGGTGATCAGCTCCGGCACCGAGGCCGGATGGCGGCTCTCCGGATCGGGGGCCAGCACCGCCATGGCGATACGGCACAGCTCTTCCGGCGGGCGGAGCTCCGGCGCCCTCTCCGCGGGATCGACGACGGCTCCCTTGGACGCCTTGACGAAGGCCGCCACGCCGTCACGCGCACGGTGGGGAGCCGATCCGGTGAGGAGGAAATAGAGGATGCCGCCCAGGAGGTAGAGGTCGGTCCAGGGGCCGAGAGCTTCCGGCTCGCCCCGGGTCTGCTCCGGTGCCATGTAGCTCGGAGTGCCGGCGGGACCCGGCGCGGCGGAGGAGGCGAAGCTGCCGGATTCCGGCTCGCGAGGGTCGGAGGCCGGAAGCTCGACCGGGGAAGCGTCGAATGCGGCGGCCAGGCCCCAATCCATGAGCTGCACCTCTCCGAACTCGCCGACCATGACCTGCTGCGGCTTGAGGTCGCGATGCAGAATGCCTCGGGAATGGGCGAAGGCCACCGCCTGGGCCACATCGATCAGGATCGGCAGGTGCCGGGCGAGAAATTCGTCGGTCCGGAGCCCTCGGTCCTCTTTCAGGAGCTCGTTCCACGGGCGCCCTCGGACCCGTTTCATGCCGAGCAGCCAATGGCCATCGGTGTCGGTGTCGAGGTGGTAGACCGGAACGACGTTCGGATGTTCGAGGTGAGCCGTGGTGATGGCCTCTCGGCGAAACATCTCCAGCATCTGCTGGCGCTGCTCCGGATTCGTGGACGACAGGCGATCGGCGCGCAACCGTTTGACCGCGATCTCCCGTTCGAGGCCCGCTTGCCAGGCCGACCACACATCGCCGAAGCCGCCCTGGGCGATCTTTTCCGCGAGGTGGAATTCCCCTCCGTGGAGAGCCGGTCGAGTCGCTTCGGCCGGCGTCGGCGAGGATGGCTCGGAGCCCTCTGGAGCCGCGGCCGAAACGTCTGTGGACAGCCGGACGGTCGGCTGCAGGGACGAGTCCGCGAGACGGGAGAGCAGCAGGGAGCGTCCAGGATCGTAGGAGAGGGCCTGGTCGAGGGGAAGATCCGAAGGAATCTCGGGCAGCTCGGCAGTCTGTGAGGTCGATGTCATCTCGGGGTCCGATGCCGTCCCGGCGAGGGCTCGCTCGGTGGCTCGACGGAGAGCCACCCGGAGCCTTCGAGGCGGCCAGATGGTGTTCTGAGCTCGATCGAAAGCGTAGTGTCCGGGTCACCATTGTCGTCACGGAGCCGGCGAGGCTCCAGGGAGAGCGAAGAATTCTCGGACGCCGTGGCGGAAAACCTGGGCAGAGCTCTCTCTCCGAATGTGGGAACCTCTTACCATCGCGGAAACCACGGCCAAAGGCGTTCACCTCTCGGCCGCTTCTTTCGAGCTCCGGGAGAAACCTTGGCAGCCCGCATTTCTCCGGCTGGATCTTCCTCCTCCCGAGCCTGCCCTGAATCGCCGGGCGTTTACGTTCCCGGGATCGGGCTTTTGCCATCGTCAGGAGCTGGAATCGAGTAGCATCGCCGCCATGAGCAATCCACCTCTTCCAGCGATTTCCCGAACGATCCGCGGCCTCGATACCGATTTCGTCCGCCAGCATTTCCCCGCCCTCGACGACGATTGGGCCTTCTTCGACAACGCGGGGGGAACCCTGGCGCCGCGGCAGGTGATCGAGCGGATCGGAGCCTACATGTCGCGGTACCAGGTCCAGCTCGGTGCTTCGTATCCGCGCAGCGTGGAGGCTGGAGAACGAATCGAGGCCGGCCGCCGGGCGGTGGCGGAGCTGATGGGGGCCCCCTCGGACTCGGTGGTTCTCGGGCCTTCCACCACGGCCAACCTGGCGATGCTCGCCCGGTCGCTTCGTCCCCTGTGGCGAGAGGGGGACAACCTGGTGGTCACCAACCTCGACCACGAGTCCAACATCGGCCCCTGGCGACGGCTGGAAGAGAGTGGAATCGAGGTGCGGGAATGGCGGTACGAGCCCGAGACTGCCGCCCTGCGCTGGGAGGATCTGGAGCCCCTGCTCGACGAGCACACCCGGATCGTCTGCTTCACTCATTGCTCGAACGTGGTCGGCGCCATCACCGATGTCCGGGGTCTGACCGCGAAGATCCACGCTGCCGGTGCCCTGGTCTGTGTCGACGGGGTGGGTTTCGCTCCCCACCGTCGCCTCGACGTGGTGTCCCTGGGTGTCGATTTCTACGCCTTCAGCCTCTACAAGACGTTCGGGCCCCACGTGGCGGCGCTCTACGGCAAGCGGGATCTCCTGCTCTCGGCTCGGGGAGCCAATCACTTCTTCGTCGGCGAAGACCAGGTGCCCTACAAGCTCGAGCCGGGAGGTGTGGTGCACGAGCTCTGCGCCGGCCTGGTGGGGATCGCCGACTATTTCGCGGCGATCGACTCTCACCACCCTTCTCCCGACGCCGAGAGGGGCGGACGCCTCGACCGGGTCTTCGCCCGGGTGGCCAGCCACGAAGCCGAGCTGGCCGGGCGCCTGCTCGAGCTCCTGGCTTCGAAACGAGGAGTGCGGGTTTTCGGACCCTCCTCGGCCGACCCTTCACGGCGGGTGGCGATCGTCGCCTTTGCCGTCGCCGGCCGGGCGGCGAGCGAGATTCCCTTTCGTGCCGACACCGAGCGTCTGGCGATCCGTTTCGGGCATTTCTATGCCTACCGCGCCATTCGCGATCTCGGCTTGCTCGAGAACGACGGTATCGTCCGGGTGAGCCTGGCGCACTACAACACCTCGGAGGAAATGGATCGTCTGCTCGAGGTGCTCGACTCGATTCTCTGAGTCGGGGCCTTCGACTCTGTCGGGCTCTCTCGCGAGGTCGGGTCGGGAGGGAATCGGATGGAGTCGAGGTTGGGGCGGGTCCGGAAACGAGGGGGGCTGGAGCCCTCTCGCGGAGGAGAGGGCTCCCTGAAGAGCAGATCAGCGGATCAGGAGGCCTCGGCCCTGGCGGTGCAGAACCTTCATGGCCGCCTGGTCGAGGAGCTGCAGGTCGTGCACCTCGAAGGGACCTTCGACACCCGCGGCCTCGAGCAGGTCGGCGTCGAAGGACAGGGAGAGGGAGCCGACTCCGGCCTCGAGCCAGTCGGCGCTATGGGCCACCGCCACCGGCACGAGGGTGCCGCTGGTGTCGGTTCCCATCAGCACGCCGCGGACCTCGTAGCGGCTGGCGGACGCCGATTCGATGCCGAGGGCTAGGGTGAGGTCAGCGCCCCGGCCGACGATCTCCGCCGTGCCGTCGAGGCGGGCGGCGGGAATCCCGCAGTCGAAGGCGACCCGGGTATGACGCAACACGGAGGTGCCGTCGGCGAGGCCCCGGGCGGAGGCATGGACCTCCCACAGGCCGGGGGCCGGCGTCTCGAGACCGTCCAGAACCAGCCTGGCCCGGGCCCGTCCGTCGTCTCCGGTCTCCCACTCGAGAGGCCAGGCACGGCCCGAGGGCGAGGTGATGAAACCTTCGGCCGAGAGGAGCTCACCGGCCTCGAAGGAAGCCTCTACGTGGAGCTCCTGGCCGTGCAGATAGCTGGCCTGATCGGTCTGCAGAGCGAGGTGCACCGGGCTCCGGACGTCGAGCACGTGCATCACGTACCGGCCTTCACCGGGAAGCTCGGGGACCCGCAGAGCGAGAGTGCCGGAGCCGACCCGTGGCTCGAGCCGGAACGCCGCGGTACCCACGGCGAAGGGAGAGCCGGCGGCCCGCAGCTGCTCGGCGGAAGCGATCAGCTCCATGCCGTCGCCGCCAGCAAAGCGGCGCTTGTCGGCCGACTCGAGCACCACCTTGTGCGGGTCGATGGGGCCGGCGGTCTCGCCAGCGGCGGGGCTCAGTCGCACCAGGGCGCCCGGCGCGTGGGTATAGACCGGGACTCCGGCTCGCAGCTCGGAGGCGTCGAGATCGACGAAGTACTCGCGACTGCGGGCGACGAAGGGCTCGGGGGTTTCGAGGGCCTTGTCGGCGGGCAGGGCCCAGCTCAGGGCCACCGGTTCGCGGGGCACGTCGCCGGTCGCGATCGCTTTCGCCGTCGCGGGGGCGGCCACTGCAACGGGCGCCGCGAGGTCGCCGGGAGCGGTCGCGAGGAAGGTGACGTCCTGGCCGAGATCGCGGGCGCTCGCCGCGGCGGTCATGGCACCCGCGGCGAGAAGGGTGAGAAGAGTCTTGGAAACGTTGCTCACGGTAGGAATCTCCCTCGGATCACAGGTCGTTGCGGAGGATGACGTCGAGGCCGAAGCACTTGCGCCGACTCTGGTTGTGGCTCAGCGGCTCGTCGCCGTTGGTGTGATCGGTGTCGTTGAACCACAGGCTGCCGGCTCCCGCCTGGCTGGAGCACTCGAGAAAGCCGTCGGAGCAGCTGCTCAGCCAGTTCTGGGTGACCTCGAGACCCACGTTGAGGGTGTAGCCGCCGCAGTAGCTGTCGGGATCCCAGATCGCGCTCTCCACGTCGGTGCCGACCACGTTCCAGAATCCTTTGGGCAGGCTCGGGCGTCCGGACGTGCCGTACAGCCAGTTGGCGTTGTAGTAGGCCATCCAGCTGGTCTGCTGCATCTGCACCGCGTCACTGGCGTAGCCCAGGAGCCAGCCCACGGCCTGCTCGAAGACGGTGCCACTGGTCACCGCGTCGGCGAGGGGAGTGCCGAGGCTCGACGGGGCGAGAGCATTGACCCAGCGCACGGCGTTGATGATGGTGGGATAGCGGCTGTCCCAGGTGGGATTGGAGAGGATCCACCGCATCACGTTGCCGCCATTGGAGTGGGTGATCACCACGAGGTCGGTGATGCCGCGGCTGGTGATGAAGTTGTGGAGCGCTCCGGCCAGGCAGCCGGCGGCGGGTGCGGTCCACATGAATTCTTCGAACTGACAGTTGATGACCACATAGTTGCTCTGATTCGGCAGACCCTGCCGAACAGAGTTGACCATCTCGCTGGTCCAGTAGTCGTTCAGAGCGTCGGTCTGATTCCCGGTGCCATGCACGAAGGCGACACCGGTGTTCGCTGCGGCAGGGACCGCTGCGACCAACGCGGCGAGCGTGAGGGTGAGTAGAGCTCTCCGAAACACCTTGACCTCCTCGGATCGAAGTTCGTGATTCGCCCGGCGAAGGGTGTCTTGCCGTCGCCGGGCGCCTAGGAATCGCCGTCGCCGGGCCTCGGGGCCACGTCGCACGGAGCTTCCACGATCCTCTGCATCAGCAAAGTTCATGCCACGTTGCGGCATGAGGGAGTCGGAAGCGATCGCCTCTTACCGTCGGGATTCGAGCTGCACACGATCCGATTGGCTCGATATCAAATCTCTGATTCGAAGAGGGTTGAGAGCCCTCTCCCGAGCTCGTCCCGAGGTATGCCGCTCTGCGGCGACACGAGAGCTCCTCGAACGGCTCCGGTTCCGGTTCTCAACGCTGAGATGCTCTCGTCTCAAGAATGAGAAGGAGGCGAGCTCTTGCCACGGGAGGGTCTCGTGGCGGGTGGTCCGGTATAAGATCGACGCCGCGGAACGGCACCCGAGCGCTCGACCCGGGGAGCAGGCCTCGGTGCTCCGATCGCGACCGATCCAATGGAAGAACGAGTAAGAGCAGGAAACGAGTGATCGGAGAGCGCCTGGTCGACCGCTACGAGCTTCGTGCCACCCTGGGGGAAGGTGGTATGGGTGTGGTCTACCGGGCGCACGATCCGCTGCTCGATCGCGAGGTGGCGGTCAAGATGATCTCCGCCTCCCACTCCAGCGAGAGCGACGAGGAGAGGTTTCGCCACGAGGCACAGCTGGTGGCCCGCCTCGATCACCGGGCGATCGTGCCGATCTTCGACTTCGGACGCCACGGAGACTCGCTGTTCTTCGTCATGCCCCTGATCCAGGGGAAGACCCTGCATCGGTTGATCCAGGACGGCGAGCTCTGCCTGGGCACGGCTCTCGAGATCGGCGCGCAGGTGGCCGAAGCCCTCGACCATGCGGCGCAGCAAGGGGTCGTTCATCGCGATATCAAGCCCGAGAACATCATGGCGCGGCTGAGTGAGGATCTACCTCCGAGGGTCTGGGTCATGGACTTCGGGCTCGCCCTCGGTGGTCGTCGAACCCGAGTCACCAAGACCGGCAATCTTCCCGGAACTCTCGCCTATTTGAGCCCGGAGCACATTCTCTCCCTGGATCTCGACGGCCGCTCCGACCTCTACTCCCTGGGCACCATTCTCTACGAGTGTCTCACCGGCGAAACACCCTTTGCCGGTGGCACCCAGGGCTCGATGTTGTACCGGATCGTGCACGAGAATCCGAGTCCCCTTTCCTCGGTGGGTGTCGACCCGGTGCTCGCCGATCTCGTGGGCTCCTGCCTGGAAAAAAACTCTCGCGATCGCCCGCAGCGGGGCAACGACGTGGCGCACGGGCTGCGCGCCTACCTGGGGACCATCGAAGGGTCGGAGCGGGCGTTCCAGGTTCTGCCACTGGCTTCGGAGATGGTGTTCTCGGCCTCGCCTTCGCAACCCACCGTGGGACGCGAGGAAGAGCTCGGCCAGTTGCACAAGGCCCTCGAGCTGGCCAGCGCCGGAGAATGCACGTTCCTGATGATCGGCGGGGAAGCCGGAGTGGGGAAGAGCCATCTCCTCGGGCAGCTCGAGCGGCTGGCCCGGAGCCGTGGCTTCCGGGTCTACCGCGGGCGTTTCGCGCCCCACGAGCAGTCGTTTCCCCACCACGGATTCTGTGAGCTCATCCAGGATTCTCTTCGCTCCCGGGAAACGAGCAGCTCGAGCACCGGCACCACCGATCTCGCCGATCTCGTCCCCGACCTCTTGCAGGTCTTTCCGGTGCTCGGGGAGATTCCGGGGGTGCAGGCCGCGTTGCGCACCGCGCAGGCGGGCGAGAGCACGAGCTCGACGGGGTTTCTGGGCGCCGGGCTCGACGGCGACCGCACCCGGCTCTTCGAGCTCCTGGCCCGCAGCCTGATCCGCATCCAGGGCGGGCGCCCGACCGTGTTCCTGCTGGAGAGCCTGGAGCTCGCCGGGGCCTCGATCGAAGCGCTGCAATACATCCTGCGCCGCATGGGCCCAACCTCGACGCTCGTGGCCGGCACCTTTCGTAGTGAAGAGGTTTCCAAACGCCATCCCCTGCGGAACCTGCAGCGGTCCTTCGAGTCCGACGCCCGTTTTCTGCAGATGCACCTGCGCCCTCTGGACGAAGACGAAAGCCGGCAGATGCTCTGGGCCCTGCTCGCCGAGGCGGAGGGAGGCAGGAGCTCGGTGCTGCCCGACGAGGTCGCCGAGAGGGTGTACTCGGCCTGTGAGGGGAATCCTTTCTTCACCCACGAGCTGGTCCGGTCGCTGCGCCAATCCGGGGAGCTGGTGCTCGACGAAGAGGGGATCTGGACCTTGAGCGGCCCGGCCCGGGCCTCGATCGACACGTTGCCCGAGACCATCCAGCAGGTGATCGAGGCGCGACTCGAGCGGTTGCCACCCGACTTGCTGCAGGTCTTGCACGCGGCCTCGGTCCTCGGGCGCAACTTCGAGTTCAAAGACCTGGCGGCACTTCTCGACGACTCCGATCGGGCCGACGAGGCGGTCGAAGCGCTTCTTCACCAGGGGGTGCTCGAAGAGGAGAGGAGGGGCCACGGCGACACCTTGAGCTTTTCCAGCGGAGTGCTGCGCGAGGTGCTACACGGGCAGCTCTCCCGCCGCCGCCGCCGCGCACTTCACCTGCAGGTCGCAACCCTGCTGGAGAAGCGAGCGAGCGCCCAGCTGGAGCGGGTCTACCCGGAGCTCGTGCACCATTTCTCGGAAGGGGACGACCCGGTCAAGACGGTGACCTACGCCCTGATGTTGGCACGCCGGGCCGCCGGAGCCTTCGCCCCCCAGGACACCGCCAAGGCGGCGCGCACGGCCCTCGAGTTTCTCGACGACTACGAGCTCGACGGTGGAGAGGTCGAGGGGGAGCTGCGGCTCTTGCTCTCCTCGGCCCTGCGCCTGTCGGGCCAGCTCGAAGGGGCCCTGCGCGAGGCCGGCCGGGCGGTGGATCGCTGGGTCGAGGCGGGAGAAGAGAAGGCAGCCTCGGGCGCCGCCCTGGCCGCAGCGGAGATCGCCTGGCAGCTCCGCCGGGTCGACGAAACCCGCCGCTGGCTGCGGCGAGGTATCGACATCGCCCGCAACTCGGGAGCGCGGGGGCGCCTGCACAAATTGCTCACCCTCGCCGCCACGGTGGCGAATCTGCGGGGAGATCATCTCGAGGCCAGGGCCTTTCTCGACGAAGTTCAGAGTCTGGCACGAGAAGAAACCGCCACGGCCGCCATCGCTCGCGGAGGGACCTTGCAGGCGGCGCTACCCGCCAGCCTGACGACCCGGGACCCGGTGAAGACCTTCACCGTCGAGGATGCCGAGGTGCTGGCCAATGTGTTCGACACCCTCGTCGCCCAGGACGAGCAGGGACATCTCCTGCAGTGCCTGAGCACCGGCTGGTGGAGCCTCGACGACTACCGGTCGTTCCGACTCTCCCTGCGGTCGGGGGTGGTGTTCTCCGACGGCACTCGCCTCGATGCACACCGGGTGCGCCAGGCCCTGCTCGAATCGTGCTCCCGCAGCCTCGAGCCCCTTCCGGCAGCTTTTCAAGCGTTGGATCGAGAGGCCGACCACGGCGGAATCGAGGTCTGTGGGGAGCTCGAGATCTGTTTCCACCTCCACGAGCCTCTGCCCATCTTCCCCAATTTCCTCGTAGATCTGCGGGCTTCGATCGCGGTGCGTTCGGCAGCTGGAGACCTGGTGGGCACGGGCCCGTTTCGGATCGCCGCCACCGACGATACCCGGGTCGTTCTCGAGCGGAACCCGAACACCTGGCTCGCTTCTGCCGCGTTGCTCGACCGGGTGGAGTTCCGCACCGGCCTCGATTCCGCGTCGATCGCCCGGGAGCTGCGCGACGGCCGGCTGGACATCGCGCGGGACCTCACGCCAGAAGATCTGGAAGCGATTCTCAAAGAGCCGGAAATCCGCTCCGGCCTGGTGGAGGCGCAGAAGCGGAACGTCTCTTTCGCCCTGATCCACCAACACGGCCCTTTGACCCGGCACCCGGAGCTGCGCCGGGTGCTCACCGGCGTGGTGCGTTCGCAGAACATCGTATGGCGGACCCTGGGGCGCTTCGCACAGCCGGCCACGGGTCTGATTCCGCCCGGGTTCCTGGGGCACGACATGTTCCAGGGCACTTTCACCCTGAGCCGCGACGAGGCTCTCGATACCCTGATCTCCGCCGGGCTCCTGCCACCGCTGCGGCTGCGGGCTCTGGTGCATCCGATGTTTCGCGACCGCTACCGTGCCGTGCTGCGTGCCCTGCTCGAGACCTGGGCGGCCTTCGGCATCCAGGTCGAGATCCTGCCCTCGGCCCTGGCCGACCTCAGGGCGGCGCAGCAAGATTCCGAGGGAATCGATCTACTCCTGAGCCGGTGGGTTCCGGATTTCAACGATCCCGATACCCTGACCCACGGTCTTTTCCACTCCCGCTCGGGGGCCTATCGTGGGTTCTACTCGTCTCCGGGGCTGGATCAGCTCCTGGAGTCGGCACGCCAGGAGCCTCGGGAATCGGTGCGGGGAGACCTGTACGGCCGGATCGAGGAACATCTCGCATCGGCGGCGGTGGCCCTTCCGCTCTTCCACGAGATCGATTACCGAATCGCCAGCCCTCGGGTCCGGGGGCTGCGTCACCTCAGCGCTCCTCCGTACGTGAATTACGCAGAGGTCTGGCGGGTGCGGGAGGAAACGTCTCGAGGCGTTCGCCTCGGGGCCGGGCCGTTGCGGGTTCCCCTGCCGACCAGCTTCGAGTCCCTGGAACCCGCCATGGCTCTGATCGTCGAGCCGGCGGAGGTGCTGCCCAATGTGTTCGAGACCTTGACCCGGGTCGAAGAAGGAGCCGGAATCGGCCCGAATCTGGCGGCCTCGGTGCGGATGTCGGACGACCACCGGCGGGTGCGGATTCGCCTGCGAGACGACGTCCTGTTCCACGACGGCCGCAGGCTCTCGGCGGAGGATGTCCGTTTTTCCTTCGAGCGCCTCTTACACACTCCGTTTCCCGGGGTCGAAGCCGCGCTCCTCCCGGTCCGGGGCGCTCGCGAGCTCGCGGCGGGAACCGCTTCGGAGCTCACGGGACTGCGGGTCGAGTCGGCCCTGGAGCTCGAGCTGGAGCTCGAGGAGCCCGCCCCCCTGTTCGCGGCCAAGCTCAGCAACCCGGTGCTGGCCATCGTCGCCCGGGGAACCCGTTGCTTCGACGGCAACTGGCACCAGGGCTGTGTGGGAACCGGGCCCTACCGGGTGGCCCGTTTCGAGCCGGGAGCGCAGGTCGAGCTCGAGGCGAGCCCCTACTACTGGCGTCCCGGGCTGCCGAAGAGCCGGCGGCTGGTGTTCGAGCTCGGGATCCCGCTCGCAGAGCAGGCGGAAGAGTTCGAACGAGGTCGGTATTCCCTGGCCCCGGCGTTGCTTCCTTCCGACGTCGAATCTCTACGTCGCAAGCCCCGGTTCGCCTCGTCCTCCTGTGAGGCTCCGGCCTTCTGCACCTACTTCCTGGTGCTCAACTCCCAGCGGGGGCCTCTCGCCGATCTCGGCCGCCGCCGCGCCCTGCGCCAGCTGCTCGATCCCGATCGCCTGGTGCGCGCGACCCTCGGGCGCCTCGGCCGCCCGGCGGAGCGACTGATCTCTGCCGGGCTGCTCGGACACGATCCGCCGCCCCGCCGCCGGTCCGATGCGTCTTCCTCGCCCCATGCGGCCGCGATGACGGAGCTCTCGGGCCTGGAGCTCGAGATCAGCGTACACCCGGTGTTTCGCGGGCAATATCGCAGGGTCTGGGAGAATCTGCGCCAACACCTGGTCCGGTCGGGACTGGGAGTCCGGGCGGAGAAGGGCAACTTGGAGCAGGTGCTCCGCCAGGTCCGGGAAGGGGCCGTGGACCTCGTGGTGGCCCGTCGCCTGGCGGCGTACCCCGATCCCGACGCCTTCGTCGGCATCTTCCATTCCCGGGACGGCCTCTTCGGCAATCTCTTGAGCTCCCGGGACCTGGATCACCTCATCGAGAAAGGAAGGCGCGAGACGGACCCCTCGATTCGCCATTCGATCTATCGCGAGATCGAGCATCTCTTGCGTCGAGAAGAGCTGGTGATCCCCCTCTTCGACGAGCAGATCTACTGTTTCGTCCAGCCCGAGATCCGCGGCCTGCGGCTGCGGCTCGCCTGGCCCAAGATCGCCTACGAAGAGCTCTATTTCGAGAGCTGATCCACCACGACGCCATCGCCCTGCGCCGCGATCCGCAGCTCGGCGGCCTCCGCCCGGGTTGCCTGCCACCCCGGGCGCTCGACCGGGACGGGGGAACCACCGCGATCTGCTCGGGGTGCGCCAGGCGTTCGGTGTCGGACCACGATCGACCTCCCGGGCGCCAGGCCCCACGCCCCACACCCCCGAAGAGAGGCGAGCGAGGTATCATCGGCGGGCCATGCAAGACACTTCCGCGTCTCGCCTCGAATTCCACGGCGGTTGGGCCGGGGCTCTCGTTCCGTTCGGCTTGTTCCTGGCCGGGGTCGCCAGCCTGGGGCTCTCCGGAGCACCGGACGAAAAGGGTTTCTGGCCCGTGCTGGTGGCGGCCCTCACCCTCAGCCTGGCCCTGGCGAAGAACCGCACCGCCTGGTCGGAGTCGGTGATCGACGGCATGAGTCAGCGGATCGTGATGATCATGGTCCTGGCCTGGCTGCTCGCCGGAGTGCTCGGCGCCCTGATGGCCGCCAGCGGTTTCGTGGAGGCCTTGATCTGGCTGGCCCAGAGCCTCGGGGTGAGCGGCTCCGGGTATTCCGTGGCGGCCTTTCTGATCTGCTGCATCGTCTCGACGTCGACCGGCACCAGCCTCGGAACGGTGATCCTCTGCGCGCCACTGCTCTATCCCGCGGGGGGAAGCCTCGGGGCCGATCCCGTGCTGTTGATGGGAGCGATTCTCGGCGGCGCGACCTTCGGCGACAACATCTCGCCGGTTTCCGACACCACCATCGCCTCGGCCCTGACCCAGGAGGCCGATATGCGGGGTGTCGTGCGCAGCCGGATGCGCTACGCCTTGCCGGCCGCCGCCCTGGCGCTCGTGCTCTATGCCCTGCTCGGCGGCGGAGCGGAAGTCGGAACGGGGGAGGCGGCGGCGGCGTCACCTCGTGGATGGCCGATGCTGATCGCTCCGGCCGTGGTGATCGGGCTGCTCTTGGGCCGCCGGCATCTGCTGCACGGCCTGCTGGTGGGTATCTCCACCGCCATCGTCGTCGGCCTGGCCGCGGGCCTCCTCGCGCCGGGGGATCTGATGTACATCGATCCAGATTCGTTCGGCGCTCGCGGATTGATCGTCGATGGCCTGAGCAAGGGGCTCGGGGTCTCGGTCTTCACCTTCTTGTTGATGGGTCTGGTGGCCACCCTGGAAGGCGCGGGCGTGGTCGATCGTCTGGTGGCGAGCGCCGAAGGGCGCGCAGACTCGCTGCCGGCCGCCGAACGATGGATCTTCGCCATGGTTTCGGCCACCGCCTTTCTCACCACCCACTCCACGGTGGCGATCCTCACCACCGGCAGCTTTTCCCGTCGTCTCGGCGAGAAGTTCGGAGTCGGAGCCTACCGGCGCGCCAACCTGCTCGACACGACCGCCTGCAGCTGGCCCCACATCATTCCTTGGTTCATTCCCGCGATCCTCACCGCCAGCACCACGGCCTCGGGAGAGGCCTTCGGCATGCCCCGGCTCAGCCCGGTGCAGGTCGGGCTGGCCAATCTCCATTCCTGGTGCCTTCTGCTCATGGTCCTGCTGGCGGTGTTCTTCGGCTACGGCCGGGGGCCGCAGAACACCCTGGGCCGCGACGAGCGCCCGAGTCCCGGAACGCCCTCGAGTCTGGAAGGAGTCAAGCGATGAGCAGAGCTCAGATCTCGCGATCGGAAGTCCCACGTTTCGAACGGTGGGTGAGACGAGCCGTCACCCTCCTCTGTTGTCTCTGGCTCGGAGCCGCGGCAGGGCCGGTCGAGGGCTCGTCGCCGGAGCCTCTCCCGGAGGAGCCCGCCGTGGCGGGTCTCTCGGGCTGGGACTGGCCGACTTTCCTCGGCCCCCAGAAGAATGGCAAGTCGCCCGAGAGGATTCTCGTCGACTGGCCGGCCACGGGCCCCGAGATCCTCTGGTTCCGGGAGGTGGGGGAGGGGTACTCCGCTCCCTCCGTCGCCGGATCCCGGGTCCTCGTGTTCGACCGCGTGGGCGACACCGCCCGGCTCTCCGCCTGGAATGCCGACAGCGGCGAAGAGATCTGGACCCGGGGTTATCCGACCCGATACGAAGATCTGTACCAGTACAGCGGCGGGCCCAGGTCTTCGCCGGTGATCGATGGAGAAAGGGTCTACACCTACGGAGTCGAAGGCCGGCTGCGAGCCCACCGGCTCCTCGACGGAGAGGTTCTCTGGGACGTCGACACCGCCGCCGATTTCGGCGTGGTGCAGAATTTCTTCGGGGTGGGCTCCACGCCGGTGGTGGAAGGTGATCTCCTGATCGTCATGGTCGGCGGCAGCCCGGAGAACAGCCCTCGGATCTCCAGCGGCGAGGTGCGGGGCAACGGCTCGGGCATCGTCGCCTTCGACAAGGCCACGGGTGAGGTTCGCTACCGGCTCAGCGACGAGCTGGCCAGCTACACCACCCCGGCGGTGGCGACCCACGGAGATCGGCGCTGGGCCTTCGCCTACACCCGGGGTGGGCTCCTGGCCTTCGAGCCCACGACCGGCGAGCAGGACTTTTTCTTTCCCTGGCGCGCCAAGAAGCTCGAGAGTGTCAATGCCGCGAGCCCGGTGGTGGTGGGCGACACCGTTTTCATCAGCGAGTCCTACGGACCGGGTAGCGTGCTGCTCCGGTTCGGGCGAGGCGAGCCCGAGGTGTTGTGGAAGGATCCACGCCGCGACCAGAGCCTCAGCCTGCACTGGGCCACCCCCATCTACCACCGTGGAACCCTCTACGCGTCCAGCGGCCAGTCCAGCGGAGAAGCTCAGCTCCGGGCCGTGGAGCACGCAACCGGCAAGGTTCTCTGGAGCCAGCCAGGCCTCGGACGATCGACGCTCCTCTACGCCGACGAGCATTTCTTCGTCCTCACCGAAACCGGCCGCCTGCTGCTCATCGAGGCCAACGCCGAACGTTTCGTACCGAAGGCCGAGATCGACCTCGGTACCAGCGACAGCACCTCCAACGCCGAGGCCAAGGCGAAGGCCGAGCCCGGAGTTGCCGACCGCCCACGCCTCCGCTTTCCGGTGTGGAACGCACCCGTCCTCTCCCGGGGTCGCCTCTACCTTCGGGGTCGCGATCAGATCGTGGTGCTCGACGTGGGGGCTCAGGGAAAAATGCCGAGATCGAGGTAGCTGGCGACGATCTTGTCGACGGCGACGGCGAAGGCGGCGGAGCGGAGATCGGGCATGCCGTGCTGGTTCTTCTTCTTGCGCAGCTCGTGGTAGGCGGTCGACATGGTCTCCTCGAGACCGGAGTTGACCAGGTCGATCTCGTCGGGGCCGCGGAGGAAGGCTTTCTTGACCTCGGCAGGAAAAGTCTGGCCGGTCATTTCCTGGACGGTGCTGAGCAGGCCGTAGTTGGCCTGGCTCTCCCAGCGCTTCTGGAGTCGGCCGAAACGGACGTGGGCGAGGTTCTTCACCCATTCGAAATACGACACCACCACGCCGCCCGCATTGAGGTAGGTGTCGGGAAGGATCAGGACCCCTTGGCTGGTGAGTGCCTCGCTGGCGTCGGCGGTCAGGGGGCCGTTGGCAGCTTCGGCGATGATCTTGGCGTGGATCCTGTCCCGGTTCCCGTCGTGCACCTGGTTCTCGAGGGCTGCCGGGAGCAGGATGTCGCATTCGAGCTCGAGGGCGTCGCGGGTGTCGTCGAGGGCGCGGGTGCCGGGAAACCCCTCGAGGGTTCCGTGCTCGTTCTGGTAGGTCTTGAGGGCGACCACGTCGAGCCCGTCGGGGGCGTGGACGGCGCTGTTCCACTCGGCGACCCCCACCACCACCGCGCCGTCTTCCTGGAGGAAGCGGGCGGCGTGATAGCCCACATTGCCGAGCCCTTGTACCACGACCCGCTTGCCGGTGATTCCCTGCGGCAGGCCGAGGGCCCTCATGTCTTCCGGTACGTTGCAGGCTTCGCGGATTCCGAAATACACGCCTCGGCCGGTTGCTTCGGCCCGCCCTCGGACACCGCCCTGGGCCACGGGTTTACCGGTCACGCAGCCGAGGGAATCGAGCTTGTCCTTGGCGAGGGCCTGAAAGGTATCGGCCACCCAGGCCATTTCCCGCTCGCCGGTGCCGAAGTCCGGCGCCGGCACATCGACCCCGGGGCCGATGAAGTTCTTCTCCGCCAGCTCGTGGGTGTACCGCCGGGTGATGCGTTCGAGCTCGGAGTCGCTGTATTCGCGCCGGTTGATCTTCACGCCACCCTTGGCGCCACCGAAAGGAACGTTGACGATGGCGCACTTGTAGGTCATCAGGGCCGCGAGAGCCATGACCTCGTCCTCGGTGACTCCGAGGTCGTAGCGAAAGCCCCCCTTGGTGGGAAGCTTGTGTCGGCTGTGCTCCGCCCGGAAGGCCTCGATCACCTGGATCGAGCCATCGTCTCGGCGGATGGGGAAGGTCATCCGGTAGACGCTGCTGCAGGCGCGGATCTGGTGCAACAGGGCCGGCTCGTGCTTCGTGAAGGCCATGGCCCGGTCGAAGCTCTGATTGACCTGATCGAAAAAGCTGATGTCCGACATCTGCACTCCTCCCGTGGGTGGCAACGCGGATTCTCTGGTCAAAGGCGGAAGATGAATGAGTCTAGCAGCCCGTGGCAAAACTCGAACCGCGCTGCGAGCGGCGGCGATCAGGGCTGGAGGGAAAGGCCGCCGGTGATCGGTCGACCGATTCCCAGGTTCGCCAGGTGCTCCGCTACCGCCTCGGGGTGGTAGCGGTACCCGGCGGCCTCGAGGAGCTCGTCTTTGACCTCGGAGAAGAGCTCCTGCTGGCGTCGCCGGTAGAATTCGTCTCGAACCCGCTCGAGGGCCTGCTCGAAGGGAAGCAGCGCCGGTTCCTGGCGTTCCATCACGTGCAGGAGCTGCAGGAGGCCGTTCTGCTGGAACGGGACGGTGTAGCCCGTTCCCGTGACCTGGGTGAGATACACGCGAATTTTCGGCTCCAGGGCGAGCAGACCGTTCGGATCGAGCCAGCGGGAGGGGATGGGCTCGGCATCGAGCCGCTCGATGGCGGAGGGCAGATCGAGGGCTCCGGCCACGAGCTCCTGGCGAATGGCCTCCACCCTTGGCAGAAGATTCTCCGGTGTCTCGCCGAGACCCACGGCCATGCCTCCAACCCGCATCAGCAAAGGGCTCTGGAAGAGGTGGCGATGGTCGTCGAAGAAGCTGCGCAGGGCCTCGGGGTCTTCGTCGATCTTGGCGAGGATGCGATCCTCGAGGCGGTGTTCCACCAGCTCGCCGACGCCGACCCGGCGCAGCCTTCGGTCCAGGGCTCGCTCACGTTCCGGGGTCTCGAAGAAGCCTTCCGCACGCGCCTGGCGGCAGAGCTGCTGGCGGTAGAGCCGGCGGTGGTAGGCCTCGTCGAATCGCTCTTCGGGTGTGGCGAGCTCCACACCCATCACCGGCTCGGTCTCGGCGAGCTCCAGGAGCTCGCCGCCCCGCAGCTCCATTTCTCCGATTCGCAGGACCACGACCTCGGCTCCCTGGGCCTGGATTCGGCGACGGATCTCGGCGAGGTCGAGGACCAGATCACCGTCGGCAAGGGGAAGGTCCGCCGCCCGCTCGCGCAGCTGCTCGAGCACGATCTGCTCTCCGAGGCGCTGGGCGATCACGGCCTGGGCTTCGTCGAGGGAGATGGAGATCCCCGGAATGATGTCGGAGACGTGGACGAGGAAGGCTCCGCTCGACGTCGACAGGGGCTCGCTCACGGCGCCGAGCTCGAGAGTGAAGACCACGGTCTCGAGATCCGGCGGCAGCTTGCCGCGGACCATCCAGCCCAGGTGTCCGCCGACCATCCGGTTCTCGGATTGGGAGTAGGTTTCGGCCAGGCGCCGGAAGGACTCGCCTCCGAGGATCCGCTCGCGCAGCTCCCCGAGGAGGGCCAGGGTCTCCTCGGGGTGCTCCGGATTCTCGTGGCGTCGAAAGATATGCCAGGCGAGCCTCTGCTCCTGGCGTTCGAAGGTGTCGCGATGCTCTTCGTAGAATCCGGTGATCTCTTCCTCTTCGATTCTACGTTCGGGCAGGGGATTCTCCGCCAGGTAGAGCTCGAGCTCGACGTCGCAGGTCAGGCGCAGGAACTCCGAGCCGAGCTCTTCCCTCGCGGTCGCGGCGAAATCGTCGGCGTCCTCGAGCAGGATCCGCTCGACGGCGAGAGCCTCGGTGGCCCGGCGGTAGCGGCCCGGCCATTCCTCGGCGGTGGGGGAGGCGTCGTCGGCCGCGGTCTGCGCCCGCAGGTAGGCCTCGACCTCTTCCAGGCCCAGGGTGCCCGAGCGCAGGCTGGCGGCGGCGCCCGCGGGTGCCGCGCCGTCGGGCTCGGGAGAGGGCTCGGAGCAGGCGAAGAGAAGACAGGCCGTGAGGCCTGGCGCGATCAGGATTCGGAGCGCGGGAAGAAGGGCTTGGCGGCAGATCATGAGGTCCGGGCGAGGCTTCGTGCTCGGGAGAGGATCTGGGGATCCCGGCAGTGGGTTTCGAGGTGGCGGAGCGTTTGCCGTGCCTCGTCGCTCTGGCCACGGTCGACGAACACCGCGAGGCGCGCGAGGTGGGCCTGCCAGTAGGTCGGGGCGAGCTGGACCGAACGATCGAGATGCTCGAGGGCCCGGTCCCAGCGATCGGTCTGGAGCAGCAGGACGGCGAAGTTGAAGTGTCCGCGCTCGTCGATCGGGTGGTTCTTCAGCAACTCTTCGAAAACGGCTTCGGCTTCTTCGAAACGCCGGCTCTCGGCGAGAAAGACCCCGAGTGTGAGCGCTGCCTTCTGGAATCCGGGCTCGAGCTCGACCGCCTTGCGCAGCTCGGCCTCGGCAGCCACCGGATCGTCCAGGGCCCGAAGCATCTCACCGAGCAGGTAACGCCCGTAGGGTGACTCGTGCTCCTCGGTGACCCGGCGGGCCAGGGCCAGGCCCCTCTCGCGATCTCCCGCCAAGAAGAGTCTCTGGGCAACACCCAGGAACGCGGCACTGTTCTGGGACGCCAGGGAGGTCGCCTCTTCCACGACCTTTGCGGCCTGCTCGGTTTCCCCGAGGCCGAGGAGAGCGGTGGCCAGGAGACCGCGGTAGTAGGCGTTGCCGGGGTCGAGCTCGATCAGGCGTCGGGCGAGGTCGCTGGCGTTGAGGTAGTCGCCCCGGTCGATGAACTGCTTCGACTGGCTCATCAAGTTCACGTCCCGGACACGGTCCTGGGGCGCCACGCCCCCTTCTCGGAGCTCTTCCACCACCTGGTCGGGGGCGGCGCCATCGCCGGAGAGGTAGCCCAGGGCGGCGAGCCGCTGTCGGGTCTCGGGGTCGACCTCCTGGGCGGCGTCTCCCGCGGAGCTGCTGGCTCGACTGTCGAGAAACGCTTCCAGGGTTCGGCGCATTCGCGCCATCTCGTCGGGACGCTCGGGCCCGAGATCTCGGAGCTCGTCGGGATCCTCCGAGAGGTCGTAGAGCTCGGGCCGGGGGCCGTGCACATATTTCAGCGGGCCGTCGAAGAGGGTCCGCAGCTCCCCCCAGCCGTGAGACAGGCGCGGAGAGAGAGTCTCCGCGTAGTGTGGCTCGCGCACGTCCGCCACTGCTGCGGCGTCGGGATTCTGCATCCAGGGCAGGAGGGAACGCCCCTGCACGTCGGGATCGGCCGGGAGCTCGAGGATCTCGAGCAGCGTCGGCAGGATATCGACCGTTCCGACTCGGCGCGAGATCCGCTCTCCTCCTTCCAGCCCCGGGACCTTGAGAATCAGGGGGACCCGCAGAGTGGAGTTGTAGGTGAGCATGGAGTGCGTCTCCTCCTTGTGCTCGCCGAGACCCTCGCCATGGTCGCCCACGATCACGATCAGGGTGCGGTCATACACCCCGGCCTCGCGCAGAGTGCGCAGCACCGCACCGAGACTCTGGTCCGCAAAGGCGATTTCCCCCTGGTAGAGATCGTGCAGGTAGAGCTGACTGAACGGAGCCGGAGGCACCAACGGCTGGTGTGGATCCCAGTAGTGCAGCCAGGCGAAGAACGGGCGATCGATCCGCTGCCGTAGCCAGGGCAGGACGACGTCGTTCACCTGCGCCGAAGTCCTTTCGTCGAAGTAGACCCCGCGCTTGGGCTCGACCCTTCGTCCTCGGAAGTCTTCGACATTCACGGTGATGTGGTCGTCGAAGAAGTCGAAGCCCTGGTCGATTCCGAACTGGCGCGTGAGCGGGAACGAGCCCACGCCCGCAGCGGTTTCGTAGCCGAGATCCTGCAGCCGTTCGGCCAGGGTCGTCTCGCTCTCCGGCAACCGGAACAGGCCGTTGTCCCGCACTCCGTGGGCGAGGGGGTAACGGCCGGTGAAGAGAGTCGAATGAGAGGGAAGGGTAATGGGAACCGTCGTGTAGGCGTGCTCGAAGAGGAAACCCTCGGCCGCGAGCTGGTCGAGATTCGGAGTGCCGGCGTTTTCGCGCCCGTAGCAGCCCAGCCGATCCGCGCGGGTGGTGTCGAGAGTCACGACCAGCACGTTGAACGGCGGTTCCGAGCCGCAGCCGATGAGCCCGCAGGCCGCGAGCAAGAAGCCGAAGAGGGAAGATCTGGAGATCATGGGATCAGCTCGATGCCCTGGTCTTCGAGAATCGCCTGGCGAAGATGCCGGCCGAAACGTCGCCGCTCCGCCGCCCGGAGCGCCGATCGTGCCTGCTGCCGGGCTTCGGCCGTGGAGAGGCGCCGCCGGGGGCGGTCCCCCGCTCGTTCCAGCAGGTAGAGCTTCGGGCCCTCCTGGACCACGGAGCTGAGCTCTCCGGTTGCGAGCTCTCTCCACACGAGCTCGAGGTTGCGGCCGAGGGTCCAGATCTGGCTCTCGGTCCGCCAGCCGAAGTCCTGGATCTCGGCGTGAGGAGCGAGCTCCTGCGCGACCGTCTCCAGGCTTCCACCCTCGGCTCGAAGTCGTTCGCCGGCCTGGCGCAGCCGATCGAAGTACTCGACGCCGTATTCGGCCTCGCGGTGGACCACCAGCGCCCGCAGATGACTGGTGGCGGGGAAATCGAGCGATTCCTGGTGACGCTCGATCCAGCGGTCGAGAGCCTCGGGCGCGGGCTCCGCCAGTTCCTCTTCCGCGGCCCGGTTGGCGGCCTTCTGGGCCTGCAGCTCCAGCATCCGAAAGTGCAGGAGGAGCTCTTGATCGGGATCGTTCCAGCATCCTCTGCGTTCGGCTTCGGCAGCCCGCGCCCGGGCCAGCAGATAGGCATCGAGAGCCTCGGACCGTTTCGCCGCCGACAGCTGAGGGAGAGGTTTCGAGCGTGGCGTACGAGCGAAGAAGGTGAGCTCGCCGACCCGCAGGGAGCGGCGCTCGCCGTCGATCCGGTAGGTGGCCACCACCGATTCGGGATCGTCCCAGTCGACCGCTGGCTCGCGGGAAGGGGCGAGGCGAGCGAGCAGAGACGCCTCCAGGTCCGTTTTCGCCGTGGCCAGGGCTCGGGTCCGGAGACGGCCCGCGATGCGGGTCTTCGCCTCCTCGAAGCTACGCTCCTCGGCTTCGAGCACGGCGGTGCAGAGGAGGATCAGGAATCCATCGCGGATCTCGATCACGGGGCTCAGGGAATCGACCTGCAGACCCGCGACCACCCGCGCCACGGCGGGCTGAAGCTTGGCCAGGGGGACGAATCCCATGTCGCCTCTTCGCAGCCGGGTTGCGGAATCGGAGTGGCGTTCGGCCAGGGTCGCGAAGTCCGCGCCGTTCCGGATCTGGTCGAGCAGATCTGCGGCTTCCTGCCGTCGGGCGCTGCGCTCCTCTGCCGAAGCGTTCGTGGCGACCTGCAGCAGGAGATTCGACAGCCGCCAGCGTTTGGGGCGATGGTATCTCGTGGGGTCTCGGGAGTACTCGGCTTGCAGTGTTGCTTCGGAGGGCTCCGCGGCTTTCTTCAGCTGCCGTTCGAGCCACTCATCGGCCAGCCGGATTTCGAGGATCTGGCGTTCGAGGGTGAGCTCGGGCCCGGAGACCATGGCAGCGGGCAGGCGAGAGGCCAGCTCCTCGACCACCACCAGGTCTTCGATCGCCTGTCGCCGATCGGCCCGGATACCCCGGAGGGACTGGTAGCGCTGCCAGCGCTCCAGCTCGGACACGGTGATGGAGCCCTTCTTGTAGGAGGCCGCCAGGGCCTCGCCCGAGGGAGGCTCCGACACCGCCAGGGAGGCGAGAAGAAGCAGGGTGAGCATCGGTTTCCAGACGTCGAACAGCGGCCAAAACCTCGGAGAAGGTCTGGCCGCCAGCCCATGCGGACGTGCTTTGAAGGGCCACGATCGAAGGAACTCGAACGTAGCGACGAGGGTCTCTTCGAGCCCTGGCGAGCCCCGGCGAGCTCGGATCGAGCGATCAGTCGATCGAGAAGTTCATCAGCTCCACCGGGAGATTGTCGCCAGTGGCTCGCATGATGGCGTTCTGGCTGAAGTCCATTCCGCCGCTGGGGAACGTGGTGAGCGTGGGCACGAAGGCGCCGCTGGTGAACGGAATGCGAACGCCGTTCAGGCCGTTGCCGATGGTCGAGGTTCCCTGGGTCAGGGCCACGCCGTCGCAGGTCGTGTTGAGGCCGGTCGAGGGCGGAGCGCAGGCCAGGCCGGTGTAGGCCGTGTTGCGGATGCCGGCGAGGAAAGAGCCGGAATGCCCGGTGATCGGTGTCGGAGTGCCACCGACGGTCGCTACGGGAGCCACCACGGTGCCGGCGGTCGCGGTGCCGCCCGACGGGACACCGTTGACGATCCACCGCCGCAGGTTGCTGACGGTTCCCGCTCCGGGCTGCCAGACCGAGGCCACCACACTGGTGAGGTAGTTGCCGGCCACCCGAAAGGTCACGGTGGTCAGGGTGTGCGGGTCGACACCGGGAACGAAGCGGTTGCCGACCATGCCGTCGACCTGGCTGTCGCGCTGGAAGGGCACGTTGTTGTCGTAGGTGATGGTGCCGACTGCCTCGGGCACGCCTTCGACTGCCGGATTCACGGTCGCCTCGACGCCGACGGCTCCTTCCGGGGCCTTCCGGGCCGCAGGATCGGCCGACAACTGAGTCGCGAGGGTGAGGGCAGCAAGAGCTACCACGAGCAGAATGCAGAGGCTACGAGTCCGCATGACGGATCCTCCGTGTGGGGCCAGGGCGTGGTCGTGGGAAGGCGGATGCTCACCGATCAGAGTGACCATCGGAGAATAGAACGGCTCGGCGCCGCAAGTCAATTCCCGAGAAGGCTTTCTGGCGAGCTCTTCGGTACGGAGCAGCCGCCGTCGGCGGCTCAGGGTTCGGGTGCAGAGAGATCATCTTTGTCCGGGGCTTCGGATTCCTTAGAGATCCCGCGCGCTGCGATCCGGCGGTCCCGCAAACGGATCGCCTCGGAGCGCAGGTCGGGAACCCGGTCGGTCTCGTCGAGAATCTCGACGCCGAGAATCGTCTCCACCAGGTCTTCGAGCGTCACCAATCCGGTCACGCCACCGAATTTGTCGGTGACCAGGGCGAGATGTTGGTTGTCGTTCGAGAGGACTCGCAGAGCCTTTGCAACCGAAGTGTTCTCGTCCAGGGACATGGCCTGGCGCAGAAACTCCTTCAGGGAGACGTCCGTCGAACGGCCTTCGACGACGGCCATCAACAGCTCCTTCTGGAGCACGTAGCCGACCATGTGATCGCGGGTCTCCACGTAGACCGGAATGCGGGAGAAGATACGCGCTTCTTCGTAGTCGAGGAAGTCCGCGATGGTTGCGTCGACCGGCAGGGCGCGGAGCACCGTACGCGGAGTCATCACGTCGGCGACCTGGATCTGGTCGTAGCGCAACACATTCGAAACCAGGCGTGAGTCCCCCTCGCCCAGAGTGCCTTCCCGGCTCGCCATGGTGACCATGGCGGCGAGCTCGCCGCGGGAGATCGGTTTCTTCTCGTGCCGGGCGAGAAATCCGGTGAGGAGTCGGGTCAGGACCAGGAACGGCTTGAGCACCCAGACCAACATGGCGAGGACCCGGGCGACCACGGAGACGAGGCGCGACGCGTGGACGGTGCCGAGAGTCTTGGGGATGATCTCGGTGAAGAAGAGGACCAGGAAGATCAGAATCGCCGAGAAGTAGGCGACGAAGTCTTCGCCGTAGAGTCGTCCGGCCTGGGCACCGGCCAGGGCGGCACCGGCGGTATGGGCGATGGTGTTGAGGATCAGGATCGCGCTGATCGAGTCGTCGATGCGGCGGGTCTTCAGATCGAGGAGAAGCCGGGCGCCGGCCTCACCTCTCGCCTTTCTCTCTTCGAGCTCGATCTCCCGAACCGAGAGCAGGGTGGCTTCGAGAATCGAGCAGAGAAACGAGAAGCCGAGGGCGCCGCCGACGTAGAGCAGGAGTAGAGTCATGGTGGGCGAACCCTAGCAGAAGCCGGGAATCGGAGCGATCCCCGGCTTCTGCGAATCGGAATCTTTCGAAGATCGGTCAGCTGGCGAACCGATAGGTCGTCCAGACCATGATCTTGTCGGTGTCACGGCTGAAAGTGTCGGCGTCGTAGAACGCCGCCTTGGCCCCCAGACCCCAGGCGCCTCGGCTCTTCCATGTCGCGAGAAGATCGACCTCGCTGCCGTAGTCGAGATCGCGGCTGTCCGATTGGAACTCGTGGGCGATGACCGCCCAGGAAAAGGCATTCACCTTGCCGCTGATCTTCACGTAGAGATCTTCCAGCCCATCGAGGGGCGTGACGAGGAATTTGTCGGCCCAGCCGTTGAATTTGTGCAGGGTCGCGAGAGGAGTGGTGAATCGGCCCATTCCCCTTTCTCCGCCGAGGATCTCCAGGCCGGCGCCGAAGGTCAGGGCCTTCTTGCCGAACCCGACCTCCGCGTGCAGATAGTCGGCATCGACCTCGTTGGGGTTGTCGGCCCAATCGCTCTGCTGGGCGAATTCCGCGACCCAGGTGAAGTTCCAGTCGTCGCCGGTCTCGCCTTGCAGCCGGGCGCCGAGAGTCTGGGTCGAGAGCCCCTGGTCCACGGTTTCGTCGTAGTCGAGAAGCAGGGCATAGAGGGCGAGGGAGACCCCGGAGCCGAAAGAGAATCTGGCGTCGGCATAGTGGCTTCCCATGTTCTTGCTGTCGCCGAAGATCCGATGGACCTTGCGGAGGTAGTGGTAGGTCAGGTCCAGCCGATCGTTCGCCTTCCAGGCCAGCGAGCCGCTATCGAAGCTCTGGTGGTTCTGACGCCAGCCCACCGGGCCGAGAAACCTCTGGTTACCGGCGGAGAGGGCTCGTCGCCCGAGGTGCAGGGCGAAGTCCCCCTCGGTGTAGCTCAGGGCGACCTGATGGATCTCGGTAAGCTCCGGATCCGCCACCACCGGCCGGTCGGTCACTCCGTTCGAAAGGCTTCCGGCTCCGAGGTTGTTGTATTCGTCGTCGTCACCGATGGCGGTCACGTTTTCGGCTTCGAGCAGCAGAGAAAATCCGCGGTACTTCCCGGTCTGCAAACGCAGGGCCGTGCGCAGGGTCGGCGCCTCGGCGTCTTCGGCGAAGGCCGGATCGTCGACGGTCTCATAGCGTAGACGCAGGTCCAGAGTGGTCTTCGAAGCCTTCAGGGCTTCACCGAACGTGTTGTTCTCCTCGGCCGTGGCGACGGATACGAAGACGGAACAGAGAACCAGGGACAAGAAGAAAACAGGCATCGGAAACACTTTTCTCAACGTTCAGCTCCTCATGTACGAAGGCGAACGACCCGATCGTGATGCTTCATCGCTGTTGCTCTCGAGCTCTTCCGTTTCACGGATCGAGCTACGCTTTCGTAGACATTGCATGTAGCCATACACCATGCACCGCTACCCTTACACTTTCTTCCCTTTCCGGGCCCAGGTCAAGGGTCGTGGCGAAGATTCCGGCCGCCGCTCCGGCCCTCACGATGACCTGTAATTGGTGTACTGCATGTCGATGTCGAAGTCCTGCTCCTTGAGGAAGGCGATGACCTCCTGGAGGGTGTCGCGATCTTTGCCCGAGACCCGTACCATGTCTTCCTGGATCGAGGCCTGCACCTTGAGCTTCTGCTTCTTGATCCGCTTGACGATCTCCTTGCCCGTCTCGGTGGGAATGCCCTGCTGCAGGGTGACGGTCTGGCGCACGGTGTCCTTCGCCGCCGGCTCGATCTCGCCGTAGGTCAGCGCCTTGAGAGAGACGCCACGACGCACCAGGCGTTGCTGCAGCACCTCGTTCACGGCTTTCAGGGAATAGTCGTCTCGAGAGGCGAGCACCAGCCGGTTGTCGTTCTCCTGCAGATCGATGTCGGAGTCCGTGCTCTTGAGATCGTAGCGCTGGCGAATTTCTTTCATCGCCTGGTTGACGGCGTTCTTGACCTCTGCGAGGTCGATCTTGGAAACGATGTCGAAGGAGTTCTGTTTGGCCATGGGAGCTGAGATCCTCGCTGGAAGGCTCGTTGAGAGTCGCCCTCTTCGAAGGGCAGTAGGCGGGTTCGATGGGCAGTGTATCGAAGTAGGGGCCAGGGGGAAGAACAGGGACCCTCGGCCCGGAATGAGAGATTGCCGGCCCGTGACCACGAGCGAGAACGAAGCGCAGCCGGCGCCGGGAGGTGGAGCCGACCCGGACGCCGTCGAACCAAGAGCCGAGGATCTGCTGCCGCTGCTCTACGACGAGCTGCGAGCCGTGGCTCGCAGCCGCCTGGCCCGCGAGCGACCGGGCCAGACTCTACAGGCCACGGCGCTGGTGCACGAGTTTCTCGTGGCCCTGGTGCCCGCTACCGTTCCAGGCTCGCCGAGGGGCAGCCGAGAAACGCCCCTCGCAGGCGCCAGGTCACCGCGGTTTCGCTCGGACCGGCCCGCAGCTCGGCGCCCTCGGTAGTCTCCACGAGAGCCACGGGCTCGCCCGACCAGGGGTCGAGCGGCAGGGCGGCGAGATCCTCCGGCACGAGCTGTTCGAGGGACTCGGGGAGAGACCCTTCGCGGCAGGAGTAGGCGCCGTAGGCGAGGGCCACCCGGGCGAGCTCGAGCCGGGCCCCCAGGCGATCGTTCTTCTTCACCGCGTCCTCGAGGTTCGGCAGGAGCAGATCGATGGGAATGTCGAAGGGCCACCGGGGCCGGTAGAGACTCCGGAGCGGCTGGCGGCCATAGGGAGGTGCCTGGCTCCAGGTCACCAGGGCGTTGTAGACCTTGAGGTGCTCGGTGGTCTGGGCCCGCAGGAACCAGCCGCCGAAGAGCCGCATCATGAGATCCGAAGACTCGAAGGTGCCCCCGGTCGCCAGCATCAGCTCTCCGGTCCGGCGCATCATCTGGTACACGAAGGCTCGTTCGCCTTCGAGGCCGCCACGTGCCGAGATCTCCCGGTGGCGGATGAGCGCCGAGGAGAGCTCGGGCGCCAGGGAGGGGGGAAGGGCGGTGTGAGTGGCCAGCTGCTCCCAGCAGTCGAGGCCCTGGCTGGTCATGTGGACCGACAGCAGGGAAGAGAAGAGGACCGGAAGCTCGTCGTAGATCCAGCGCCCGAGCCGCAGGAGAGCCGCCACATCCTCGTAAGCGGCCTCGGGGTTTCCTGCCGCTACCCGCGACATGGCGCGCAGCCGCAGGAGCCTGGCGAGGCGGAACGTGGAGATCCTCTCGAACACATGGCGGCGCTGCAGAATCGTCAGCCCCGGGGCATCGGCTGAGGCTTCGAGGTAGCGAAGATAGGTCAGGCCCGACGCTCGATCGAGGACTTCGAGAGCCATCCGGTTCTCGGGAATCTCGAGAATCTCCCGCAGGGCCTCCGGAACCCTCGGGGTGAGATCGTCGAGGGGCATCTCTTCGGGCGATGGGAGAGGAACCTTGCTGTCGGGGGCCAGGCGGGCCAATGCCCCGGCGGCGCTCAGGGCGTCGCTGGCGTTGACCCCCTGCGGTTGCAAGGGCATCAGCAGTCTCTCCAGGCGTAGCGCCGGCTCTCCCCCTTCGACCGTGGCCAGCTCCAGCAAGAGGCCGCGCCGGGACCAGGCGTCGAGGAGGGCGAAGCCGGCGACCAGCAGGGCGAGCGCCCACAGGGCGATGCGTCGGCGCCGGGATGGGTCGGAAGGTTGCGGGCCCACTCTCGGTAGCCGGATCATGTGGAAGGCCTCCTGGAGATTTCGCCGATGTCGAGGGGCAGGGAAGGGGTGTCGTCGCGTTCGGAAGCTCGATCGAGAAAGGAGAGGTAGCTCTCGAGATACGCGGAGAGCCCCGGCTCGTCGTCGAAGCCGGTGCGCCAGGCCTCGAGGATCCGGCCGCCGGTCTCGCCTTCGAGAGCCCGGGAGGAGATCTCCGAGGCCGCCCGGGGCTGCAGGATCTCGGGTCGGCTCAACAGGCCGAGGGAGAGGAAGATCAGCGCCGCGGCAGCGAGCTCCGGCAGCCACTGCCGCCAGGCGGGCCGTGTCCGGCCCCTCTCGCGGGCCGCGAGGAGCATCCGGCTCCGGAGATCGGCGGGTGGCTCGCCGAGCCGTGCCCGATGCAGGAGGGATTCGAGCTCTTCGGGTCTCATTGCGGTCTCTCCAGCTCGTTGCGTAACTTCGAAAGGCCGAGCCGATAGCGGCTGGCGGCGGTGTTGGCAGGGGTTTCGGTGCGCTGGCCGGCCTCCCTGGCGGTCAGGCCCTCGAGACCCATCAGCACCACGGCTTCCCGCTGCTCGAAGGGAAGCCGGTCCAGCGCCCGGTGCAGCGCGAGGCGCTGGTCCGGTGCGAGCTCGGCGTTCCAGCGTGCCGGGAAACGACCCGCGGTGGCCGCTTCTTCTCGCTCGCGGCGGCGTGTCTTCCGGGCGATCTGCCGCCGAGCTTCGTTGCGGGCGGCTCGCCACAGGTAGGCATCCGGAGCGAGCACGGGCCGGCGAGAGGCGCCGAGGCGGACGTAGACTTCCTGGAGGGTATCCTCCGCATCCTCGGGGCGCCCCATCACTCCCAGAAGATAGCGATACAGCGCAGCTCCGTGGCGGTCGTAGAGCGCCGCGAGGTCGGTTTCGGCCGGGGAGCCTTGAGGTGAGGAAGGTTGCACCGGGAAGAAAACCTCCGAATCGTTCCGCTCGGCCCGGGGAGCTTTTCCGCGAGGCCTCGTACCCGATAAGACCCTGCCGCGGGCCCGATTCGTCAAATCGATTCGCAATCGAAGTTTCTGACATTTTCTCTACAATGTTCTTACGGCGGTCTGACCACCCGCTCCGGCCGCCTGCCTATCCTTCTCTACGTGGAGCCCAATCCCGGAATCGCGGACGAGAGGAGATTCGATCATGAGACGACACACCCAGCCAGCCAACGACATCTACCGGCCGATCCTCATCTTTCTGTTCCTTCTCGGCGGTCTGCTGACCGTCCCGATCGGCGCGGAACCGGTGTCGCTCGACGTCGCCATGGACACCCCGGTTCTGCTCTCGGGGGGCGCACGCACCGCCTATCTGCGGATCGCGCTCAAAGGGGGTGAGCTCGTCGATCCCGCCGACCGCACGCCCATCAACCTCGCCATCGTGCTCGATCGTTCGGGCTCGATGCAGGGGGAAAAGCTGGCGGAAGCGAAGCGGGCGGCGGTGATGGCGGTCGAGCGATTGCAGCCCGACGACGTCGTCTCCGTGGTGACCTACGACAGCACCGTGCACGTCCTGGTACCGGCCCGGCGCGTGGGGGACGCCCGGCTGCTGGTCGAGCGGATCCAACAGATCGGCGTCGGCGGCAACACGGCCTTGTTCGCAGGCGTCAGCAAGGGAGCGGCCGAGGTCCGTCGCTTTCTCTCCAGCCAGCGGGTGAATCGGGTGATCCTGCTCTCCGACGGTCTCGCCAATGTCGGCCCGAGCTCCCCGGGAGATCTCGCCGAGCTCGGCGCGTCGCTGGCGAACGAGGGAATCGCCGTGACCACCATCGGGCTCGGCCTCTCCTACAACGAGCTGCTGATGGCGAACCTGGCGGAACGCAGCGACGGCAATCACTACTTCGCCGAGCGCGCCCAGGATCTCGAACGGGTCTACACCGCCGAGCTCGGCGAGGTGCTCTCCGTGGTAGCGCAAGAAGTCGAGGTCACGGCGGCTTTTTCCAGTGGCGTGCGGCCTCGGCGGATCCTCGGACGCGACGCCACCCTGGAGCAGGGCTCCCTGCGCGGGCGCCTGAACCAGCTCTACAGCCAGCAGACGAAATACTTCCTGGTAGAGGTGGAGATCCCCGAGGGAGCCGGCGGGGAGCAGCGTTCCGTGGCCGAGGTCACGGTGTCCTACGGCGATTTGCGCACCGGGATCCGGGAGATTCGCTGGAACAAGGTCTCGGTGCTCTACAGCGACTCCCTGGCCGCGGTGGAAGGAGCGCGGAATTCTCGGGTCATGGGCTCGGTCGCGCGGCAGATCGGAGCCGAGCAGAACCAGTACGCCATGCGGCTGCGCGACGAAGGGAAGCTCGAGGAAGCCCGGCGGGTCTTGCGCTCCAATGCCGAGTACCTGGCCGAGCACGCCGATCTCTACGGCAATCGCTGGTTGGAGCAAGATGCCCAGCGCAATCTCGCCGACGCCGACAACCTCGACGCCGAGGAATGGAGAGCGCAACGCAAGCGGATGCTCTCCAACCAGCTCGAGGCTCTGCAGTCGCTCGGCTACATCGAATAAGAGATCCGGGAGATCCGTCCCCATGCACCGCCGACTGCTCTGGACCTTCGCCCTCCTGGTCGGGATTCCCCTGCTGGTGGTGGCATGGCTCGGAATCCGCCTGGCGGAAGAGCGTGAGGCCCGGGCAGTTCAGGGTCTGGAAGAGCTGCTGCGCTCGACCCTGCGGAGCCTGGACGGGGAGATCCAACAACTGCTGGAGAGGCACCGCCTGGCCATCCGCCAGGCGGTGCAACGGGCTCCGGGAACGCGCGACGGCTATCGCGAGATTCGTGGCCGGCTGCCGATCGTGCGCCAGGTCTTCGCGGTCGACCGGGCCACGGGAGAGCTCCTCTATCCGTCTCTGATGGACGATCTCGACCGCGAGGAAGAGGCCTTCTTGCGTCGTACCCGCGATCTGTGGGCTCGCGGGGCGCTGCTCCGGGGAGCGGAAGAACGGCCCGCTGCTGTCTCCGCAGGGACCGGCGGGCCCCACGCCGGGGGAGCCTGGGAGACCTGGTTCTGGGGCGATGGGCTGCACCTGATCCACTGGTGGCAACCGGCGGCGGAGGCAACCGGCGGCGGCGAGATCGTGGGAGCCGAGCTGAGCCGGATTCGCCTCCTGGCCGACATCGTGGCGGCGATGCCCGATTCCGATCCCCTGGCGCCGGATCTCGAAGGCGCCAGCATTCGCCTGGTCGATTCTGGTGGCACCGTGGTCTATCAATGGGGGGCTCTGGAGCCGGGAGATGGCGAACGCCCGATCGTGCGCTCTCGCCTGAGCCCGCCTCTCGCCGCCTGGAGCCTCGAGTACTTCTTCGCGGATCCGGCCGGTGGCCCGGCGGGCCGGCTGCTCTACGGCTGGCTTCCCTGGTTGCTGCTCCTGGTCGCGCTGGTGGTCGCCCTCGCGACCTACTTCTTTCGCGAGAGCTCGCGGGAGCTTCGCGAGGCCGCCCAGCGGGTGAGCTTCGTGAACCAGGTGTCGCACGAGCTGAAGACACCCCTGACCAACATTCGCCTCTATGCCGAGCTGCTCGACGAATCTCTGCCCGACGATCTGCCCGGGCCGCGGCGCCACCTGAGGGTGATCGTGGCCGAGAGCCAGCGCTTGAGCCGGCTGATCCTGAACATCCTCACGTTCAGTCGTCGGCAGCGCCAGGGGCTGGCCCTGCGACCGCGACCCGGCCGGATCGACGAGGTGATCCACAAGGTGATCGAGCTCTTCCGGCCTTCTCTCGAAGCCGAGGGGCTGGAGATCGCGCTCGATCTCGACGCTTCGCGGCCGGCCCACTTCGATCCCGACGTCCTGGAGCAGATCCTCGGCAACCTGATCAACAACGTGGAGAAATACTCTGCCGGCGGCGGCAGGCTCGCGGTCGAGAGCCGCCAGGCGGGCGAGACGGTGACGGTGCGGGTCACCGACGCCGGTCCGGGCATTCCGCCGGGGGAGGAGGAGCGCATCTTTCTGCCGTTCCATCGCCTCGGGAACGCGCTCTCGGATCGCGCCACCGGCACCGGCATCGGCCTCTCCATCGCCCGCGACCTGGCCCGGGCGCACGGTGGCGAGCTCGAGCTCGAGCCCGTGACCGCAGGAGCCCGGTTCCGGCTGCAGCTACGCTGCGGAGAAGGAGAGACCGAGGCCGAAAGGGAGGTGAGATCGCCGTGAGAGTCCTGATCGCCGAAGACGACCTGCACATCCGCAACGGCCTGGTGGAGATCCTGCGCGCCGAGGGGTACGAGACGGTCGCCGCCCGCGATGGCGACGAGGCGCTGCAGAAGTTCTCTCGAGACGCTCCCGATTTCGTCTGCCTCGACATCATGATGCCCGGTACCGACGGTTACGAGGTGTGCCGCCGGATTCGCCGGATCGACGAAGACGTTCCGATCATCTTCCTGAGCGCCCGCTCCGAGGAGATCGACAAAGTCCTGGGGCTGGAGCTCGGGGCCGACGACTTCATCATGAAGCCGTTCGGTGTGCGCGAGGTCGTCGCCCGGATTCGCGCCGTGACCCGGCGGGCGCGCAGGGCCCGCGGTGGGCCGAGAAAGATCTTGCAGATGCTGGACCTCGAGGTCGTGCCGGAAGAGCTGCGGGCGAGCCGGGGAGAGGAGACGATCGAGCTCGGATTGCGCGACGTGAAGATCCTGCAGCTGCTCTACGAGCGGAAGGGCACCGTGGTCGATCGCGACACCTTCTTCGATCGTTGCTGGGGGCTCGACCACGCGCCCAACAGCCGGACTCTCGATCAGCACATCTCCCAGCTGCGGAAACGGATCGAGATCGACCCGAAGGAGCCCAAGATCATTCGCACCGTCTACGGGGCAGGTTATCGCTTCGAAGGTTGAGCTCGTCCCAAGGAGGAGAATGGGTCTGGCCCCTGCGACGTACCGCTGACGTATTCCAGGAGGGGAGCAACAACCCATTCCGTAGGGAGGGACCATGACCGAAGAAACCCACGACGAGACACGAGATCCCGGCAGGGAGTATCCGCTGATCCTCTCGGCCAACGACGAGGAGAACGAGGCGATCCAGGCCAGCCCGCGGATCGACCTGAACGCCTATCACCTGCTCTGGAACGGGGAGCAGGAGCCGGTGGAGAAGGTGTTGAGGCAGGCCGAGGGGTACTTCTCCCGGCCCGACCACGGCAAGCCGGTGATCGTCTCCAGCGACGGAGCGCCCATGTGGCGAGCGGTGATCCGGGAGATCCAGGACCGCATGCGTTTCGACGGCAGCCAGCACTTCGAGCACTTCGACCGTCCCACCAACCGACTGCAGGGGATGCGGGGGAAGATCGAAGGGGTCCACAGCTTCGTGCGCTGGGCCCTGTACCGGGTCGATACTCTGGGCCGCCGCGCCTCGCGCCTGGCTCCCGGCGGGCGCCTGACCCGCGATGGCAATCGGTTGCTGTGGAACGGCGAGCCGATCACCCTCATGGGTTTCAGCCTCTACGGCATGCTCGCCAACACCCGGCACGATCTGCGGGCATATCTCGACGTGCTCCACGACCGCGGCATCAACTTCACCCGCGAGTGGTGTTTCGACCAGTGGACCGCCCTCGCCCTGCGCGGCAAGCTCCAGGGATCCGGCGAGCCCGGCTATCTCACCGGTCTCTCACCCTTCGTCGGCAACAGCCCGGCGAGCCTGCCCGGAACGCCCTACGACCTCGAGCACCTGAACGACGACTTTTTCGCGCACCTACGGCGTTTCGTACGCCTGGCCTGGGAGCGGGGCATCGTGGTGCAGGTGAGCCTCTTCGATCGCCACGGCCTGCGACGGCCGAAGAACCATCCCAACGAGCCCGGCCGCTGGGCCGACAGCCCCTTCAACGCCCGCAACAACCGCCAGGACTTTCTCACCATCGAAGGGCCGGGGGAGCACCCCGTGGCGTGGACCGGCATGGGCGGCAGCGAGATCGGCCGGGTGCAACGGGCCTACCTCCAGCGGGTGGTCCAGGAGCTGCGGGGTTTCGGCAACGTGATCCTGGAGATCATGAACGAACCCAGGGGAACCCTGCCCGATCGTCCGACCGAAGCACGCTGGCACGATTGGGTGGCCGACGTGCTTCGGAGTGGCGGCGGTGGATCCGGCGAGCCTCGCCCCCTGGCGATCAGCGCTCCGCGGTCCCAGACCGTGTACGCCGGAGACCCGGCCAGCTTCATCGCCATCGGCTCGGGAGGAAGCGGCGAATATTCCTACCGCTGGCAGTCCTGGAGCCCGATCGCGGAGACATGGGTCGAGGTGCCCGCGAGCCCCAAGACCTTCCCGGGCCACGACGGCCCCTATCTCGATCTCCCGGAGGTCCACCCCGAGCAGGACGGCACCCGGTTCCGCTGCCGGGTTCGCGACAGCGCCGAAGCCGAGGCGGTTTCGCCCGAAGCTCTGCTCACGGTGGAGGAAGAGCCCGTCGATCGCGTGTGGATCGAGCTCGGGGAGATCGACGAAGGGCGGGGTCTGCGGCGCCCGCCGCGTGAGCCCGGCAACGGCAAGTCCCTCCCGGTCGAGATCGGCGGCCGCCCGGCGCGTCGCAACGCCGAGCCCGGCCGGCACGACCGCATGTACTTCCGGGTCGACGACGAATGGGCCTTCGCCGGCAGCCGCCCCCGGGTCGACATCACCGTCGAGTACTTCGACCGGGGCACCGGTTTCCTCGAGCTGCAATACGACGGGCAGCGCTCCAACTTCAGTCTCGGGGAGCGGGTTCGCCTGGAAGGCTCCGACACCTGGAAGGCACATACCTGGAGGGTGTACGATGCACACTTCGGCAACCGCCAGAACCACGGCGCCGACCTGAGGATCTTCCGCAGCCGCAAACAGATCTTCTACCTGGGCAGCGTGTTGATCGACGCGCTGCCGCGGCCGGCGCCTCTCTCCGACTCCTGAGGAGCCCACCATGACCCCTCGCCTCGGCTGGCTCTCCCTTCTGTTCCTGGCTCTTCCCGCCCACGGCGGAGGCCCTCCCCCGAGCTCTACCGACGAGCTGCGTCTCGAGATCGGGGCCTCGGCCACCGTTGCCGATGCCGATGCCTCGACCGGCCCGACCTTCACCTTCCGGGCGGTGGAGAGCGACAATCGCTGTCCGGACAGCGTGAATTGTTTCGTCGCCGGGGAGGGGGTGGCCCTGGTTCTGGCCGCACATGGCGAGGAGAAGAAAGAGCTCACCTTCCGCATTCCACCCGGCGGCTCCGATCGGCTCGAGGTCTTCGGCTACGAGCTCGAAGGGTTTCTCCTGCCCGGCACCCGGGCCGATCGTCGCATCGAGCGGGAAGAGTACATTCTCGAGCTGAACGTCCGACGCTGAGCTCGGGTAGCCTCGCGGGCAGAGTCGGGCCTCCTTCGACTCCTGTCGGAAAATGACACGCTGCCCGAGCCGCGTTTTTGATACCACATCTACATCGGAAAATTCCTGCCGGGCCTTGAGCCGTTTCGCAAGGGAACGGGACGTTAGCTCTTCATAGACGAAGCTCTGGGCCCGGGAAACTCGGGGCTCGCGATCTCGGTCGATTGCGGGGAGCCGCAGCGGCGGTCGAAGGGGGTCACCGAGCCGAGGCCATCCGTGAGGGGCGGACGGCCTCGGGTCGCAGGGATCTTGATGGAGAGGAAAAGCAATGCTCAGAACGGCTCGTGGTCTTGCCGGTTTCGTACTCGTCTCGGCCCTCACGGGTGCCGGGGTGCTGCCAGCGCAGGTTCCCCCCGGATCGGTGGAAGTCGACCCCACCACCGAAGAATTCTTCCGTTTCGAGAGCGACGGAATCACCGTTTCCGGAGGCCGCCTCGGCGGCCAGGCGGCAGGGTGCCGGGCCAGTCCGCGGGCCTATCTGCGGGCCCACTCGGCGACCTCGACCCTTTTCGACCGTTCCCAACATGCCTTCGGCTGTGACGTCGGCGATTCCCAAGACCTCTTCGCGGGGGCTCTCTCCTTCGATCCCGCCTACGTGGTCGGGAGCTCCCTCTACGCGGCGAAACGCGACTCGGAGACGGGCGACGTCTACGCCGTGGGAGAGATCCACCTGGCCTGGCTGGACCGGGACGACGAAGAGGTGTCGGGCACCGGCACGCTGGTCCTGCGGGTCGGCGCGGACGGAACCTTGCGGAGCGACGGATACCACGGCCCGGTGCCGACCGGGCCACCCACCGGTGGGGGCTGCGAGATGATCTGTCGGCGGGCGGGAAAAGCTCTGGAGGACCGGGGCGGCCGGGGATTGATCCTCGATCGTGGAGGGATCCTGGTGACGGGTTGGGCCATCTCGGGTGAGTTGGGAGACCGGGAGCTCGAGGTGATTCGCTTCGAGGGGCATCCCCTGACCGCCGTCTGGGCCGCTCTGGCCGGAACGGCCGCGGACGACATCGGGCACGATCTCGTGGCCGGAGACGGCGAGATCTTCGCGCTCGGTACCACCGGGGGAGATCGAGACGTCTTCCTGACCCGTTTCCTCGAGGGCGGGATCCCTGCGGAGCAGAAGGTATTCGCCGGACCCTCCGACGACGAGGGCCGCTCCCTCTCTTTCGATTCGGAAGGGCGCTTGCTGGCCAGCGGCATGATGAGTCAGGAGCTGACCTTCGGCTCCGTGGTCCTGACCTCGGAAGGGCAGGGCGAGCGCTCCTGGAACGCCGTGATCGACCGCAACCTGACGCCGGTCTCGGCCGAGATCCTGCCCCTGGAGCCGGTCCAGCCGCCGCCGCAAGCTCCGCCGTATCAGATGCCCCACCAGCTCCCGGTCGAGCCCCCGGGGCGGCCGGCGAGAGACTCCGGCCCGGTCCTCGAAGGAAGGGGAGCGGTGGGTGACCAGCTGGTGGACAGCCATCCCGCGTTGCCGATGGCCTACGAGATCCTCGTCGGAGGCAAGGGCCGAGGCGGCCTCAAGGAAATCTCCCACTCCGACGATCGATACCTGCGGATCCGGACCGCGGGCACCAATCGGATCGAGCTCGAGGTGCACTTCGACCCCGATCCCGACTCGGAGCCGATTCCGATGTACCTGAAGGAAGTCGCGGCCGAGGTCTTCAGCGAGTTCTGCTACCAGGCGACGGTGCTGGTCAACGGCGTGGCGTCCCAGGACTTCCTGGTCGCCGGCCAGCGCAACCTCTGCCCGGCGGACGAGCCGATCTTGCGGGTGCCGATCTCGAAAGCGATGTCGGAGGCGCTGGGGTTCGACGGTCGTCAGGTTCTGGTCAACGACCAGCGCGTGGTCGTCCGCCTCATCCTCGAGTTCTCCGGGTCCGTCGATCCCTGGGGCAACGGCTACGCCTCCGAGCAGGATTCGAGTGTCGACGAGGTCAGCGCCGAGGTCGAGTACTGAAACGGGGCAGGAGCCTTCCCTTCAGCCCAGGGCCTCGAAGCGGCGGATCTGTGCTTCGGTGAAAGCTCGCACCTCGTCGCCGCGGCGGTAGGCCCGGTACCACTCGACGATCCACTCCAGGGCGGTGGCCACGGGCAGGAGCGGCGCCCAGTCGAGGTGGGCCCGGGCCTTGGAGGGGTCGAGCCGCAGGTAGGTGTGCTCGTGTACGTGGGGTCCCGGTGCCAGGCGGACGGTGAGCTCGGAATCCCACAGCCCGCGAATGCGTTCCACGATCTCCCGCACCGGCATGGCTTCGAGCGGATCCTCGGGGCCGAAGTTCCAGGCGTCGGCGAAGGTGTCGCCGTCGTCGCCGAGCAGGCGTTCGGCGAGTATCAGATACCCCCGCACGGGATCGAGCACGTGTTGCCAGGGGCGGGTCGCCTCGGGGAAGCGGATGTCGAGGGGCTGGCCGGCGAGGAGCGCCTGCATGAGGTCGGGGATCAACCGATCCTTGCCCCAGTCACCGCCGCCGATCACGTTGCCGGCGCGGGCGGTGGCCAGACGTACGCGACCCTTGCCCGCGGCGAAGAACGAGTCGCGATACGAACGCACCACGATCTCGGTCGCCGCCTTGCTCGCCGAGTAGGGGTCGCGTCCGCCGAGGGGCTCCCCCTCGCGGTAGGGCCAGAGCCACTCGCGGTTCTCGTAACATTTGTCGCTGGTCACCACCACCACGGCGCGCACGCTGGGGCAGCGGCGCACGGCTTCGAGCAGGTGCACGGTTCCCATCACGTTGGTGCCGAAGGTCTCGGCGGGATCGTCGTAGCTCGGGCGAACCAGGGATTGAGCCGCCAGGTGGAGCACGACTTCGGGCCGGGAGCGTTCGAGCACCGCGTCGACCGCGGCAGGGTCGCGCACGTCTCCCTCGACACTGAGCATGTCGGCCTCGATTCCGGTGAGCCGGAAAAGACTCGGCTCGGTGGGTGGCGAGAGGGCGAAACCGGCCACCTCGCAACCCAGGCTGCGCAGCCAGAGGGCGAGCCAGCAGCCCTTGAAGCCCGTGTGGCCGGTGACCAGGACCCGGCGGCCCGACCAGAAGTGTTTTGTCGGTATCTCCATGCTTCTCACTCTACACTGCCTGTTGGGAGGGTGAGGTCGAGCCGGAGCTCAATCGATGGGTGGAGGAGCCGTGAGCGGTACCTTGAGGCCGGCGAAGAATCCCTTGACCTTGGCCACCGCTGCCGCCTGGTTTCCCTTCGGCAGCTCCCGCAGGAAGGCGAGGGGAAAGGCGACGGTGAAGAAGAGCAGGAAGCTGAGCCACTGCAGGGGCCCGGCGAATTTGCGTACGAAAATCGTCGTGCTGCGGGCGGTCTGGAAGGTGCGGCCCGGTTTGTAACCGCCGGTGGTCGGGGAGACCATGTGCCAGAGCACCGCGCGATGGGCGTAGACACAACGGTAGCCCAGCTTCTTGGCCCGCATGCACCAGTCGGCGTCTTCGACACAGATGTTGTAGCTGGTGTCCCAGAGGCCGGTTTCGAGCATCACCCGGCGGGGCACCAACATGGCGCAACCGTTGATGTAGTCGACCTCCTCGGTACGGTCGAACTGGCCCTGGTCGATCTTGCCCATGCCCCGTTCGGCGGTGATCGCTTCGCGAAAGCGGAGCCTGCCCCCGGCAGACCACAGGCGGTTGCGATCGGAGAAGTAGTAGGCCTTGGGGCCGACACAGCCGATCGAGGGATCGGACTCTGCCACGGTCACCATCTCCCGCAACATGCCGGGAGCCACCTCGATGTCGTTGTTGAGGATCAGCAGGTAGTCGTCGCCGGCCTCGAGGGCCTGGCGAATGCCGAGATTCAGCCCTCCCGAGATCCACTGGTTCGTTTCCGTGCGCACCACCAGGACTTCGGGATGCCGCTCCGCGAGGGCTTCGGCCGTACCGTCGGTCGAGCCGTTGTCGACCACCACGATGCGCAGCGCCGGATACTCCATGGCCAGCAAGCTGGGCACGGTCTGCAGCACCAGATCCTTGCCCTCGTAGGTGAGCACGATCGCCGCCACGCTGGGCAGGCCGTCTTCCGGAGAGCTCGAAGGGGGGGGCGACATGAGAAGAGTCTAGCAGCCGACAGGCGCTCTTCACGGACCGTGCTGCATCCAGCCCGAGGGGTCGGACGCGGTGCCGAGCCCTCGATCGAGATGGCGGAAACGGACCTCGCCGGCCCGGAACGACTCGGCGAGCGAGGCCATGGCTCGCTGGGGCTCTCCACGACCGCAGTAGAAGAGGTCCGCCCCCAGGTAGCCGTGCTCGGGCCAGGTGTGGACGGCCAGGTGCGACTCGGCGAGCACCGCCGTGGCGGTAACGCCGTGGGGCTCGAACCGGTGCACGATCATGTCGAGCAGGGTGCCTTCGCAGGCGTCGACGGCACGTTCGAGGGCCCGGCGGACGAAGCCGGGGTCGTCGAGCCGTGCGATGTCGATCTTCCAGGCGTCGAGGAGCACGTGGCGACCGACGCTGAGATTCGAAGTAGGAGGCATGCGTTCCTTTCGCCGAGGGCGGCCGAGATACCGCCCGGAGAGCGAGGAGCATAGCGCATATCGGGCGGGGCGGCACGGACGAGTCGAGAGGTGAGGGAGCGGGACGGGGAGGGGAGACGAGTGATGATGGAGCCCTCGGGAGAGAGCCTTCAAGAATCGGCTGGAGGCTGGCTGTAGAGCGCGGCCTTCTCGTCGTTTCCCAAGGCTTCGTAGAGGTGTGCCAGGCGTCGCCGTGTGCGCGGGTCGGGGAAGACCTCGTAGCTGGGAACGAGCAGGCGCTCCGCTTCCTCGAGACGCCCGGCAGAGGTGAGGATCCCTCCGAGCAGGCTCTCCAGTACCGCGATCCGAGTCTTCCCGGCCTCGGGCTGGGCCCGCCAGAGCTCCAGACCCTGCCGCAGGATGGGCTCTGCCTCCGCTGGGTGTCCCGGCTCGGATCCGACGATCACCGCCAGACCGAAATATGAATCGGCAGTCTCCGGATGCTCGGGGCCGAGGTGCTCGCGGCGAATTTCGTAGGCGGAGCGGAAGAGAGCGGCGGCTTCGTCCGTCCGTCCGGCGCGGCGGAGCAGTCGGGCGAGCCGGTGCTGCCCGGAGGCGACGGCCGGGTGGGAATCTCCGAAGAGATCGCGGCGCAGATCGAGAACCTCGGTCAGGAGAATCTCGGCCGACGCGAGATCACCGCTCTCGGAAGAACTGTCGGCGAGGTTCACCAGAGTCGTGGCCAGGCCCGGAGGTGGGGGCGAGATCGAGCGGTAGATCTCGAGCGCCTGGCGCATCCGTTCGGTGCTGCGAGATCGGTCCCCGCGGGAACGGTAGAGCAGGGCGAGGTTGTTGAGAGTGGCGGCGACGTCGGGATGGCGGGGTCCCAGGCCCTCCCGGCGAATGTCGAGGGCAGAGAGGTAGAGCGCTTCCGCCTCGTCGAAACGTTCGAGCTCCTTGAGGCAGGAGGCGAGGTTGTTCTGGGCCACCGCAACCGCCGGGTGGCGGTCGCCGAGGATCTTCACATGTAGCTGCAGGGCTTCGCCGTAGAGCTCGAGGGCCTGGTCGCAGCGCCCCTGGTCGCGCAGGATCTGTGCGAGATTGTTGAGGTTGATGGCGATCTCGGGCGACTGGGCGCCGTAGATGATGTGGTTGTCTTCCAGGGCCTGGCGAAAGAGGGCCTCGGCTTCCTCGAAACGCCCCTGGGCCTTCAACACCAGGGCGAGATTGTTCCGCACGACCGGCCGAGTCTTGCGCGGCAGCCCCTCGGGCTCGGCGGCGAGGGCTCGGCGCAGGAGCTCTTCCGCCTCGGCGAACCGCTGTTGACGAAACACGGCGACACCCAGGTTCTCCAGGCTTTCGATGATCGCCTCGGCGCCGGGCTCCAGGGCCCGTTGTCGACGCTCGAGGGCCCGGCGATGGAAGGTTTCGGCCTCGGCATACCGCGCCTTCAGGTGCAAGAGCTCTCCGAGGTGGGTTTCGCTGTCGGCCAGCTCCAGGGGATGGTCCAGAGGGCCGCGTCGACGAATCTCGTGGGCTTCCCGCAGCAGCGGATCGGCGGCCTCGTAGAGACCGAGCTTGGAATAGGCGAGGCCGATGGTATCGAGCAGGCGGGCCCGGACGTCGGGCGGATTGCCGCGGTCGGCGAGCAGCCGGTCGGCGCCGCGATCGAGGAGCTGGCGGGCGGGGACCAGCTCTCCGCGGGAAATTTCGGGATAGGAGATCTGGAAGAGGTCGACCAGGAACGTGGAAGCCCACTCGGCGCGAATTCTCTGGGCGTCGGCCGCCCGATACTGCCAGAAGGTGGCCAGGAGCCCGGTCACCAACGAGAGGAAGAGGAGGCACGCCGCCACCACCCCCCAGCGGTAGCGGGTGAGGAACTTGCCTCCACGGTAGAGCCAGGTCGCTCGCCGGGCCTGGATCGGCAGCCCTTCGAGATGCCGGAGCAGATCCTGGGAGAGCTGCTCCACCGAGCCGTAACGATCTCCGGGATGTTTCTCCAACGCCTTGCACACGATGCTATCGAGGTCGCCCTCGAGGCGTCGGCGGTTGCGAGCGGCGACCACCTCGCTCGGGCGCGGTGGCTCTTGCTCGAGCACGACCCGTTCCAGCTCCCGCTGGGGCAGGTCGCCGGTGGGGAACGGTCGCTGGTCGGCGAGCAGCTCGAAGAGCAACACGCCGAGAGCGTAGACGTCGCTGGTAGTGGTCACCGGGTGGCCGAGAATCTGTTCCGGGCTGGCGTAGCTCGGGGTCATCGGTCGCAGGCCGGCGTCGGTCGCCAGATTCGAAGGGGTGGATTCGGCGAGCAGCTTGGCGATGCCGAAGTCGAGCAGCTTGGGCAGACCCTCGGCGGTGACCAGGATGTTGCTGGGTTTGAGGTCGCGGTGCACCACCAGATTGCGGTGGGCGTGCTGCACGGCATCACAGACCGTTCGGAAGAGCTCGATCCGCCGTTCGACGGAGAGTCCCAGTCGCTGGCAGTGCTCGGTCAGGGTTTCGCCCTCGATCCGCTCCATCACCAGGAAAGGTAGACCGTCGTCGCTCACCCCGCCGTCGAGCAGGCGGGCGATGTTGGGGTGCTCGAGATCGGCGAGGATCTGGCGTTCCTGGCGAAAGCGAGCGATGATCGCATCGGTATCCATGCCCCGCTTGATGAGCTTGATCGCCACCTCTTTGTGGTACTGATCGTCGTCTCGCCGGGCGGCGTAGACCACGGCCATGCCGCCGCGGCCGATCTCGCGCACGACCTTGTAGGCCCCGAGCCGACCGGGCAGGGAGATCCGGTGACCCGGCAGCAGACCGTCGACCGCCGAGGCGAGGGGGCGGTCGAGAGCGCTGGAGGTTTCGTCGGCCCGGAGCAGGGAATCGACCTCGGCGCGCAGAGCTGCATCGTCGCCGCAGGTCTCCGTCAGCCAGGTGTCCCTTTCGGCAGCGGGGAGGTCGGCGGCCCGAGAAAAGATCTCCTTGATCCTGTGCCAGCGCTCGGTGTCCATGGAGAGGCTTTCGAGGTCCGTCCTCAAACGTCCGAAATCGCGCCGATCCGGATCATTCGTCCGGCTCCGTGTCCTGGGTCATCTCGCGCTGCAGCCAGGCCCGGGCGATCCTCGCTTCTCGTTTGACCGTGGAGGTGGAGACCTCGAGACACTCCGCCACCTCTTCGATCGTCAAGCCGCCGAAGTATCGCAGCTCCACGATCTTGCTCTGGCGCGTATCGAAGGCGGCCAGACGAAGCAGGGCCTCGTCGAGGGCGATCAGCTCGGTGGCTCGGAGCTCGGAGCCCGCGAGCTCCTCTTCGAGGGGTACGTGCACGGCGCCGCCCCCTCGTTTGTCGGCATTGTGACTGCGCGCGTGTTTGAGCACGATCCGCCGCATCAGCTGGGCCGCCACACCGTAGAACTGGGCGCGGTTCTGCCAGCGGATCCGGTCCTGGTCCACCAGCTGGAGGAAGGTTTCGTGGACGAGCGCGGTGGCTTGCAGAGTATGGTCGCGGCGCTCCCGCCGCATCAGGCGCTCGGCCTGCCGGTGGAGCTCTTCGTAGACCAGGGGCATGAGGTCTGCGAGAGCGGCCTGGTCTCCGTCACACCAATCGAGAAGCAGCTGGGTCACGTCGCTGGACAAGAGGTTCTCCCGCCGTTTCCCCATCGTACCGCAGAACTCCGCCCTTCCCTCTGATCCGTTTCTTCTCCGGATGGGACGTATATCGATAGACCCAAACAGATCTCTGCCCCGGCTTTCCGGAGCCGGGTCCCTCGAACCGACTCGGAGGAGAAGAATGTTTCCGCGAACCCGTTCTCGACACCTTTCGGCTGTGCTCGGCGCCTTGCTCGTGCTCACGGCTGCCCTGCCCGCTGCTGCCGGCTTCCTGAGCCAGCCTGCCGACGGCGATCCCCTCGACATCGCAATGGCCTACCTGAAGGCCAACTACCCGGAGCTGGGCCTCGAGGCCGGTGATCTCGCCGAGCTCTCGCTCTCGTATCGCTACGAGACTCCCGGAATCGGTGTGACCCACCTGTTCTTCAAGCAACACATCGACGGGATCGAGATCGTAAATGGCGATCTGAGCATCCATGTCGACCGGCAGGGCCGGATCCTCAACCTCGGCAACCGCCTGGTGGCCCGGGTGCACGAGAAAGTGGAGGCCGGCGCGCCGGCCCTCGAGCCCGAGACGGCCCTGCTCTCCGCCGCCCGCCCTCTGGGGCTCGACGCGGCGAAGGCCCGGACACCACGGCTGCTCGGCAGCAGTGCCGGCCCGGCACCGGAATCCCTGTTCGCCGGTGGCGAGCTCTCCCTCGAAGAAATCCCCGTTCGCCTGCGCTACTACGGCGACGAGAACGGTCGCCTGCGCCTGGTGTGGGACCTCTCCCTACGGCTGCACGACGAGAGTCACTGGTGGAATCTCTGGGTCGATGCCATCGACGGTGAGGTGGTGGCCGGAAGCGACTGGATCGACGACGACTCCTACCGGGTGTTCCCGCTGCCCCTCGAGAATCCGAACGACGGAGATCGGCGGTTGGTGGTCGACCCGGCCAACAGCGCTGCCTCTCCCTTCGCCTGGCACGACACCAACGGGGTCGCCGGAGCGGAGTTCACCGATACGCGGGGCAACAATGTCTTCGCCCAGGAAGATACCGATGGCAACAATGTCGGCGGCTTCCGGCCCGATGGAGGGCCGAGCCTGGTCTTCGACTTTCCCCTCGACCTGACCATGGATCCCTCGACCTACATCCCGGCAGCGGTGACCAACCTCTTCTACTGGAACAACATCCTGCACGACCTGCTGTTCCACTACGGCTTCGACGAGGCGGCCGGCAACTTCCAGCAGATCAACTACACCGGCGCCCCCGGTGGCGGCGACGCCGTGCGCGCCGATGCGCAGGACGGATCGGGCACCAACAACGCCAATTTCGCCACGCCTCCCGACGGCATCGCGCCGCGGATGCAGATGTTCATCTGGACCGCTCCGCCGACCCTCACCGTCAACGCTCCGGCGGCGATCGCCGGTGACTATCCGGCGGGGAGCGCCGACTTCGGCGCGGTTCTCGACGCCGTGGGAGTGAGCGGGATCGTCGAGCTGGTGAACGACAACGACGACCAGGGCGGTACCGCTTCGGTGACCGACGGTTGCCAGGCGCTGGTGGGATTCACCCCGGGCCGGGTCGCGCTGATCGACCGTGGTGCCTGCGAGTTCGGCCTCAAGGTGCTCAACGCCGAGAACGCCGGTGCGGTGGCGGCCATCGTGGTCAACAACCAGGGGGACGACGTGATCAACATGGGTGGGGGAGTGAATGGTGGCTCGGTCACGATCTCTTCGGTCTTCATCGGCCAGAGCAACGGCGACACCATCAAAAACCATCTCGCGGCGCCGGTGGACGTTACTCTGAAGACGGTCGGTGTCGATCGCGACAGCGACCTCGACAACGGCATCATCGCCCACGAGTACGGCCATGGCCTTTCCAACCGGCTCACCGGCGGGCGTCTCAACGTCAACTGCCTGAACAACACCGAGCAGGCGGGTGAGGGCTGGAGCGACTGGATGACCCTGGTGTTCAACGCCCATCCCACCGATACCGCGAAAACTCCGCGGGGTATCGGCACCTACGTGATCTTCGAGCCCACCAACGGCCAGGGGATCCGCAACTTCCCGTACACCACGGATCTGACCGTGAACCCGCAGACCTACGCCGACGTCGCCACCACGAACATCCCCCACGGGGTGGGCGAGATCTGGGCCAGCATGTTGTGGGAGATGTACTGGCGCCTGGTGGAGCGCGACGGCTTCAGCAAGAACTTCTACACCGGCGGCGGCGGCAACAACCAGGCAATGCAGCTCACGGTCGACGGCCTGAAGCTGCAGTCCTGCAGCCCCGGTTTCGTCGATGCTCGCGACGCCATCATCCAGGCCGATCTGGCCCGTTACGGCGGGATCAACGAATGTGTGCTCTGGAAGGCCTTCGCCAAGCGCGGGCTCGGCTTCAGCGCGTCCCAGGGAACCCCGGCCGTAGGAAACGAGACCGAAGCCTTCGACATTCCCGCCAGCTGCCAGGGTCTCGTGCTCAGCACTCCCTTCCCGGGCGTGGCCAATGCGAAGAACAAATTCGTGGTGACCGGTGCCTCGCCCTCGCAGAAGATCACCCTCGTGACCGCGAGCCAGACCGGCTCGACCACGGTCAACATCAGCGGTTGCGGGCCCGTGACCTTCGGCCTGGCCCAGCCGCTGGCACGTGCCGCGGTAGAGGGTACCTCCAACCTCGGCGATGCCTCTCTGATCCTCGGCGTCGAGGCCAACATGTCGGGCCAGACCGCCAGCTACCAGGTCTTCGACCACAAGTCCTGCTCGGTGAGCAACGTGGTGACGGTGACCTATCCCTGAGCCCTCCTTCCTGAGGTAGAAGGCTCTCTCTGCGGGGGCCGGTCGGGATCTCGCGGTCCGATCGGCCCCCGCTTCTCGTGTTGTGTTCTAATGGCTCGGGAGAGGAGCCTTCATTCATGAGCAATATCTTGGTACGCCACAGCGAGCCGACGGACGCCGAAGACGTCTGGAAAATCTTCCAGCAGCCACGGGTGATCCGGGGAACTCTCCAGCTGCCCTTTCCTTCCCTCGAGAGGTGGAAGGAGCGGCTGGCGGATCGCCAAGAGGGATTCTTCAGCCTGGTGGCGGATGCGGAAGGTGAGGTGATCGGTCACCTGGGGCTGGAGGTGTTTCCCCACTGGCGCCGACGCCACGGCGGCCGGCTCGGCATGGCGGTGCACGACCACTGGCAGGGTCGGGGCGTGGGCTCGTCCCTGATGAAGGCGGCCCTCGACCTGGCCGACGGCTGGTTGGGACTGACCCGGCTCGAGCTCGACGTCTACCCCGACAACGAGTCCGCCGTGGCCCTCTACCAGAAATTCGGCTTCGAAACCGAAGGGCGGCAGCGCGATGCCGTGTTTCGGGAAGGGAAGCTGATCGACGTCTTGCTCATGGCCCGCCTTCGGGCCGCGACCGCCTGACCCGGAAGAATCCACCAGGTCGAGACGTCGAAACCAACCACCGAGATCGAAAAAGGCGGGCTCCCGGCCCGCCTTTCTGCTGAGGCCTCAGCCTCCGACCGGGAACGATCCGGTCAGGGAGCGACCGATGTCCAGGAGCTGGTATCGCCCGACTCGAAACCATCGATGAAGATCGAGTTGTCGACGAAGGCGAAGCTCAGGCTGGAAGGTGACCCCGGCTTGAACAGACCGAGGGTGTGGTCGTGGCCCGCGGGCCCGGCACTGGAATCGAACCAGAAGCTGAACATGGTGCCCCAGCGCAGGGCGTTGGCATTCTGGTCGATCTCGAAGGTGTCGGTGGACCACGTGATGGTGCCGGCTGCCTCGTCGATGTCGATCGCCCAATCGGTGGTGGCGTAGGGCTCGCCGGAGTGGTGGGGCACGTTGTGAAAACCGGCATTGGTAATGCTGCTTCCCGGCGGCAGCTGGATGCTGAAGCTTCCACCGCTGCGATCGGAGTTCATGTTGTGGATGGCGATTTCGTAGTGCCAGTTGCCGCCATCGCTGGTCACCCTGCGGGCCACGTGGAAACGCTCCGGCGGCGCCGAGGAGTCGTTGTCGACATTCAACATCTCCACCTCGGGATCGACCGTCTGCCAGGCGGCGATGGCCGGCAGCTCGCGAACGGTGAGACCGTCGAAATTGAGGTTGAAGCTGCCACCGCTGACGGTCACCTTCCGGTAGGAGGCGTTGTTCAGACCGTTCTTGGCCTCGGCGTCGTCGGCGGTGACGTAGTGACCTTCCACCCAATACAGGGCGCCGGCATTCTGGGCCGGGTCGAGATCGGACTGGTCGACCTGCATCCGCTGGTCGATGGAATTGGAGGTGCCGACCGTGGTCTCGGGAAAGGGGAACTGTCCGGTGGCCGCATTGACCTCGGAGCGTAGTCCCAGGGGGCGGAAACCGTTGAGGCCGGCACCGTAGGTGTCGGTGCAGCCGACCCCCAGCTGGTCACCACCGTGCGGTGGGTCGACACAGTTTCCGCAGTCGGAATCGGGAGTGTTGAGCGAAAGGAAACCGTGTTTGAGCCAGCTCATGCCGATCTGGGTGAAACGGCCGTCTTTGAGCCGGTACATATTCTGGCCGATCACCGGGTGCTGGGCGTCGTCACAGTAGGAGCGGTTCTCGTCGCACCACCAGACCGGCTCGGTGCCCACGTTGCAGGAGTTGGTACCCACCGAGTAGGCCTGGACGCCACCCACGGAGCCGTGGTTGTCGATGTCGGGAAGCTCGATTACGGTCACGTCGGGACCATTGGAGCCGCCGGCTTCCGTGACATGGGGCCAGGCAGCGAGAACGCAGGCTGCCACGAGGCAAACGAGCCCGCTCGCCAGCAACCTGCGCTTGGGTACAGAGACATCGAGCATCTTTCTCTCCTTCGGTCGCAGAAAGTGAAGGCGTGAGGCGTAGGGGGCAGGCGTAGAAATACCGAGGACGGGATTGTAGAACATTTCTCGAGCACGAGACAAAGACGCGGCGGAGGGGGAAGGGGGGAGGGGAGACGGGAGCCACCGCCAGGGTCGGCGGCGGCTCCGGAAGCGCGATCAGGGAGCCTGGTCGGTCCAGGAGCTGGTGTCCCCGGACTCGAAGCCATCGCCGAAGATCTCGGTATCGACGAACGCGAAGTCGAGGGCCGCCGGGCTGCCGGGTTTGAACAGGCCGATCTGGTGTGGATGCTGCGCCGGGCCGGCGCTGGAGTCGAACCAGAAGCTGAACATGGTGCCCCAGCGCAGCGCGTTGGCGTCTTCGTTGGTCGCGAAGTCCTCCGTCGCCCAGGAAATGGTGCCCGCCACCTCGTCGATGGAAATCGTCCAGTCGTCGACGTCGTAGGGCTCACCGGAGTGGTGCGGCACATTGTGGAAGCCGGCGTTGGTGATGCTGCTGCCGGGGGGCAGCTGGATGGTGAAGCTGCCGGCGCTACGGTCGGCGTTCATGTTGTGCACGGCGTATTCGTAGTGCCAGCCGCCCTTGTTCTCGGTCACCTTGCGCGCGACGTGGAAACGCTCGGGCGGCGAGGTCGAGTTGTTGTCGACGTCGATCAGCTCGACATCGGCATCGACCGCCTGCCAGGCCGCGATCGCCGGCAGCTCGCGGATCGTCGTGGCCTGGAGGTCGAGATCGAACGAGCCACTTTCGATGGTGACCGGACGGTACGAGGCATTGTTCAATCCGTTCTTGGCCTCTGCGTCGTCGGCCGCGATGTAATGCCCTTCCACCCAGTACAGGGCGCCGGGATTCAGGCTTGCATCGAGGTCGGCCTCTGCGACCCGCATCCGCTGGTCGACAGGGCCCGAGAAACCGACCGTGGTCTCGGGAAAGGGGAACGCACCGGTGGCGGCGTTGACCTCGGATCGCAGGCCGAGGGGGCGAGAGCCGTTGAGGCCTGCGCCATAGGCATCAGTGCAGCCGACTCCCAGCTGCTCGCCACCGTGGGGAGGTTGGGCGCAGTCGCCACAGGCGGAGTCGAAGGAGTTGGTGGAGAAGAAACCGTGCTTGAGCCAGCTCATGCCGATCTGGGTGAAACGGCCGTCTTTGAGCCGGTACATGTTCTGGGCGATCACCGGGTGTTGGGAGTCGTCGCAGAAGGACTGGTTGTTGTCACACCACCAGAGAGGATCGGTTCCGATATTGCACGAAACGGTACCCACCGAGTAGCCGCGCACCCCACCTGTGGATCCATGGTTGTCGGTATTGTGGAGGTAGATCACGGTCACGTCGGGATTCGTCCCGCCTCCCTCGCTCTCTGCCTCGGAAGCTCCTCGAGTGGCGGCGGTTGCGAGGCCGGCCAGGAGCAGAGCCGTGACGGCTCCGAGGAGCAGGAGCGGGTTTCTTCGCCAGGAGGTGTGGTGGCGGCTCGTTGGTTTTCCCATCGGGTTTGGTCCTCGTGGTTGTGCGTGTGGCAAGGGGAGAGCTCGGGTCGATTCCTCAGGGCGTTCGGCGTAGATGATCGAGCAGCTGCCCGGCCTCGGGGTGATCCGGGCTCAGGCGCAATATCTGTTCGAGCTCTTCGCGGGCCTCTGGTACCCGTCCGGCGGCGAGCAGGGCCTGCGCGAGGAGCTGTCGGGTTTCCGTATCGTCAGGAGCTTGTTCGAGCGCCATCCGGAACTGGATGGCCGCGTCGTCGAACCGGCCGGCCGACGCCAACGTGCCGGCGAGGTTTTCCCGGGCTTCGCGATACCAGGGATCGAGCTCCAGAGAGCGCTGGAAACGCTCGATCGCCTCGTCGGTCTTGCCGAGGAACGCCTTGACGAGACCTTCATTGTAGAACAGCTCGGGAGAATCCTGGACATGGCCAACGGATTGGGCGAAGACCTGCTCCGCTGCCGGTAGCCTGCCGGCACGGGCCAGCAGGATGCCGAGCTGGATCCAGCCATCGGGCACGGAGGGTGCGGCGTTGATGGCCGCCTGGTAGGCCGGAACCGCGCGCTCGAGGTCGCCGAGGTCGGCGGCCCGACGGGCCACGAGCTGGTGCATCGCAAACGCGTCTTCGCCCCGGGCGATGGCGAGATCCGCCAGCTCGCCGAGATCCTCGCCGTTGGTCAGAAACGCCAGCCAGGCCCGCCGAGACGCATTGCCACGGGTCGGAAAGAGACCCTGGTGCTCGACGATCGCCAGGTGCTCCGCGGCACGGGCGATCGTGCGCGAGCGATCGCTGCGGATCGTGGGCAGGGGGCGGGTTACATCGAAGACTTCCCGTCGTAGATCGAGGGTCGCCGAGAAGCCGCTCTCGCCACGAAAGGTGTGGTAACGAATCCAGCCGGAATGGGCCCAGAACAGAGCCAGAAGCGCCATGGCGACGACGAAGGCACGGCCGGCAGGGGTCAGGGCGCCGGCACGTTTCAGGGCCCTACGGCGCAGAGTCCGATCGGGTCGGGTCCCGAGACGGTAGGTCTGCTGCACGAGATACGCCAGGATGGCGCCGAGCCCCAGAGACATGAGAAAGGGCACCACGCCGTAGAGGCCACGGAAGGTGAAGAACGCCAGGGCGAAGGCGACGGCCAGTAGCGCCTCTTCGCCCCAGGACAAGGGCCAGCGCCGCTTGGCGGGAGAGCCCACCCGCGGCTTGGCCCACAGCGGCAGGGGGCCGGCGCCGTAGTACAGGGCGTCGTTGGGGCAGACGCTCACGCAGTCGAGGCATTTCATGCAGCCGCTGTCGACCACCATGCCGTAGTCGCGCACTTCGGCGTGGACCGAAACGTTCGAGGTGCAGACCGCCGTGCAGTGGCCGCAACCGGCACAGGCGTCGGTCACCCGGATGCGCATCGGGGAGAGTTTCTCGGCGAGACCGAAGGCCGCGCCATAGGGGCAGGCGTTGGTACAGAATCCCTTGGCGCCGAGGAAGTACACGGCGACGAAGCCGCAGAGCAGGAATGTCAGGCCGCCGATGACCCAACCCGGGAAGGTGGCCCAGAACTCGGTGGTGGTGAGCTCCATTTCGAAAGTCCGAAGGGAATCACCGATCCACACGCGGTAGGCCAGCGGCCACAGGAACATGTAGGCGAAGGCGAGGAGCGGAACCAGGCCCAGGGCGCGGGAGCGCAGGGCGACCGGGCGAATCCCCACTTTCTCGAGCAGCCACCGGCAGAGATCCTGGAGCGCCACGACATGGCAGGCCCAGCCGCAGAAGAACCGGCCGAAGATCGCGGTGAGGAGGATCGTCGCGGCGAAGAAGAGCAATCCGGCATTGACGATGCCGGCCCGCGAGAAGGCCATGGCCTCGGAGGGTTCTACGGGGGTGATCGTTCGGCCCGCGACCAGCCAGTGGGTGATGTGGGCGGCGATCACCAGGTGGACGAAGATCAGCACGCCGGCTCGCCACTTGCTGGCTCGGGACGGTCGAATGGGTGTTCGGGATCTGCCTCCGGAAG
>CAZMEL010000015.1:0-54712 GCA_964565225.1 uncultured Thermoanaerobaculia bacterium | reverse complement strand
CAGGAGACCCTCGCGGGTTGTGAGATCGAAGTCCGACTCGGTCCGCTCGCCGCCATGGCACTCGAAGCAGCTCTCGAGCAATACCGGCCGCACCTCCGACCGGAAGAGCTCGAGGCTCTGCGCCATGTCTTTCGCATGCTCCCCACCCAGAGCGAATCCGCTCCAGACGAGAGCTCCGGCGATGAAAACTCCGCGAAGCTTCATGGACCTCGAACCTCGAAAGCCCGCGGCGAGGCTCAGGATCTGAGACTCCACCACGGGCGTGTTACCAACCCTGGCTCGGGTGCGCCTGGACGTCTGCCAGGCCCCGGACTCAGTCGCCCCCTCCGATGATCGAGCGATCTCCATTGGCCGGATCCACCCGCATCAGCTCTTCGAGACTGGCATCACCGATGGCGTAGGACCCGTCGGACTGGATCGCAAATCCCAGCGGAGACTCGAACCCGGGCCCCGAGCCGACGCTGTTGTCGGAAACGATCGTGCGGTCGCCACTCGTGGGATCCACCCGCAACACCGCGCGCAAGGCGAAGTCCGTGACGATCAGGGCGCCGCTCGAATCGATCTCGATCTCGAGAGGCGACTGGAAGGCGGGGCCGGCCCCTCGGTTCGGGCCCGAGACGATCGCCCGGTCGCCGCTCGCGAGATCGACCCGCACGACGGCCAGCAGGCCGGAATCGGTGACCACCAGGGAGCCCGAGTCTTCGACCGCGAGGTTGAGCGGGGTCTGGAAGCTCGGACCACTTCCCACGCCGGAACCCGAGACGAGGTTGCGATCACCACTCGTCGGGTCGACTTGCAGGATGCCGTCCTGGCCATCGTCGAGCAACAGGATCTGCCCCGAGGCATCGACCGCGATGCCCGACGGGGTGATGATGTCCGGCCCCGTGCCGGTATCGGCGTCGGAGACGATCGTGCGGTCGCCGCTCGCGGGATCCACTCGCAGCACCGCCTTGTGGCTCGCACCGCCATCGGCCACCACCAGGCTGCCGCCGGCTTCGGTCGCCACCGCAGCGGGGCCTTCGAATTCCGGTCCGCTGCCGGTTCCGACTCCGGACGTGACCTTGCGATCTCCGGACACCGGATCGACACCGATGAGGGCGTTCAGGCCGGCGTCCAGAACCTCCAGCTCGCCGTCGTCCGCCACCGCGATGCTCACCGGCAGAGCGAAGCAGGGCTCCTGGCTCTCGAGGTTACCGGAGATGATCTTGCGGTCGCCGCTCGCCGGATTCACCTCGACCACGGCATCGAGGCAGGCATCGAGAACCACCAGCTGCCCCTTGGAATTCTTGGCAATACCCTTGGGAATCTCGAGGCGGGGACCACTACCGGTCTTGATTCCGGTGATCACGCTGCGATCACCACTCCCGGTGTCGACCCGCAGAACGTCTTTACGAGCCAGGTTCACCACGGCCAATGAGCGGTCGTCGATCCCGGTCAGGCTGACCGGAGCCGCGATGTTGGGCCCGGCCCCCGTGGTCGAGTCCGAGAGCATGGTGCGGTTACCCGTTGCCGGATCGACCTGGAACACGGCTCCCAGGTTGGAGTCCGCGACGAACCAGGCATTGTCGGCCGCGGAGATTCCGATCGGCGCCGCGAAGCCCGGTCCGGTGCCGGTTCCATTGCCCGACGCCACGCTGCGATCTCCGCTGGAGGGATCGACCCGCAGCACGGCCTGCAAACCGAGGTCGGTGACGAGCAGAGCCCCATCCGATGCCAGCGCGATGGCCAGAGGCGCACGGAATGCCGGTCCGCTGCCCACCGAGCTACTCGAGACCACCGTGCGGTTCCCGTTCGAGGAGTCGACCCGGAGAACGGCCTGGAGCCCCGAATCGACTACCACGAGATGATGGCTCGCTTCCACGGCGAGATTCGCAGGGGCCTGAAAGGCGGGACCGGTGCCGATTCCGGCACCGGACACGATTTTGCGATCTCCATTTTCCGGCAGGACTCGAAGAATGGCCGCGAGGCCTTCGTCGGCCACTACCAGGTGACCGTTGTCTTCGATTGCGAGACCGGTGGGGATCTGCAGGCTCGGCCCCTTGCCGATGGTTCCGGCCGGCTCCGGAGGAACGGTTTCCTCTTCCGGCGCCGGTCCGGCGCAACCACCGATCAGCATTCCCAGAGTCATGGCGAGCAACAAGACCTTTGCCGCCCTCTCCCGCTGCCGGGCCATTCCATTTTCGGCCTTCGACAACGAGCAGATGGGCTTCAACAGGTACATTCTTCTTTCTCCCCTTGGATGGCTCTGGGACTTCCCAATCCAGTCGAAATCGATCGTTTCTTCAGAGCCCTCAGCGGCCCAGAGGCCCGATCACTACATGTTCGAACTTCACGTCGATCAGCCCGGAGAGCTCCTGAGACTGCTTGCCGGCTTCCTGGCCATTGCCAGCCGAGGCGACGAGGAAGTCGCCATCAGCAGTCGACACACCGACGAACTCGGCGTGCTCCCACCCGACGATCGGCTTGCCCTTCTCGAACTCGGCGGCCGTTCCGCCACCACCGCGCAGCTCGGTCTCGAAGTGCAACGAGAACACCTGCTGCCCGGCCTTGTTCACCAACGTCTCGACCTGCTGCTTGAAGAAGCCGCCAGCGTACGCGGGGAACTTGAGGTCGTCGAAGTACTCACCCTCGACCAGCTTCTGCCAGGCTTCGGAGAGAGCAAAATTGGTCTTGGAGTTGGCCCAGGCAGAAGCCTTCAGGCCGGTGGAAGACTCGACGATCGACGGAGCGTCGAAGATGTTGTCGGAAACCTTCCGGAAATCGTGGATCTGGCGCGGATGCGCCGGCTTGTAGTTCTCGTTGCCGCACATCAAGTACGACCAACCCGCGCTCTTGCGGTCCCGCGGCTCGGGAATGGAACGTTCCGATGTGAACTGCTCGAGAACCAGAACTTCGTTCTTTTCGGTGTCGACGATCATGTAGTAGTCGACATTCAAGAAACCGTCTTTGTCGAGGAACTCTTTCCCGTAATCACCCCAGACTTTTCCGCGCCAGACACCGTGGAGGGTCGACTTGATTCGATCCTCCGAGAACATCTGGAGATTTTCTTGCGGGATGATGGGAATTCCGGAGTCGCATGCTTTCATATCCGTCTTGACGGCGGCTCTGAGGTTCGCCGCATGGGTGGCGGAACCAAGCATGGAGAATCCGATCACGAGGCCAGCACTGATCCATTTCTTCATTCGTTACCCCCTTGTTGGCAAAGGTTGGGTGAAGTCTTCGGCGATGCATGATCGTGGTCTAAAACGAGCGCGGTCACTACTCCGATTTTGCGTCAAAGCTGCCTCCGTGCTCTCGGAAGGGCCTTGGAAGCCATGTCGATCGCCGAGAAGTGCCTCTACGTAGGGCTTTCGCGTGGCCCGCAAACGGGCCTCGGGCCGGCGACCGGCAACGGCTCGCAAGGGCTCGCGGAATAACGACCGGGGGCCACCACGAGGTTGGGATCGAGAGCCCGTTTGAGGGTCTCGATCGCAGCTCCGAAAGGAGCTCCGTGGGCTACCAGATCCGCCATGAAAGGAGCGCCCGTGCGATAGGGCACGAACCCGAGAGCCAGACCCTCTTCGAAGAGCTCTTCGAAGCAGCGGGCCGCCCGAGACTCGGCCTCGGGATCGCCGCGGTCGAAGAGCAGCGGAATCGTGCTCGCATAGCAGCGGGGAGACAACGTGGTGAGGGTGATCGGCGCCAGCAAGCCGTGGCGGCCGCAGATCCGCTCGGCAAATTCGAGGAACTGGCGCACCACCCCGGAACGAAACGGAACGATCGGCGCATACCAGTAGAGGCCGCAGCCATCGTGAGCCGGATTCATCTCCCGCCCCGGGGTCACCCGGCCCGAAGCGGCGTACGCCAGGGGGAGGGCGAACCGGGAAGGGCGTCCCTCGACGATCCCGATGGCCCCTTCGAGGCGTTCGACCAGGCCCGTGAGCCGCGACCAGCGTGCCGCTGTAGCCAGCCTCTTCACCCAGCGCAGGCGCTCGATCTGCCGGGACGAGTAGATCCGAACGCCGCGGGCCCGGCCGCGCAGGGACCGCCGCAGCAGGCGGCAGGTGGCCCGGTAGTGCTCTCGGCTGCCATAGACGGAGCCGAATCCGAACCAGGCCCCCCGAGGTAGATCCGCACGGCCGCCCTCCCCTGGCTCTCCGTCCATCTGGCGGGCACCCCGCAACATACATTCGACCCGCTCGCGGTTCATGACATTCACGGCACCGATTCCCTGGCCCGCCGCGTGGAGCACCGTGCGGAGGCTCGTGGTCACCTCTTCGACCTCGCGATTCGAGTCGAGCACGAAGAGCAGAGCTCCCCGCCGCTCGGGCCGCGGCTCCAGGACGATGCTCGCGTCGACCACGATGCCGAGGTTGGACTGGGAGAAGAGACCGTCGAGATACGGGCCGGTGCTCCACTTGAAGGCCCGGGCCGCCCCGACCGCATTGTGCCGCCGGGAGAAGGGCTCGTAGATCTCACCGCTGGGCAGAACCGCTCGCAGGGAGACCACGGCCGCGAAGTGGTCGGTCACCGGGGTGACGCCGAACCCCCTCTCCAGGGCATTGGCCAGCACGCTGCACGATGGCCCCGCACCGGTTACCGGGACCATGAACGGCAGATCGTGGTCCCGCAGGTATCGATCGAGATCGCCCTGGGTCACACCGGGCTCGAGGGTCACGACCCCGAGCTCGGGATCGAGCTCCAGGATCGACCGCATCGAGCGCAGGTCGACCACCACCCCGGGGGAACGCACCGGAACCGACGTTCCATACCCCCAGTTGTTGCCGGTGCTGATCGGATAGATCGGGACCGAGAAGCGCTGCGCGATCCGCACGACCTCCTGGACCTCGGCCACCCGGCCGGGACGCACGGCCACGGGCACCCGGCCCGTGAACGGGCTCGTATCGAGCTGGTACGGCCCGGTGTCGAAGATCACTCGCTCCGCGCCGAGAACCCGGGCCCATGCCTCGAGAGCCCGCTCCAGGGAAGCGGCTCCGGAATCCGTAGGAGCCGAGGCTTCGGAGGTCATCGCGCGGGCATGCCTCCCAGCCGGAGCAAGAGCCGGAGCTGCCAGAGATCGGCCAGGCGGCTCCAGGGCAGGCCCGCGCCGGAGCCCTCGCTCGGGCTCTTCCCGCCTCTCGGAGATGCCGGAAACGGAGTCATCAGAACGACCATCACCGGGCTGAAGATCGTTGCGTAGGTGCCGAGCCGACGCCGCAAGCTCGCGGGCATCGCCTCCTGCATTTCCTCTTGCGAGAAGGCCGCACGCAGAGAGGCCCGGTAGTCGTGCTCCAGGACCGGCTCGTCTCTGGGAATCGCTCGCCGCACCAGGTACTCCACGGACTTCAGGCTCCGGACCCGGCCGAAATCGGCCAGGAAGATCCGCGCATCCGGCGCCGCCACCCGTTCCGTCGCCTCGAAGAAACGCTGCAGATGCCCGATGCCGGGCAGATGGTGGATCGCCATCGACGAAAGCACCACGTCGACGGTGCCGGGATCGATCGAGCGCAGCCGGGTCATGTCCTCGATCCGCAGCTCCACGTTCTCCACGGCGAGTGACTCCAGCTGCTCCCTACCCCTGTGGATCATTCCCTCGGAGAGGTCGACCCCGAGAAAATCGGCGTCCGGGCAGCGCCGGGCGATCGTCGCCAGGAGCGAGGCAGGGCCACACCCCAGGTCCAGGACCCGATCTCCGGGGCGGATCATCTTGCACGCCTGCTCGGCGAGAAAGGCGTAGACCCCGGATAAAACGCCGCCGGGCTGGCTCGCGCGCGCGAAGGCCGACACCGCTTCTTCGGAGTCCATCACCAGGTCGGGCTCCGGGATGCGGGCGAACTGCTCGGAGGTGAACGACTCGCGCAGAACGGTGCTCAGCAAGGTGATGGCTCTGCCTCCTCAGGGTCTATGCCGGAATCAGGCCCGGGTCGCGAGAATTCTTCGGTAGAGGAGCTCGCGATCCTCGAAGGCGCTGCGGTAGCGCGACATCAGATCGACACAGCGCCGGAACATCGCGACCCCTTCCTGGCGTTCGATCTCCTCGCGGTTCTCCTCCAGCGCCAAGAGCATGGAGTCGTGCCGGCGGACCGCCAGGGCGTTCGAGTCGCGGATCTCGATGTCCACGAAACCGAGCCTCTGCAACGGATGGCGGTATTCTTCGGGGGTGAGAAGGCTCACCATGCCGTCTTCTTCCCAGACGAAGCGCCGCGTCTCTTCCCGCAGCTCGGGGCCCGCCAGGATCTCCGCCAGGAACAGTCTTCCGCCCGGCCGCAGGCAGCTCCGGGCCAACTCGAGCGCGGCCGGAATGCCTTCGATCAACATCAGGGTGTCGATCGTGTACACGGCCTCGAAGGGACGATCGGGGCGATAGGCGAGCAGGTCTCCGAGCTCGAAGGAAACCCGTGCGGCAACCTCTGGCTCCTCGAGCTGCAGGCGGCTCCGGGCCTTTGCGACCTGCTGCGCGTTGAGCTCCAGCCCCACCACGTCGCAGGCGAAGCGGCCGGCGAGGTATCGACACGCGGCGCCGAGACCGGAGCCCAGCTCGAGGACCCGCATCCCTTCCCGCAACCCCGCGAGCTCGCCCAGCTCGTCCAGCACGTCGAGGCCGCCGAGATTGCTCAGCTCCCACCCCTGGTGCAGAGGCTCGTAGACCGCCAGGCGCCAGAAGGCGTCGTCCGCGTCGTCGTAGATGAGGCGATTCTTCGCCAACATCTCCTCGCGCGAGCGCAGGGCAGGGGCGGTAGACATCTCGCCCTACTGCCCCACTGCCGCTTCGGTGGCCTTGCCCGACTCGGAGGCCTTCGGCCGAGACGACGTGGGTTTTCCGGTGAGCAGCAGCGGAAGGGTCATCAGGATGGGCGGATCCACCGCTTCCGGCGGCCGCAGGTTGACCGACATGCTGCCGCGAGGCCGGCCTTCTTCGATCTCGACCGGAATCCCCGACGCCCCTCCCCGCAACGCCTTGTCGTAGAGCAGGTAATCCCTGGCATCGAGCGACCAGTTGAGGCCGACGCTCATCAGGTAGTACTTGCCGTCGGGCAGGCTGTTGAGCCGGAAGTCGCCGGCTTGCAGGCGGATGGAGCAGGCCAGGGGCTTGCTCTGGGGCACGGCGGTGGTAAAGAACCCGACGAAGATCGGTCCGCTGAAGCCTTCCGGCACCTCGATCGAGCCCGAGACCCCTCCCGCCTGGGGCTCCCAGCGAGCCGCGTCGAGATTCTGCCGCAGGTTGTTGATCGCCGGCCGGGCCCCCGACTTGATCAGGCCACGAAACCGACCCGGCGAAACGCCGACCAGCTCGGTGAAGCGCCGGGTGAAAGTACCCAGGCTGCTGTAGCCGACTTCCAGAGAGACCTCGGTGACGCTCAGGCTCGAGGTCAAGAGCAGCCGCTTGGCGGCCGCCAGACGCAGGGCAGTCAGGAAACGGCACGGAGGAACACCGGTGAGCTGACGAAAGACCCGGTTGAGGTGAAACGGGCTCATGATGGCCACCTCGGCCATGTTCTCGAGCGACATCTCCTGATCCAGGTTCTGATGCATGGCCGCGATGACTCGTTCCACCGCTTCCTTGTAGTGTGCTTCGGTCTCGAGGCGAAACCCGTGAGCCCCTCTCGAATCGACCATCAAAGGTCCTCCTCTTGTGAACGATCGGAAGCCGTTTCCCTACCCAGAACCGCAAACACAACCGGTTGCTCTCTCTCTCGCAGAGTGGCCACCACGGTGGGGATCACGAAGGACCCCGACCGCAAGACCATCCACTCTCCAACCGGTGTCGAGCCGACCACGAGGGGTGCTTCGAAACCCGCACCCACTTTCTTGAGGCATTCACCCGCCGCCCACACCCGCGCACCCACGGTGTCGAGATCCTCCCGGGCCGATGCCGCGAGCTCCCGACTGAGCTCGAAGCGGGCCCGAGGAAGCAGTCGGCGCCACTCGTCCGCACCGCGCGCGATCACTGGCTCCAGATCGCAGCCGACGGCATCGGGAGCCGCCACGGCGAGGACGAGCCCGTCGCCGTGGGCCACCGAGACCTCCCGGGCCCCGCCGGAGACTCCGGGTCTTCCATCGGGACGGCGCAGCACGGAGACCCCTTCACCCAACAGCTGAGACAGGGCGGAATCGCTGGCCGACCGACGGTCTCCGGCGGCGGATTCCTCGAAGATCACCTCCACCCCACCACCGGGGAGCAACTCCTCGAGACGCCGCTCCAGGAACGGCCCCACCAGGGGCACGGCCCATTCCCGGGCGTCGCCGGCCGCCTCGACCACGCGCAGCTCCAGCCCGTGCCACCTCTCGCCCACGGCGCCCCGCGCATCGAGCACGTCGACGTCGTACACCAGGGTCGCGCCGCGGCGAAACCGCTCCCGGGCAGCGACCGACCAGGGTTGGGTGGGGTCGATCTTCCCCAGCTCGAGGCGCTCGACACCGACCGGCAGGACCGTTGCGTGGGGAATGGAGGCCTGGATGCTGTGGATCACCGCATCCCGAGCCGCCGGATCGCCGAGCAGCAGCTCTCCGGGCAGGAATCCGCCGAACCACCGGGTCGTTCCGTCGGGAGAGATCTCCGCCACGGACTCGCGCGCCCGGAGACGCCGGTACCCGCGCAGACGGCGGAACCGCCCCTTCTGGAAGAGCACTCCGCCGTAGAGATCGACGGCGGGGTCGAGGGCCAGGAAACCATTGACGGAACCGAGAGCCTGCGCCGCGGAGGCCATCTCGGACCGGCTCTCGAAGCGGCACCGGGCCCGGAAACAATCGTGGTGGTAACCCGTTTCGCTGCAACGCAGCACCACGTCGACCACGCAACCCTCTCGTGTCCGTTGCCGCACCAGGGCGGCGATCCGTACGCCGACCACCGCGCCTTCCGGCACCACCACCGGGCGTTCGAACCGCACGTCTTCGAGCACCGGCAGGGTCGAGGTTCCAGCGAGGGCCAGGGCCGCCTGGCACATGGCCTCGAGGCCGATCACCCCCGGCAGGAGGAATTCACTCTCGAAGACGTGATCGCCGAGATAGGGGTCGGTTCCCGTCGAGATCTCGGCGTCGACCACCAGCTCCACACCGGCGGTGTGGGCTCTCGGCCGTTCGAGGAACCGCCACATCGGCAGCTCGCGGGCGCCCCAGGCGAGGGTCGGCATCTCGGAGAGGCGGCTGCTGACCACCAGACGCGCGGGACGGTTGCCGGAGAGCACCTCGCGGAGCGCGGCCAGTCCCTGGTCGACGGTGATCGGCGTGATGCCCTCGCGGGCGAGGGCCTCGATCCGGCCCAGGCGATCTCCCATGCCGATTCCGGCCCACACGGACCACTCCAGACAATGGCAACGACACTCCGGAAAACGCCGACCGAAGGCCTCGGTGCGCTCGGCCAGCCACTCGTTGGCCACCGCGTAATGCGCCTCCCCCTGCATTCCGGTGCGGCCGATGATCGAGCCGAACGTCAGGAGCAGTCGCAGCCGCTCGGGGTCGATCGCGGCCAGCAGATTCTCGAGCCCCGCCACCTTGGGGGCCAACGTGGCGAGAAAGGACTCTCGATCGAGGGTCGAGAGCAACTGCGGCCGGTTGACCCCGGCGGCGTGTTGGATGGCGGTCACCGGGCCGAGAGACCCTTCGATCCGGCGTACGGCGGCCGCGACGTCCGCGGAATCACCGACATCGACCCGCTCGTAGCGCCAGTGGATCCCCGCAGCACCCAGGCGCTCCAGGTTCCTCGCCAGGGAGGGATCCGAGCTCGGGTCGGAGCGGCCCAACAACGCCAGGCTCGCACCACTGGCACGCGCCAGATCCAGCGCACATTCGGCGCCGATTCCCTTGCCGCCTCCACTCGCCAGCAAGACGTCGCCCGGGCCCAGGGGTAGGGCACCCTTCTCCGTGCCGAAGGTCGCCACGGCGCGTAGGCGGGGGACCTGGCGAGCGCCTTCGCGGTACCGAGCCTCCGAGAATCCGCTCGTGCCGAGAGCTTCCGCCACCACGCGGTCGCAAAGATCGGCCCGATCCAGGGGCAGATCGACCACCGTGGTGGGAACCGTCGGCATTTCGAGGAACGCGGTCTTGGCAAAGGCGCTGCCGCCTCCGCCTTCCTGCACCACCACCAGCCTCGGGGGCTCCGAAACCTCGTCGCCGAGCCGCGACCGCAGGGCGGCGGCGGCCTGCAGGAAGAGGTCGACCACGCGCTCGTCCCGCGCGGGCGGGACACACAACAAGACTCCGCCCGAGGGAATCTGCTCGGCCAGTCCGGCCGCGAGGGCCTCTCGCACCGGAAAGTCGTCCGGAGCACAGACGATCCACTGCCTCGGCTCGGCGCCACTCGACTCGCCCTCCCGCCCGGCCAGGGGTGCACGAACCCACTCGACCTCGAAGCTCCGAACCCAGGCGTCGACCCCGGCGGGAGGTCCCGGGTCGGTGTCCGAGTCCAGCTCGGGCTCCACGCTGAGCCGTTCCTGCAGTGCCTCGGCGACCTCGCCGACGGTTGCATCGGCATATTCGGTCGCAGCGACCGACGGCGTCAGCCCGAGGCGGCGAGCGGCGTCGTTGACCAGCTGCCCGACGGCGAGAGAGCTCAGGTGGAGATCACTCAACAAGCGATGCCCCGGAGCCACCGATTCGGGCGGTAGCTCGGCCCGTTCGGCGACCAGGGCGCACACCAGGTCCAGAGGCTCCAGCTCGGCGACGGCGAGCCCCACGCCGACCTCGGCAACCGAAGCCGGGGTTTCCTCCACGGGCTCGCGAGAAGGTATGGAGATCGCGGGCGCCGCCTCACAAGGATTGGCGAGAAAACGCAGCTCCCGCGCGGGATCGAACGGACGGCTGAAGCGGTCGGCGAAGAGGGTCTCGAAGCTCGGCATCCCGCCGAGGCAGTACCAGGCTCCGGCCGCCTGCAGCAGCCCGGCGACGGAGCCCGAGCCGATGTCGAGTGACACCACCGGCCCCCTCTTCGAACGCCCCAGAACCTGCTCCAACATACGTCCCGGCCCGACCTCGATCCATAGATCGACCCCGGAGCTCGCCTCCTCGACGGCACGCTCGAATTCCACCGGCCGATCGATCTGGCCGACCAGGTGGCTTCGCAGCTCGGCCGGCGATCGGGCCGCCAGGGCTTCCCCGGTCACCGTCGAGACGATCGGGCGCCGGGGGCTGGCCAGCTCCTCGCCGGCCAGTACCTCCGCCAGCCGTCGAGCCGCGGGGGCCACGAGGGGAGAGTGGTAGGCGTGGGGCACCGGCAGGCGAACGTTCGCATGCCCGGCCGCACGCGCCTTCGCCCGCAGGCTCTCGATCGATGTCTCGGCGCCGGAGACGACCACCTCCCGAGGCCCGTTGACCGCGGCCACCACCCACCCGGTTCCGGCGATCAGCGCTTCGGCCTCTGCTCGTGACGCCCGCAGGCTGAGCATCGCTCCCGGCTCTCCGAAGTCGTCCAGGGCCTGGCCGCGAGCGGCCGCGATTCGCGGCAGAGCCTCGGCCGAGAACACCCCAGCCCAGCTCAGGGCCAGGAGCTCTCCGAGACTGTGCCCGACCGCCAGCTCCGCTCGGATCCCCAGATCCTCCAGCAGGTCGAGACCCGCCAACCCGGAGCCCACGATCGCGGCCGACAGGGCGCCGGTGCCGGGGGCGGCAGCGCCCGGCAGGGCTTCCTTCAGCCGTGGAAAGCGACGAGCCCAGAGGCCTCCTCCCCAGTGCGCGGGAGCTCCCTGCCCGGGAAAGAGGAAACCACACCGCGGCTCGGCTCCCGAACGCCCGAGAAAGAGGCCGGCCTCGAAGTCCAGGGCATGGTCTCGGCCACTCTCCAACCACCGACGGACCTGCCCCAGAGACTCCGAGAGCTCCGCGGGGCGGCCGGCCACCACCGCCGCCCGCCGCGGCCGGGCGGCCGACTGTCTGGCCAGGGTCGTCGCCAGGTCCACCAGCTCGGCACGGGAGAGGCGAGGCGCCAGCGTTTCGATGGCTCGTACCTGGTCGAGGAGCTCGCGATCGTCTCCGGCGCCGAAGACGAAGAGCTCGGCGTCTTGCGGGGAGCGGAGCAATCTCGAGGCCGCCCGGCCGAGGCGCCCCACACCCGCGGACCCTTCGAGCACCAGGTGGGCGTTGATCCCACCGAAGCCCATCCCGCTGACACCCGCCCGCGGCACTTCGTCCGACGGCCAGGGCTCGCCTTCCTCCACCGCTCGCAGAACGGAGGCGGACGATGGGGCGAGCAGCTCGTGGGGCTGCCCACAACCGCTGTTGGGAGGAATCACGCGGTGGTAGACGGCGAGGCTCGCCTTGATCAATCCTGCCACCCCGGCAGCAGCCTTGGTGTGCCCGATGTTCGCCTTGATCGAGCCCACCGCCGCCGGCCGGCGCGCGCCTGCGGCCCGGAGCCCTCGGGTCAGGGTGGAGAGCTCCGTGGTGTCGCCCACCGCGGTGCCGGTGCCGTGGCCTTCGAAATACCCTACGTCGGCCATCGAGGCGCCCGCTCGTCGGTAGGCCCGCTCGAGAGCCAGGATCTGCCCCTCGACTTCCGGCCGGGTCATACCCCCGTGGCCGTCGGACGAGATTCCCCAACCCCTGATATCGGCATAGATGCGGCGTCCGCTCGCCACTGCGTCTGCGCGCCGCATCAACACCAGGAAGCCACAGCCTTCGCCCGGCACGAAACCTGCGGAACGGGTATCGAACACCCGCATTTCCCCGGCCGTCAGGGCTCCTGCCCGGGAGAATCCGACCAGCTCGAAAGGATCGATGCTCAGGTCGACACCCCCCACCAGGGCCAGGTCGAGGTCGCCGCTGGCGAGGGCACTGCAGGCCTGCGACGCCGCCAGCAGGGACGAGGCACAGGCGCCGTCGAGAGTGTAGCCCCCACCCTTGAAGTCGAAGTGATTACAGATTCGCCCGGCGATGGTGTTGGCGAGACCGCCGGCCAGGGAATCTTCGTTGAGCTCCGGAAACGGCTGCTTGTAGGTGTCTTCCAGACGCTCGAGAAACGACCGGGACCGGGCCTCGTCCCACCCCTCCTGCTGCAGCTGCGCGGCGACCACCCGGCGTACGTAGGGCCAGCGCAGGCGCAGCAGGCCCGCGCGGCTGAACTCTCCGGTCAGAGTGTTGCCGACCAAGACGCCGGTCTGCGTTCGAGGAGCGTCGTGCCCGTCGGCGAGCCCCGCGTCGGCCAGGGCTTCGGAGGCCACTTCGAGAGCCAGCCAGTGAGTGAGGTCGGTAACCCGAAAGGTCGATCCCGAGACCCGAAACCGAACCCGATCGAACTCGTAGCCCTCCAGCACGGCGGCCTCGGTTCCGTAGGTGTGGTCCCGAGCCTCGCGATCCGGCGAGTGATAATCCTCGAGACGCAGACGTTCTTCCGGCAGCTGCCGGAAACCGCACCGGCGCGCCAGTACGTTCTCCCACAGCTCCTGTGGCGAACGAGCATCTGCATAGCGGCAGGCCATGCCCACCACACTGATCGGCGGTGCCATCTTCGATCACCTCCGAGACCCCAACCAAGGTCTCCCTTTTACTGGTACGGAACATCCTGGAGGACCCAGGTCTCAAAAGAGCTTCTGGGGCATCACCCGGGAGTCTCAGTCACAGCGATGACTGGCGATCGGCGAGGTGTTTCCGTTGAGACGATCCTCCTGGGGTACACCGAGGCTCTGCAGGCTCTCGATCGCGCGGCGAACGACCACGCTCGCCTCTCCCAGGTAGCTCTCCAGCTCCCGCAGACGGGCGAGGCTGTGGCCTACGTCTTCGGGAGAGTCCGGCGCTGCGGGCAGCCTCATCCTCTCCCCCCCGGGTTGCCACTGCTCCTTGATCCTCTGCATCAAGTCGAGGGTTTCGGGCATCGGATCGATCTCCAGCTCCCGGGCAAGGACTTCCTTGCAGACCTTGAACTGGCGCAGAGCCGCCGCGCGGTTGCCCATCTCCCAATTCGCTCGCATCAAGTCGCGGTGGATACATTCGTCGAGCGGGTCGTACTCGAGGATCTGCTTGCCCAGAGAACAGACCTGGGGCCAGTTTCCGGTGGCGAGGTGGACCTTCATCAACCGGCCGAGGGCGGAAAGGAAGAGCCCCCGTAGGCGTTCACGAAACTCCATACACCAGTCGTCGTAGAGACCCTCGAGCAAATCTCCCCGGTACAGGGCGATGGCCTCTTCGAGAGACCGGGCTTCGAGGCCGCGTGACTCGGGAGCCGTGCTCGCGGCGAGGGTCATCAGCCGATCCTCGAAGTCGAAGACATCGATCCATACGTCGTCGGATCGATGAAAACCGACGCTATCGTGCTGAATCGTCAACAGCTCGGAGCCGGCACCGACGGCGTCCAACACCCCGCGGATCCTCCAGAGCTCGGTACGGAGACACTTGCGTGCCGCCCCTTCCGGGCGGTCTTTCCAGAAGATGTTCGCCAAGACTTCCCGTGGAACCAGACGATCGGGATGGAGAACCAAGAAGGCGAAAAGACTGCGCGACTTGCGAGTAGGAAATACCGAAAGGATCTCTGGAGTCCTTGAAACTTCCAATCTACCGAACAGATGAATCCGAGTTTCGCTCATCCGTCACTCCTATCTTCGTATGGCACACTCCTCCCGAGAGGAGCTCTTGCGACCTACGCAAGACACCTTTGGATTTCGCGAGCTATCTATTTTTTTCTTTGGAGCCTCGGAAGCGAACACACGATCGCGATCGCCACAAAAGCGCCAGCTCTCCGTCTCGGGCGTCTCGAGAGAAATTCTTCCGCGTTCTCGATGTACAGATCGTAAGCCATTGTCGAACAACAACTTCGACTCCGAGATCTTTACTTCGCCGATATTTATTTTCTTAACAATAAGACAACACAACAAGCGGTCTCGAACACTGCGAGCACACTTCATTACTCATTGTCAAAAAAACAATATTAAATATTTCTAACAACAGGCTGCGCCACTCGATCCCGATAGACTCGCACGAGATTCACCTCGATCTTTCTGACTGCGATCACAGCCTACGACCGAATCAACGCCCCAGAAGCAATGCAATGAGCTTGAAAATATACCAGGGAAATCTCACACGCGGTAGACTTTTTCCCAGAGTATTTCAAAAAATCGCCATTGCCCGCCCGGAAAAAGCACAAGGCGCTACGGCGAGAGCCCATGGAGGCTCTGTTCCGCGTGCTTCCGGGCATGCAACTCCTCGGTCACGACCCCCTTCTTCGATTTCCCCTCACCCCGGCTGACACAGAAGTGCCCAAGAAATCTTCTCCGATCTTGCGTAAGACCAGCAGAAGCGCCCCAAGAGAAAGAGCCTCGCACCGAGGACTTCTCCGGGATTGCGCCAGGAGAAAAAAAGGAAATGGACCCGAGTAGATATCGTCTACCCAGACGGGCAGCGCCGGCTTCTCCGTTCTTGCTGTTTTGCCCGGAATCGCCGCAAGCGGACGGAGCGTCGACAGCAGCACCTGCTACCAGGCGATGCCGTAGTCCTCGCCGAAATCGCTCGAGCCTCCCCAGAACGACCCGTGCTCGGCGTCGAAGAAAATGGCGTTGATCGGCCCCGAGGTTCTGCGCCGGGTCTCGACCCGATACCCCATCTGTCGCAGCTCCTCGCGAACCCAGGCCGGCACGTCGTCGCGCACGACGAGGCGCCCGGGCTCACTCTTGTGGGCCCCGAACGAGCTCTGCATCTGGTAGCTGTTGATGTTCGCCGCTTCCGCCGCCTGCTGTACGTTCATTCCGAACTCGACCACGTTGAGGAAGAACTGCAAGAGGTTCTGGTCCTGCGTGTCGCCTCCCTGGACCGCAAACGAGAGGTAAGGTCTGCCGTCCTTGAGGGCCATGCCCGGGGTCAGGGTGGCACGAGGCCGCTTGCCGGGAGCTACCAGGTTGTAGGGGTTCAGCCGTTCGTCGAGCACGAAGCTCTGCATCCGCTGGGATAGACCGATACCGGTGCGACCCGCGATCACCGGTGGAATCCAGGCGCCGCTGGGAGTGATCGACACCACCCAACCCTCGGCATCGGCCGCCTGGATCGAAGTGGTGCCGGCGACGAAAGCCTCGTCGTGGGTCAGGAGGGTTGCCTGCTGGAACCCCTTTTCCCCCTCCGCCTCGGCCGCGGGCGGAATGGGTGTCCACTGGCGCAACAGGTCGAGAAAGGGGTTCTCGCCCCCCTGGAAAGGGTAGGGGTCTCCGGGGTGGGCCTCGGCATCGTTCCGCTTCCAGTCGATCTCCTGGAACCGCTCCGCGGCGTATTCCTTCGACAAGAGCCCTGCGATCGGCTCCTCGGGAGGCGTGTAGGGGTCACCGTAGTAGAAATCCCGGTCGGCGAAAGCGAGATTCATCGCCTGGTACAGAGCATGGATGTACGCGGCGCTGTTGTACCCCAGCCCGGCCAGGTTCTCGACCCGCTCGAGCAGGTTCAGGGCCTGCAACATGGCGGGTCCCTGCACCCAGTGGGTGAGCTTGAAGACCTCGATGCCCTTGTAGCTCGTGGAGACCGGCTCCTCGATGTAGACCTGCCAGCGATCCAGGTCTTCGAGGGTGATCAAACCTCCTTGCTCCTGGGTGCTGCGCACCAGCTCCTCGGCGATGTCACCCCGGTAGAAGCGGTCGTAGGCCGCGTAGATCGCTTCTTTCCGGCTCTTGCCCGCGGCCAGGGCCTCGCGCTCTGTCGCCACCAGCTTCTCGAGGGTCGAGCGCAGGTCGGGCTGACGAAAGATCTCGCCCGGAAAAGGGGCAGCTCGCTGGTCGTTCCCTGCCTCGAGATGAGGCAGGAAGACCTTCTTGGAATCGGGCCATTGCGCCAGCAGCTCGCGCCGACGTTCCATGTTGTCGGCCTGGGATTTCTCGATCGGATACCCCTCGGCCATCTCCAGGGAAGGGGCGAGCACGTCTGCCAGGCTCTTGGTGCCGAACTCGGCCAGCATCACGAAGAGGCCGCCGGGGGTGCCCGGAGTCACCGCGGCCAGGGGGCCGAGCTCGGGCGGGTAGGTCAAACCCTTCTCTTTGAAGAACTCGACAGTGGCACCGGTCGGAGCCACGCCCAGGGCGTTGATTCCCTTGACCTCGCCGCTGCGGGGATCGTAGATCAGGGCCTGGGTCTCTCCGCCCCAGCCGAGGGTGTCCCACATGGTGCTGGTGGCCCCCAACATGGCGCATGCGGCATCGACCGCATTGCCTCCCTCGTGGAACATACGCGCACCGGCGGTGGCGGCCAGGGGTTTGCCGGTGATCGCCACCCAGTGGCGACCGTGCAGGACCGGCTTACGGGTGGGCTGGGCCCAGATCACCTGAGCCGAGAGCAGAACGGCCAGGGCCAGCCCGAGCCCGAAGAATCGGATGCCCGAGCTCTGCAGCATCGGATGCTGTTTTGCGGTCGCCATGGGAACCTCCTAGGTTTTGGTTCGACAATGGTATGAGAATCCACCCCTCGGGTTCGAGCGCTCTTCGCCGATTTGTCGAAGCCGATAGACTCTTGCCCATGGTGGCCGCCGACGAACAGTGCCCTTCTGTGCCGATTCCCCTGCTCCTGCGGAGCCCTGCTCGAATCGCGGCCCTGTGGATCGCGAAGGCATGGTGGCCCCGAGCCCACGTCCCTGCCACGATTCTCTCCGACGAGCCGGATGATCGACGGCGACGGCGCTGGGCACATTCCCTGGCGACCCTCTTCGACCTCGTGCGCCGGCCGCGAGCCGGTGCCTGCCGCCGACTCCGGATCGAAGGCTGGGAACATCTACATGTGGAAGGGCCCGACCAGCCGGGGCGGATCGTGACCGGCTCGCGGCTACTCGGATTCGATCTCGCGGTGCTCGCCCTCGGCTGGTTTCACCGTCCGTTGCACCTGCCACCCTCGGGCTCCGATCCGGTGGATCGTCTGCTGGCCCGGTTGCAGTCCGAGGCCGGCCACCGGGTGGTCGACGGCGAGCCCTGGCACGCCCAGGCTCGGGCACACCTGGCCAGAGGCGACTGGCTCGCCCGGGCCGCCGACGCCTCCCCCAGCGGAGAAGGAGCCACCTCCCGCGATGCGCTGCACGAGACTCTGCAGCTCGCTACCGAGACTCGGGCGGTGATCGTGCCGGTCTTCGTGCGTTCCCTGGGCGGCGGTAAACACCGCCTGGTCGTCACCGAGCCGGTCTCCCACCGGGAGACGAGCCGGGACGAGCTCGCGGCGAAGCTCACCGACTTTGCGCCGCGGTCGATAGAGCCCGGCTGACTGTTCAAGGGGTCCAGAACATGATAGGCATAAGCGCTGGATGTCCTGCCCCCTCTCTTTCGGACCCAACTGAGCACAGCACCTTGCCCTGGTTTGAAGACCCCATCGCCCTGGCCATGAGCCTGCCCCCCCTGGCATTGCCGGCCTTCGTCTTCGTGTCGGCGATGTTGGAGTACATCTTTCCGCCCTACCTGGGCGACATGTTCGTGCTCTTCGGCTTCTTCCTCGCCGGTCAGGGCGCGTCCTCTCCGTGGCTGCTCTTCGGGCTCGCCGTGCTCGGCAGCAGCCTGGGAGCGGGAATCGCGTACCAGCTGGGTTCCAGATATGGAATGGCGGTGATCCGCAGGATCCTGGCCCGGAGGAGGCGGTTCGTTCGGCAGGAAACTCTCGACGACATCTTTTCCCGTTTCGACGAACGGATCCTGACCACCAATCGTTTCCTCCCCTTCCTGCGCGGCTTCATGCTCTACGCCGCGGGTGCCTTCCGTTTCCGCTTCTGGCCCGCGGTCTTCTTCGCCGCGCTCAGCAACCTCGCCTTCATGAGCCTGATGCTGTGGGTGGGTCTCGTGACCTCGGGTTCCTGGGAGCAGATCCGGGCCGCCGCACGCCAGTACAACCTGATGACCGCCGGAGTGGTGATCACCGGATTGGTGGTGTGGATGGTCATCGGGTTGCGCCGTGCGCAGGCCACTCCGCAGAGCTGACCCCGACTTCCCAAACTCCCTGCCTACACCGACCTCGCCCATTTTTCGGCCGAGCACGTTTTGGCAAAACTCGAAAACCGGTTAGGATTTGACGCAACGTCTGCCCAATCCAACAAACGGTTTTTCGGAGTGGTCATGCTGAAGCTCCTGCCTCGCCTCTGCCTGTTCCTCGTGTTTTCCGGACTCCTCGCCGCCGGCTGCCAAGAGCCCGACTCGGCCGGCTCGGAGGCTTTTCAGCGCGCGATGAATCGCGGAAAGGCCTATCTCGAGAACAAGAGCTCCCAGGATGCGATCGAAGCATTCCAGCTCGCGGTGCGCGAGTCTCCGCGCTCCGCGGCCGCCCTGCGCAACCTCGCCCGGGCGGAGCTCCTGGCTCGTGATCACGAGGCGGCATGGGCCACCCTGCAGCGGGCGGCAGAGCTGGAGGAGAGCTCGGTCGCCACGAGTTACCTGCTGGGGATCGCGCGGGTGAGGCAGTCGCGTTTCGCCGAGGCACTGCCCCATCTCGAGGAAGCCGTGCGCCTCGATCCCGACAACCCGGTGCTGCGCTTCCAGCTGGCGAATGCGCTGCAGGCCGACACCCGGCACGAGCGGGCGGAAGAGCAGCTCCAGGCCACCGTGAAGCTCGATCCCTTCCACACCAGCGCCCACTACAAGCTGGCGAGCTACGCCCGCAGCCGCGGCGACCGGGCCGAGTTCGACGCCCGGCAGCGGGAGGTGGTGCGCCTGCGAGAGCTCCTCGGCGATCAGAACCGGACCCCCGAGGCTCTCGAGACCTGCGAATACACCCTGGCCGAGCCGATCCCGACCGTGCCCGAGATCGCCCCCGCTCTCCCTGTCGAGTGGTCGGACCGTACGGCCGAGCTCTTCCCGACCTCCGAGGCCCGGGAGCTTCTCGCCCAGATCTTGGCGGTGGAAGTGCTGGCCGTGGAGCCGTCGGGCCGGCTCGATCTCGTGGCCCTGGGCCGCGACGGAAGGCTCTACCGGCTCCACCCGGGGGCGGAGTCGCCCACCGTCGAGCCGGTCGCAGAGCTCTTCGAGGCATTGCCCGACGACGCCGAGCCCTCGGCGTTCCAGCTGCTGGCGGGAAATCTCCTCGACGAGCCCCTGCCCGATACATTCTGGGATCCCTCGATCCACCCACGCTCGGATCTCGTCGTGCAGACACCCCTCGGCTCCCGGCTGCTGATCGGCCAGCAGGATTTCTCCTTCGAAGATCGAACGGAGAGCTCGGGCCTCGCCGACGTGAAGGGCAGCCCCTCCACCTGGGTGGACTACGACCACGATGGCGATATCGATCTCCTGACCGCAACCGCCACCGGCACCGCTTCGGGCACCGGGTACGAGCTGTGGCAGAACAGCGGCGCCGGCCGTTTCGAAAACGTCACGGCCACCGCCGGGCTCGCCTCGGAGGACGTTCCGGAAACTGCCGCCACCGACTTCGCAATTGCCGATCTCGACGGTGACGTGGCTCTGGAGGTGGTGATTGCGGGAGGTGAGACGCCCACCCGCCTGTTCCAGAACCAACGCACCGGCACGTTCGCCCCCCGCCCCGACCCACCGGGATCCTGGCCCGCCGGACACCAGCTGCTGATCGACGACCTCGACCACGACGGCCGACCCGATGGCGCCGTGCTCGGCGATCACGAGCTGCAGGTTCTTCTCGCCGACGCCACCGGCCGGATCGCCCTCGACTATGGCGGCGACTCGGCCCTCGCCCTGGCCACCATCGACTACGACAACGATGGCTGGCTCGATCTGCTGGCCGGCGGGCGCGGCGAGGGAGGCGGCCTCACCCTCTGGCGCAATACGGGCTCGGCGGCGTTCGTCGACGTCAGCGAAGAGACCGGGATCCGCCAGGATCTGGGGGCCGTGTACGACCTGCGCCCGGCGGACGTCGACCTCGACGGCGACTCCGACCTCCTGCTGGTTTCCGATCGCGGCCTGCGAGTTCTCGAGAACCGGGGCGGCAACCAGAATCAACAGCTGAAGATCCGCCTCATCGGTACCAAGACGAATCCCCTGGGCTTCGGATCGCGCGTCGAGATCCGCCGGGGTAGGACCTGGCGCACTCGAACCATCTCGAGGCTACCGATCGAGATCGGCCTCGGCGCACCGGATCCGGGCAACGAGATCGACGCTCTGTTGGTGGTCTGGACCAACGGTATCGTCGACAACCAGGTCGGTCTCACCGTGGGCTCGGAGCCGATCACCCTCGACGAGAAAAACGTGGCCGCGGGCTCGTGTCCCTTTCTCTATCGGTGGAACGGCGAGCAATACGCCTTCGTGACCGACATCCTCGGCAACAGCCCGGTCGGCCTCTCGCTGCGGAGGGGCGTGCCTCTCGACGCCGATCCCGACGAGCTGGTGGAAGTGGGCGGCGAGGATGATCTCGTGCCCGACGCCGCGGGCCACCTGCGCCTGCTGGTGACGGAGGAGATGCGCGAGGTTCTCTACCTCGACCACGCCGAGCTCGTGGCGATCGACCACCCGACCGGAGTCGAGGTGCACACCACCGACAAGCTGATGCCGGCTCCCTTCCCGGCTTCGGAGATCTGGCCCCTGGGCGAGCTGCGCACCGCCCGGCGAGCTCTCGGCAGCGACGGGATCGACCGTACCGAGGCGCTCTCGGCCCTCGACGGCCGCTTCGCCGAGCCGGGCCGCCCCTTGCCGCCACCCCTACGCGGCATGACCGAAACCCTCGAGCTGGAGCTCGACTTCGGCGAGCTGGCGGCCGACCGGTCGTGGGTGCTGGCCCTGACCGGATGGCTGCAATACGGGGATGCAAGCACCAATATCGCCGCTTCCCAGAACGCTTCTCTCTCGCTCGTCTCCCCGCGGCTCGAAGCCGAGGCGGGTGGCACCTGGTACCCGATCGACACTGTCGTCGGCATGCCCGCGGGCAAGACCAAGACGATTCTGGTGGACCTCGCGGGACAGCTGCGCCCTGGCACCCGGCATCTCCGCCTCACCAACAGCTTCGAGATCCGCTGGGACCGCATCGTCCTCGGGCAACGCCTGCCGGGAGACTCGATCCGCCAGCAGCGAACGGCACCCGTGGGAGCCGAGCTCGAATGGAGAGGGTTCGCCGAGATCTCGTCGCGGGCACCCGGACACCCCACCACCCCCGACCCGGCCGACCTCCGGCAGCGGCCACCCTGGCGCACCGCTCTCGAAGGCTGGGCGACCCGGTTCGGCGACGTGCTGGACCTGGTGAGCGCCCGAGATGCCCGGCTCGCCCTGGTGGTGGCCGGAGACGCCCTGGAGCTCTCGTTTCCTGCCCGGGAGCTGGCGCCACCGCCCCCGGGCTGGAAGCGGACGTATTTCTTCTACTCGGTGGGCTGGGACAAGGACGGCGATACCAACGTGATCGACGGCGACACCATCGAGCCGCTCCCGGTCACCGCCGAGGGAGACCAGGCGTGGCGAACGAAATACAACACCCGCTGGATCCCGAGGTTTCCCTACGGCGACGCCGAAGACCCGGGCAGCGCACCGGCTCCCTGACGGGGACGAAGCCCGACCCGCCGGATCAGGATTCCGGCAGCTCGCCGCCCGCCACCCGCTTGACCAGGGTGCCGGCCTCGAGCCGTTCGTCGACCTCGACCCCGTTGAGGATCGCCAGGGCTTCGAGCTCGAGATTCGAGGGGTAGTGCCGGTGGAAGTCGGCGAGGGTCATGGGGCCTTTCAGCTCCACTACTTCTACCTTCTTCGGCTGCACGTTCAGGTAGCGTTGATTCTTCAGCTGGCGAAAGCTGCCGACCGACGACCCCATGGCATTGCGGTAGGAGCGCCAGCTGTCGTCCCGGGTGTAGGAGAGCAGCTGGAAGACCTGGTTCTCGTGAGAGAGGAATCGAGCCATGCCCTGGATGAAATCACCCGTCTCCGGCCGCGGCTCGGTCTGGAAGTAGGTGAAGGCCCGCTCGCTGCGCCCGCGCTCCACGCCGTCCTGTCGGAAAAACGCCTCTCGGGCTTCTTCGGGGGTCGCTTCCTGCGACAGGCTCAGCACGACCAGTGCATCTTCCTTGGGGCTCAGGGCACCGACCGCGGAGCGCTGGTTGACGATCTTCCAGCCCTCGGGGAACTCCAGCTTGAACTTCAGATCGGGATGGTAGAAGGTGCGGCCGATCGTGTAACCCTCCCGCGGATTGGAGCCGAAGGTCAATCCCGCCAGGCGGCTGAGGTACCCGTTGCGCTCCACCCGACCCGACTGCAGGTCGGCCGGCAGCTGGCCGATCTGCTCACGAATCCGCAACGCCCGGTTGGCCGGTGCCGGATGGGTGGCCAGCCAGCTCGGAGCGCGGGAGCCGTGCGAGCCGCTCACCCGGTCGAGGGTGTTGAAGACCTCGGGCATTTCGTGGGGATCGTAGGCTTCGCGGGTCAGGTAGCGCAGCCCCAGGTCGTCGGCCTCGCGTTCGTCGTCGCGGCTGAACTTCAAGAAGAGCAGGCCGAGGCCCTGCCCCGCGAGATCCGCCAGGTCGCCACCTCCGGCCACCGCCGCAACACCGATTCCCACCTGCGCCAGCTGGGCCTTGCTCACCCGTTCCACGGTGTGCCGGCCGGTCACGTGGCCGATCTCGTGCCCCAGCACCGAGACGAGCTGCGCCTCGGAGTTGAAATGCGCGAGGATGCCGCGGGTGATGTAGATATAACCGCCGGGCAGGGCGAAGGCGTTGACGATGGGATCGTCGACGACCCGGAAGGTCCAGGGCAGCTGTGGACGCTCGGACTTGGCGGCGAGGCGGCTTCCGAGATCCTGGATATAGGCCTGCCATTCCTCGTCGGGATACAGCCCCATCTGGGCCACGATCTGCTGATCGTTTTCCTTCCCCATCTGGATTTCCTGCTGCTCGCTGAGCAAGGTGAGCTGTCGCTGCCCCGTGGCGGGATTGACCGAGCAGCCGCTGAGACCCGCCAGCAGCAGGGGTCCCCAGAGCCAGGCCGTACGTCGCAAGCTTCTCGCCGTCATTCCTCCGAACCTCCTTCACTGGCTTTCTCTTGCTGATCGAAGTCGAAGAACCCCGTCTTCTCCATGCGCAGGGTCCGGCGCCCGTACGAGCTCCCCACGTAGACCTTCGCCCGGATCTCGTAGTCGAAGGCTCCCCGGTCGAAGATCGACTGCAGCCGGGTCGCCATGGCCAGATTGCTGAGGCGGACCTCCACCTCGTCGGTGACCGAGTTGAGCGGCGGCACCGCGAAACGATGGTCGCTCAATCCCTTCGCCACGCGAATTCCGTCGATATAGAGAGTGTAGACCCCACCTTCCACCGACAGGGGCTCGGGATTCTCGTTCGACAGACGGACGACGAAGATCCCCGAGGTCTCGAAGAGGGTGAGATCGGTGAACTGCAGATCGACCAGGGTGATTTCGGGCGGGGCGGGCCCGAGGGTGGCACACCCGGTCAGGCCCGAGAGAAGGAGCACCAGGACCACGAGCAGACCTCGACGGGCTCTTGGCACGACCTTCGATGACTTCGTCGACGACTCGGCGGGCTCCCGTCCCATGCTCTCTCCTTGCTTTCCGAGATCCGACCCGGGCCGCCTCCGAACGAAGGTAGCGCTTCGGGATTGGCTCCACGATGATTCGAGATCATACCAGGGCTCCCCGTGCGCAGGGCTCGCCCTCTCGGGATCCGCAAGGCCATGGTATTTTCACCGCACACCCCTGAACGAAATGGAGACCCCGATGCTCGGACACCGCCTGCTCCTCCTGGCCTGTGCCGTTCTCGTCTGCCTGCCCCAGGCCCTCGCCGCCGACTCGCAGGACCCGCCGATCGATCCCGCGCTCCTCGAATCCATGCAGTGGCGGGAAGTCGGCCCGTACCGCGGCGGGCGGTCGGCCGCGGTGGCCGGCATCCCTTCGCAGCCGGAGGTCTACTACTTCGGAGCCACCGGTGGAGGCGTGTGGAAGACCCAGGATTCGGGTGCTTCCTGGCAACCGGTTTCCGACGGCTTCTTCGGGGGCTCCATCGGAGCGGTGGCGGTATCGGAGTGGGATCCCAACGTGGTGTATGTCGGCGGCGGCGAGAAGACCGTGCGCGGGAACGTCTCCCATGGCGACGGGGTCTGGAAGACCAACGACGCCGGCAAGACCTGGAGCCATATGGGGCTCGACGACTCCCGTCACATTCCCCGGATCCGGATCCACCCCAGGAACCCCGACCTCGTATACGCCGCCGTGCTGGGTCACCTCTACGGCCCGAACGAGCAGCGGGGTATCTATCGCTCCGAGGATGGTGGCGCAACCTGGAGCCGGGTGTATTCCGTGGGTCCGGAAGCCGGAGCCGTGGACCTCGCCATGGACCCGACCAATCCTCGCATCCTCTACGCCTCGTTCTGGCGGGTGCTTCGCACTCCCTACAGCCTCGAATCGGGAGGCGAGGGCTCGGGGCTCTTCAAATCCACCGATGGCGGCGACACCTGGACCGAGCTCAGCGGCAACCAGGGGTTCCCGGCCGCGCCGCTCGGGATCATCGGCATCACCGTTTCGCCGACGAATCCCGAGAACCTGTATGCGATCGTCGAGGCGGAAAAGGGTGGTGTCTACCGCAGCCGCGACGGCGGTGAGACCTGGACCCGCACCAACGAGCAGCGCGACCTGCGCCAGCGGGCCTGGTACTACACCCGGATCTACGCCGACCCGGCCAGCGAGGAATCGGTCTACGTGGTGAACGTCCGTTTCCACCACTCGAAGGACGGTGGCAAGACCTTCTCCACCATCGACACCCCCCACGGCGACAACCATGATCTGTGGATCGACCCGGCCGACCCCCTGCGCATGATCCAGGCCAACGACGGCGGCGCCAATGTGAGCAACGATGGCGGCAAGACCTGGTCGCCCCAGAGCAACCAGCCCACCGCTCAGATGTACCGGGTGTCCACCGACAACGACTTTCCCTATCGCCTGCTCGGCGGCCAGCAGGACAACTCCGCCATCCGGATTCGCTCCCGCTCCACCCAGGGCGGATCGATCACCCGCCGCGACTGGGACCCGACCGCAGGTGGAGAGAGCGGGCACATCGTGGCCCACCCGGAGAATCCCGACCAGGTCTACGGCGGCTCCTACGGCGGCTTTCTCTCCTTCGTCGACCACCGCACCGGAGAGCGGCGCGCGGTCAACGTCTGGCCCGACAATCCGATGGGCTGGGGAGCAGCGGACCTCACCTACCGCTTCCAGTGGAACTTCCCGATCTTCTTCTCGCCCCACGACTCCGGCATCCTCTATGCCGCGGCCAACGTGTTGTTCCGCAGCCGCGACGGCGGCCACTCCTGGGAGGCGATCAGCCCCGACCTGACCCGCAACGATGCCTCGACCATGGGGCCCTCCGGCGGCCCGATCACCAAGGACAACACCAGCGTGGAGTACTACGGCACGATCTTCAGCGCCCTGGAGTCGCCCCACGAGCCCGGCGTTCTGTGGACCGGCTCCGACGACGGCCTGGTGTTCCTCTCCCGCGACAACGGCGCCAACTGGACGAACGTCACCCCCGACTCGTTTCCCGAGTGGCTACAGATCAACGGCATCGAGGCGCATCCCACAGAGCCCGGTGGTCTCTACCTCGCGGGCACCCGCTACAAGAGTGACGACTTTTCTCCCTACCTCTACCGGACCCTCGACTACGGCACCACCTGGACCCGGATCGACCGCGGCATCGACCGCCAGCACTTCACGCGTGCCCTGCGAGCGGATCCCGATCGCCCCGGGTTGCTCTACGCCGGCACCGAACGCGGGGTCTACGTCTCGTTCGACGATGGCGACCGCTGGCAGAGCCTGCAGCGAAACCTGCCGATCGTGCCGATCACCGATCTGGCGATCAAAGAGAAAGACCTCGTCGCCGCCACCCAGGGGCGAGGCTACTGGATCCTCGACGACCTCCCCCCCCTGCACCAGCTCGACCCGAAGACCGCCGAGAGCCGGGCCGCCCTGCTGCGGCCGCGGAAGACCTGGAGGCTGGCCACCCGACGCGACGACGAGCCGGAAAACGCCGGCACCAATCCGCCGGTCGGCGCGGTGATCCATTTCTGGCTCGATGAGAAGGCCCTGGAAGAAGGCGATGTACGCCTCGAGATCCTGGACGGCACCGGCGACCTGATTCGCACCTTCACACCCGAGCCGGACCCGGACGCCGAAGAAGCCGAGAGCGACGACGATCCCGACTGGAAAGACGACCCACGCCAGCTCGAGCTACAGGCCGGCATGAATCGATTTGCCTGGGATCTCCGCTACCCCCGCGCCGAAGGGTTCCCCGGCCTGGTGCTCTGGAATCGCCGCCTCGACGGCCCCATGGCCGTCCCGGGCCTCTACGAGGTTCGGCTGATCGTGGGCGAGAGCACATTCGAAGAAGATCTCGAGCTGGTGCAGGATCCGCGCAGCTCGGCAACCCGGGAAGACCTCGAAGCCCAGCTCCGGTTCGGCCTCGAGGCTCGCGACCTGCTCACCGAGACCCATGCCTCTCTGCGCGATCTGCGGAAGCTGCGGGAGCAGCTGCAATCCCTCCAGACCCGCCACGAAGAGTCCATCGCCGAGAGCGAGCTCGCCGAGGCTCTGCAATCCACGCTCGACCAGCTGACCGAGATCGAAGAAACCCTCTACCAGACCAAGAACCAGAGCCCCCAGGATCCGCTGAACTTTCCGATCCGCCTCAACGACAAGCTCGCCGGACTGCTCGGCGTCTCCCAGGTCGGGGCCTACCCACCCACCGTCCAAATGATCGCCGTCAAAGACGCCCTCACCGCCGCCATCCGCGCCGAGCTCGACCGCTGGCAGACGATCAAGGAGCAGGATCTACTCAGAATCAACGATCTCGCCCAGCAGGCTCGACTGCCGGCCGTCGCCCTTCCGTGAACCGGGGAGGTTCGAGCGAGCTCCCCGGGACGACTCGGACCGGTGAGAGGACGAAACGATGAGATTCTCGGGAAACGGGAAGTCGCGAAGTGCTCAGGCCGCCCCGACACACGAGCGGCAAGTACCGTAGAGGATGATCTCGTGGGTATCGAGCTCGAATCCCTCAGGGGTCAGGTCTTGCAGGCTGCCCGGGCAGTCCTCGACCTCGAAGACCTTGTCGCAGGCCTGGCAGTGGAAGTGATGGTGGTGGTCTTTGCCCGCCACCTCGTAGCGGCTCGGCGCCCCGGGTAGCTCCACCACTTTGAGCCAACCCTCATCTACCAGATCCTTGATGCTGCGATAGACCGTGGCGATCCCGAGACGGGGTAGCTCTTCTTTCGCCGCCTCGAGAATCTCTGTCGGTCCCATGGGTCGGGCGGCCTGTTCGAAGGCTCTGCGAATAGCACTGCGCTGGCGGGTCTTTCTCTGCACGATCTCTCCTCGTCTCCCTGAAAGGATAACGCATTCACTCCTTGCCTCACGGCCCAAGAGTATCGCGACCTGTCGGCTGATACGATCACCCGCGAGCTCCCTGGAATCGATTTCTCGCGAGGAACGCACCCATGTCTCGACCGGCCCGAACCCTGCTCACCTCTCTCTGCCTGACGGCGATCTTCTCGGCTCCGACCCTGGCCGGCCCGGAATGGACCGTCGACGACGTGGTGCTCCAGGAACGCGCGGCGGCCTGGACTTTCTCGCCCGACGGGAGCCAGGCCGTCTGGACCCTCTCCAAGGTGGTGAAGGTTGAAAAGGAAGAGCGGCGGATCGCCAACCTCTGGCGGAGCGATCTCGACCAGGGCACGAATCACCAGCTCACCCGCGCCATCGAGTCGGTGTCGAACCCTTCGTTCTCGCCGGGCGGCAAGCTGGTCGCCTTCACCAGCGACCGCGAGATTCCCGGCCACCTGGTCGAGAAGAAAGACCCGAAGAAGATTCTGCCGCAGATCTGGATCCTGCCCATCGGCGGGGGCGAGGCCTATCCCGTCGGCCCGCTCGACCGCCCGGTGCTCGCCTTCGACTGGATCGACGACGAAACCCTGCTCGTCGCCATGGAGGAGCAGAAGACCGTATGGAGTCAGGAGCGCGAGAAGGCCAAGGACACCACCCAGGTGGTCGACGACGAGGCCAACCAGCCCCCGGTCCGCCTCTACCGCCTCCCTCTCGACGGAAAACCCAGGCGCCTGACCGACAACGCCGACTGGATCGACCAGCTCGCCGTCTCTCCCGATGGTCGCTGGGCGGTGGTCAACGCCCAACAGATGCTCTCCCCGTTCTTCGACCAGAAGATCCCTCCCCGAACACGGCTGGTGGATCTCGCGGACGGCTCGGCCCGCGAGATCCTTCCCGGTCGCGAGGTCCAGCCGGATGGAGCGGTCTGGATTCCCGACAGCTCGGGTTTCTACTTCACCAACGAATACACCACCCATCCGAAGTACCGCAATGCCACTGTCTCCGAGCTCTGGCACTACGACCTGGCCACCGATCGCCCCGAGAAGCTCGAGCTCGACTGGGGCCCCGGGGTGGGTGGCACCGTGCTCGCCACTCCGCGAGGTGCCCTCGCCATCCTGCACGAAGGGGTCTACGTACGAGCCGCCCGAGTCACCGCCGACTCGGGCCGGAGCGATCTCGAGGGAGAGCACGTGCGCCACATCAGCAACTGGGCGGTCTCTCCCGAGGGCACTCGACTGGTCTACGAAACGTCGACCTCGACCCGTACGCCCCAGTGGTATTCCGCACGGCTCGACGGCAACCGGATTGCAGAGCCCGAGCAGCTCACTCAGCTGAATGCTGGTTACGACGCCAAAGCCACCGGCCAGACCGAGGTGCTCACCTGGACCGGTGCCCTCGACGAAGAGGTGGAAGGCCTGCTCCACTACCCTCTCGGCTGGAAAGAAAGCGACGGCCCCCAGCCCCTCGTTTTGGTGATCCATGGGGGGCCCGCCGGGGTCGACCGCGATCGCTGGACGAGCCGCTGGGCGTCGCCGATCATTCTCTGGCGCCAACGCGGAGCCTTCGTGCTGCAGGTGAACTACCACGGCAGCTCCGGGTACGGCCTCGAGTGGGTCGAGTCGATTGCGGAGAATTACTACGAATACGAGATCCCCGACATCCTCGAGGGAGTCCGGACCTTGCTCGATCGAGGCCTCGTCGACTCCGAGCGAATGGCCAGCTCCGGCTGGTCCAACGGCGGCATTCTGACGGCCGAGCTGATCACCCGCGACACGCGATTCAAAGCGGCCATCGTCGGCGCCGCCGATGTCGAGTGGATCAGCGACTGGGCCAATGTCGACTTCGGCGCGGCCTTCGACAACTACTATTTCGGCGGCCCGCCCTGGGAGATCCCCGAGATCTACATCGAGAAATCGCCCTTCTTTCGCCTCACCGAGGTCACCACCCCGACCCTGATCCACACCGGCACCGAAGATCGAAACGTGCCGCCGCATCAGTCGTGGTCTCTCTTTCGTGCGCTCCAATACCTGGAACGCGCCCCCGCCCGCCTGCTGCTCTACCCCGGGGAAGCCCACGGTCTGCGCAAGATCGCCCACCAACGGCGGAAGGTCGAAGAAGACCTCGCCTGGTTCGACCGACATCTCTTCTCCCGGGATCCGGCTCCGAGCCCGGAGATCCCCGAGACGTCGCCCCTCGCTCACCTCCTGGCCCGCCGAGAATCGCCTCGAGACCAGGGATTCCTGGGACTCCGCCAGGGCGAGATCCTCGTGCCCGAGACGGTCGAGATCGACGGCCTTCGGGTGGGGCGCTTCGAGGTCACCCACGCCCAGTGGCTGGCCTTCGACTCCGCCCACACCATTCCAGCCGACCGTGCCAACTTCCCGGTGACCGGAATCGATTTCGACTCCGCCCGAGCGTACGTCGCCTGGCTCGCCGAGCAGACCGGTCACCCCTACCGCCTGCCGAGCCGCGAAGAGGCCGAGAAGCTGGCCGAGAAAGCCGGCAGCGGTGGCAACACTCTCGACCACTGGATGGGGATCTCGCTCAATCCCGAAGAAACCGCCCAGCTCCTGGTCTCCCTCGGCCGGCGGGCGGGCGCCGACCCCATTCTGCTGCGCGCGGTAGGCTCCTCTTCCGGGCCGTATCCGGAGACCTCGGCCGGCAAGGGAGCCTTCGACCTCGATGGCAACGCCGCGGAGTGGGCGACCGGCGGCAACGGCAAGGGGCTAGCCGTGGGGCCCAGCGCCGACCGCCCGGCCGACCCCGCCGGCTCCGAGCCGGCTGCCCCTGCCTACATCGGCCTGCGGGTCGTTCTCGACAGCCAGTAGGCCCTCTGGAGGATAACCCCGTACCTCCCCGAGGGTACCTGGCGGCCTCCTGGCAACCTGTCGCTAGCGAAGTCCGTATCTCTCTCCAGAGACTGCTACGGAGGTTCGGATCATGGCGAAGACGGAGCGAGTGCGCGATCGGTTGACCGCTGCGCCCAGCGAGGCGTACCTACGAGAAAAACAGGAAGAGGGCTGGCGGCCGGTGGCCATGGAGTGGGAGCGGCCCAGCGATCCACAGAGAGAAGAAGACGGCCGGGTGAAAGAGGAGGTGCCCTACGGGCTCGAGGTCTCCTCGGACCGGAGGTACCTGGTGGAGAATCCGGCCGAGGTCGCGGCCATGACCTTGATGCTGGAGAGAATCGTCGACGACGAGCCCCTCTCGGCGGTGGCCGAAGAGCTCACACGCCGCGGCCATCTGCGCCGCAACGGCAGGCCCTGGACCCAGGTCAGCCTGTTCAACCTGCTGCCACGGCTCGTTGAGGTAGCACCGAGAATCTACGCCTCGGAAGACTGGTCCTCGAAGGTCCAGCACCTGCGCAAGGTCTACGGCTGAGTCTCGATACCCTTTCGACCAAGAGAGAGATTCGCCGTTCCTGGAGCCAGGTCGAGCGGGTCAGCGACCGAGGCACCCGAAGGCGTCGGAGGCACACAGCGCCCAAAACAGACGCCGAAGCCCCTAACCGCGGACGCGACCCTTCGAGACCTGGTGGAAGGAACGACGAATCGGCCCCGAAGCGAGGATCCGGACCTCTTGGGCGATCGGGACTATTGCTGAGTCTCGGCAACGGGCTCGAGCGACAGCACGGAGCGGAACCCCACATAATCCTGCCCTTCTTCGGGATACTGGCGGTTGCGCAGGCTCGCCCGCAGATCTTCGGCTTCGAGCACGAAAGAGCCGCCGCGCAGGACTCGGCGGCGGCCCGGCTCGAGGTTCACCGGGTCTCGATCCGGGGCACGCCGGTAGTACTTCGAGTCGTACCAGTCCTGGCACCACTCGAAGGCATTGCCCGCCATGTTGATCAGCCCATAGGGCGAGGCCCCCTCGGGACAGCAGCTCACCGAGGCGGGAGACTCCTTGCCGATGGGATGATCATTCCAGATCGCCTGCTCGAAGGTCGGCGGATCATCTCCCCAGGGAAATTTCCGACCATCATTGCCACGAGCGGCCTTTTCCCACTCCGCCTCCGTCGGCAGCCGTTTGCCGACCCACTCCGTGTAGCTCACGGCATCGTGCCAATCGATGTAGGTAACCGGCAGATCGTCTCCGCGACCCCAGAAAGGTTTGTTGGCCTTGATCGGCCCACCGTCGATGTCCTTGGGCAGAGGCAGGCCCGAGAGCCGCCACTGTTTCCAGGTCACCTCGTATTTGTCGATGTAGAAGGCCGACAGTTGGACGGTCCGTACCGGCTGCTCGTCGGAGTCTCCGGATTCGCTACCCTGTTGGAAGGGGCCTTCCGGCACGAAGACCATCACCGAGCCGTCCTTGGCCCAGAGATATTCGCCTTCGGTGGCTCCACGTTCCAGCCCCGCCGGCATCGTTTCCCCGTGCCACCCTTTGCGGTCCTCACTCGTCTCACCCCAGACCTTTGGAGACACGAGACCGAGAAGTGCCCAGCCGACGAGCAGAGATCGAAGAATCCTCGGGATCGAGTTCATCGGGAGCCTCCGGTCTCTGCGGCTGGCGCCGCGGGTAGAACCGTACGAAAACCGATGTAGGGCGTGCGATCCTCCGGCAGCAAGCGGTAGCGGTAGGCGCTGCGCAGGTCTTCGGCCTCGAGCACGAAGGCGCCTCCCCGCAACACCCGGTACCTCCCCTCGCCGCGATTGACCGGTTGCTCGCGGGGAGAGCGACTGTAGAAGTCTTTCTCGTATACGTCCAGGCACCACTCGTACACATTCCCGGCGAGGTTGAGCGCTCCATAGGGGGAAGCACCCTCTGCGCAGCAGTCGACAGGGGCCGTGGAGACGGCGGCCAGGGGATGGTCTCGCCACATGGCCCGTTCTTCGGTCGGCGGCTCGTCGCCCCAGGGAAATGTACGGCCGTCGGTACCGCGGGCCGCCTTTTCCCATTCCGCCTCACTCGGCAGTCGCTTGCCGACCCAGTCGGCATAGGCCACCGCATCGTGCCAGCTCACGTTCAGCACCGGCTGTTCGTCGATGATTCCCCAATCCGGCCCCCGAGGTTGCCGGAGACGGTCGACCGGGCTCTCGCTGTAGGGCAATCGCGACAGCTTCCACTGGCGCCAGCTCACCTCGTATTTGTCGATGTAATACCCGGCCAGCTCGACTTCGTGCACCGGCCGTTCGTCCGAGCCTCCTTCGTTGCTCCCCATCGGGAAGACACCCGCCGGAACGTAGACCATGACCGAAGAATCCTTCGGCCAGAGATACTCACCTCTTGCCTCGGCCTTCTCCAGACCCGGTGGCAAGACCTCACCGTGCCAGCCGATACGACCTTCCGCGGCCCGGAGACTCGATGTCGCCGTCAGCCCCCCGAGGGCCAGGCAGATCAGAGAGAGGAGGAGACGGAATCGAAGACACGAAGACATCATTGCGAGGGCTCCAGAAATGAAAAAGCCGATGGACGGAGCCCCGCGAAACGCGGAGTCCGTCCATCGACCGATCGAGCTTGGCTCAGTTCACGGAGAAACCGGTGAGCCCACCCACCGTGGACCGTACGCAGAGCTCGGCTCCCGAAGGGAAGTCCGCCATGTCCTGCCGCAGCACGAAGCGTCCGCTCCGACTGTTGACCGGAGCCGTGGCGATGATCTCACCTTCGCAGTATCCATCGGCAGCTGCGCCATCGTACAGCGCCACCCAATTCGAGAACGTGCCGATCGCGAGCCGCGAGAGCTGACCCGTCACCCGCAGCGAGGTACCGCGGGAGAAGGTGTTCAGGGCCAGGAACTCGTCGGCCTGATCGCTACCCTCGAACAGAGGATGGGGCGAGAAGATGCTGTTGTCGTGGAACAGATCGTCGAACTGGTAGAACACCTGGCCCGAGGCTCGGGGCAGCTCGATGGTCGCCGACAGCTCGTCGTTTGCGAAGACCGGCGCACCGTGGCTGTAGGTCAGGTCGGCCCAGTGGCCCTTGCTCGGATCATTCGGATCGATGAACAAGGTACCGTTGTTGGGGTTGGTCCACAGGAACGGCCGCCAGGCGCCGGTCGGCGGAATGATGTCGCCGGCCCCTGCCTGACCCTGCGCGGGGTTGCGCAGGAAGGGAGGGAAATTCAGCACATCGTTCACCCCGTCGCCGTCGACATCGATGTTTTTGGCGCCGTTCGGGTTGAAGGCGCTGATGTCGGCGGTGCAGAACCCGGGGTACGGATCGCCAGGACACATCTGACCGGTTCCGTAACCCTCGGTGAACTGACCGATCACCAAGCCTTGCTCTCCGTCGGCGTCCCGCAACCGGTCGGAGCTCGGGTTCGCCCGGTCGAAACCGATGATGAACTCCGGCGGGTTGAAGCGGAAGTCGCCCTTCCGGCTCTCTTCGGAGTACTGGTAACCGAAGAAGGTTCCACCCTCACCGCCGGTGTAGGGCTTCACCTTGACCCGGTCGGAGCCGCGGGGAAAGACGTCGGTCTGCTGCACCACGTCGTAGTGAGGGCGGAAACCCCAGCCCGCACGCCACTGCATCTCCGCGACCTTCGGCGCGCCGTAGCTCGGTTTGAAATTCATGATCTCGAAGCTGGTGAGACCACCGGCACAGCAGTTCAGGATGTCGTCGTGCAGCCGGGTGCTGAAGTCCACGTTCCGGAAGTAGTGGGTGTGGGCGTCGAGATTGATCAGCTTGACCTTGAACACGTCGCCCTGGTTCCAGCCGAAGATCTCGTTCTCGTAGGGCCCCTGGCCGTACATCTCGTTGTTCAAGAACACCGAGACCATGTCGTAGTCCTGGAAGTCCGTCGGCGTGATGCCTTCGGCGGCCAGCTTGTCCCAGGCTTCCGGTGGCAGCTGGGTCTGGACCTTCGCCAGATCGGCCCACTCGATCCAGGTGCCGCGTGGACCCTGGTTCGAATCCGAGAGCCAGGAATCGATGGTCGCGGGCGAAGCCCCGTCGAGTGCGGCCTGGGCCACGTTGTACATCTTCATCTCCGGCGCCGACTGACCGATGGTCTCCATCGTCAGCTCTTCCCGGTTGCGGTAGGCGTAGGAAATGCCCTGCGGATCGAGCTCGATCTCGCCGGTGACCTTGTTTTCGATCTCGTAGACCGGCTGCAGGAACTGAATCCGCGGCGGATGCACGCGCCAGCCCCAGGTGTAGACACCGCGGACCTGACGGACCGGTGGGTAGTCGATGGTGAGCCGGGTCACCTCACCCGCTTCGAAGGCCACCCACACGGAATCGAAACCCTTGTAGGGGAACTGCACCGTGTTGAGCGCCAGCCGCTTGTCGAGCATCACCAGGGTGGGGGAGAAGTCTTCGCGCACCAGGGAGTAGATGGTGTAGTGCACCCGCAGGGTGTCGTCGTCGTGGTGACCGAAGGGGAAGTTCAAGAGGAACGTGTCGGAGTCGATCTGCCCATCGTAGTAGAGCATCGAGATGTCGACTTCCCAGATCCGCCGTTCCTCACCGTCGTAGGGGCTGATGAAAGTGTCTCCGCTGTCGCGGGCGACCTTCATCTTGTACTCACCGGGCTCCACGTCGGCCGGGAAGTGCTGCGGACCGATCTCGGGATGCTTCCAGCGATTGAAGTTGAGCATGCTGAAGCCATCGTAGATCTTGCCCTGGGTCGTTCCGAGGAGGATCGCCTTGAGCTCCGCCGCTGCCGCCTTCATGTCTTCGGCATTGCCGGCCTTGGCCGCCTGAGACATCTCGAAGAGGGCGATCCGCATGTCGTCGTTCGGGCTGGCGATGTGGTTGATGGGGTGACCGAGCATGCTGGTCTGCCCGAGGCCGTGGTTCTGCACCACCGCGCCACGAATGGTCGACTGCTCCACCCCGTCGATCGACTGGTCGGTGTTCGGGATTCGCACGTCGCGCCCGAGGAGAGCCGAAACCATGGGCTCGTGGATCCCGGGCTCGTTGCCCTCGATCGGCTGTTGTGCGCCGACCTGGCTGGCTGCGAGCAGCAGAGCCATCGCGCAGAGGGCGCCGATTCGTTTCGAGAAGGATGGGCTCGATACTCGAGCCTGATCGAGAAAACGTTTCTTTGTCATACGGTACTCCTGAAGTTGCAATTCTCTGAAGTTTCTAGAAACCGGGGACCGACGAAATCGGCCCCCGGAGCTTGGCTCAGGGTCCGACCGCTTGCGTGGTCACGCCACCACCCGCCGACTCGACGCACACCTTGGCAGGCATTTCCTGAACCTTGCTACGCACTTCCCACAGGCCGCTGCCCGGGTCGACCCGACCCCGACCCAGGTAACGACCCTCGCAATCACCGTCGACCAGATCCCCGGCCCACACCCGAACCGAGCTGGCGGTATCGCCCGCCGGCCGGATGCCGTTGCGGCCGGTGAGGGTAAACACCGTGCCAAGGCTCTTGTCCAGAGCGACGCTGGCATCCAGGATGGTGATCGAGTCGAGCCCGCCGGAAGAATCGTCGTCGGTCACGCGCAGGATGTTCCACAGGCCGAATTCCAGGAACGGTTGGCGCCGGTCGAGGAAAAGGTAGTCACCCGGCGCCTGGATGTCGCCACCGGCACCTCCGACCATGTAGAGATCGAGGGTCATTCCGGGGGCGAGCACATCGTTGAAGACCTGCTCCGAACCCTCCATGCCCGGCTCTTGCAGCCAGCGATGGCCCTCGAGAGTCGGCACGTGCATCTGGTTACCCCAAGCGTGGCCGACCCGATAGATCAGCGGTGTACCCGAAGGCACCGTCACCACGTGGCGGGGATCTCCCCACAGGTCCGACCGGAACACCTCCGACGGACGGTTCAACATGTCGCGAAACGCCAGCGGCTCCTGGCTGTAGTTGATGCCCGCAAAACGCTCCACGGCAGAGGGATAGGGCATCGCATTCTGCCCGATACGCCGATCCTCGTCGTTGAACAGGGCCACGAACTCACGGTGGGTCACACCGTCGACGACGATATCGGCCTGGACGCCGACACCTCCCGCCGGCAGAGGCTCCGAGGAACCCGGCCGGAAGTATTCGGCCCCTTCGGGCTCGATCACCACCGAGGCGAACGCACCGCTCTGCACGGAGCGGATGTCGCCGAGATTCAAGCCGAGCACCATGCCGAGCTCACGGTCGGCGTAGAACTCGTAGCGCCGGCTCCAACCCGGAAGCGCGGTGGAGTCGTAGTTCAGACCCACCGCCGAGCCGTAGGAGCGCTGCGGATCGAAGACCAGCTCGCCCAGGCTCAGGGAAGACCGATTGCTGCGAGCGTTGCGCAAAGTGATGCGCAGACAATCGCCGGCATTGGCACGCATCACCATCGGCGTTCGCGCAAGATTACTGTCGCGACCGTGCAGGTGATACACCGTACCGGCCACATCCGCGGCCCCCAGATCGTTGTAGACGATGGTGGAGTCGTTCACCACGATCGAGTAATCCCGTACGGGAGCCCCTTCCGGACAGGCCTCTCCCGGTCCATCGTTGAGGGCCGGTGGATTCCCGCCGGCACCGGGTCCCGCCGCGGCGGTGAGCTGCGGGAACCCTGTACCACCCGGAGGTGCATCGCGATCGGGCAGCGGCTGCAGACTGCTCTGGGCCGTGTCGTGGACTCGCATCAGGCCCCAGGCACCGGACTCGAAGTCTTTGCCCAGGGTGCTGTAGTAGAGGTAGTCACCCGGGAATCCACCCGGGCCACCGGCGCCACCTTCGAGAGAGACGTCGAATCGCTCCGAGATTCCGATGAACGTGGCATCTCGAGTGTCACTCTCGGCGGTATACCGCTCCTGCTGGAAGCGGTGGCCGGTGAAGCGAACACCACCGACACGTTCCACGAGGCCCATTCCGCGGACCACCACCGGATCCCCCACATAGGCTCGCACCAGCGGGGTGACCGGATCGCCGTGGGTGACCGACGAGAACATGTAGGCATCGTCACCACCTGCCCGCAGCCTCCAGGGCTCCGCTCGCAGATTGATCGCACCACCGCCGAGTTGGAATTGTCCTTCGACGGTGTTGTTGTTCTGCAGGAAGAGCATGAACTCGCGAAACGAGCCCTCGACCCCGTGAGCCACCGGGTTGCCGCCAGCCGCGGGATCGACCCGGATATCCACCAGATTACCCGAGCGGACCTCGTCTCCGGTTACCGGATCGTGGTAGGTCGAGCCCTTGGGCTCCACGATGTGAGTTCCGAAGAGACCGTGGTCCCAATCCTTGAACTCCACGTGGGTGTGGTAGAAGACCGTGCCGAAATCGACGTCCGAGTACCAGTGGTAACGGACGAACTCGACACCCACCGCCTCGGAGGCGCTGTGGTCGTTCTCCAACGGCTGGTCGAGCACGATGGTCTGCGGATCCGGGAGATCGACGATCTTGCGGATCTCGGTACACCGTTTCGGCTGCCCCTGGGGAGTGACTCCACAAACACCCTCGCCGAGCCCGACACCGAGCCAGATTCCTTCCCGCAGACGGTTGGTGTGATTCACCGAGAGCACCGTGTCGCCGGCATTCGCGGAAGCGGTGAGGAAGCGGTTCTCCGACTCGATCGGCCGCACCGACTGCTCATAGGAGAAGCCGGTGATCACACCGTCGGAGGCCTGGGTGTCGAACTGCACGAAGTGACTGTGGATGTTGGTCTTCGAGAAGTCCTTGTTGAGGTCGCTGTCGGGAATCTTGTTGGTGAAGATGATCTCCACGCAGTCTCCGACGTTGGAACGGATCGCCAGCGGCTGCGCCGGCAGGTCACCGTTGCGAATCGCCTGTTCTTCTTCGTTCAATACGAAGATCTGCCCGTCGGGATCCACCCGATCGGCCGTGACCTGGATCGGCAGCATGATGGAGCTGACCGGGTAGAAGCGTTTGTACGACTCTCCGCCCAGGTCCACTCCGCCGACACCTTCGACCGCGCACAGGCCGTCGAGACGGCCCTCCTTCATTTCCTCGCCGAGCCACGGCGCACCGCTGTGGCGGGCAGTGAACGGCGGCCTCTGGCCCTTCTGCGGACGGAACAGCGGCCAGGTATACCGGCCGTTCTTCGGATTGAAGGTCACCTCCGGACGCTCGCCGGGAGTTGCCGAGACGTAACCCGGGAAGGGGTCGTCGGACTCGGGCTCGCCCCAGATCTGCAGGGTGTCGCCGGAGCCGGTGGAGGTCCAGTTCCAGACCGTGGCGTCGAACTTGTCGAACGGCACGCCGGGCGGCGGCAGCTGGTTTTCGATCCACTCGAGCACACCGATCTGCGTGGCCGGATTGACCACGTCGGCATCGGCGACGATCGTCCGGCCGTCGTCGACGCTCAGGCCGATCAGGTCACCGGCCGACACCGCCATGTCGGGCATGGTCGGCGGAATCAACGGATTGCTCGGATTCTGGAAGAGGTCCGGGACCACCGCCAGAGGCCGATTGTAGAGGTTGGTCTCCTCGGTCTGCTCGGTTCCGAAGACCCGCCAGAACGACCACATGCCGGAGATGTAGTGATGACCGATGTGGCAGTGGAAGAGGAACTCACCCACACCCTGCTGACAACCACCGGCACCACACTCGTGCTCGAGGTTGTAGCTGGTCCCCGGCCCGATCGACTGCGAGTCGAGATGGATCGAGGTCAGGTTGGGATCCGGAACCTTGGTCAGGCCCTTCCAGAAGTCGTTGTTGGGATCGGCGTTCGGATTCCGCCGCCAGCGATCGCCACCACCGTGCAGATGGTGAACGTGGAAGACCTCGCTACCACCGTGCATCAGACGGGTCTTGACACCCTCACCCACGTAGGACCGTGGAATCGGAGTCGAGGGATCGCCGAACGGATACGAGGCGTAGCCGAGGGCCTTGCCCGTCTTCTCGATCTCGAGGCGACGCCGGAAAGGCTCACTGCGGTAGTTGAGAGCACGGGCCGCCGGACGGTAGACACCTGCCACATCGTCGACCAGAGGAAGCTTCTTGTTCTCCTGGTCACGGATATCGGTGAAACCCTCGTCGCCGATCTCGTGGTAGAAGATCACGAACTCGCGGAAGCTCTTGCCGTCTTCCCGACCTGCGTCGTTGGGATCGACGATGATCGCCTCCCAGTTGCTGCCGGTCTCGGTATCGAGCGGCTCACCGGTCTCGACATCGAGATAGGTCGAGCCTGCCGGCTCGGCGACGATCGCCCCGAAGAGCCCCATGTTCTGACGCCGACGACCGGCACCGTGATCGTGGAAGTAGTAGGCGCGCTCAGCGTCGACATCGTCGGGAATCGGGATCTCGTAGGTGATGGTCTGCCCGGGTTGCGCGAAGGTGTCGGGGTTGAAGCCGACGGCGCTGCTCGCGTTCTCGACCGTGTGGGGGAGCCCGAGAATATGCATCGAGGCCGGCTGCCCGTCGGTGAGATCGTTGGTGAGATGGATCCGCAGGCACTCACCGAGGTTGGCCCGGATCACCATCGGTTGGATGAGATCCTTGCGCAGACCGAAGGAGACGCGGGTGACGTCGAGGCTCTCCGGGAGCTCGCGGTCGGCTTCGAGATTCGCCTCGAACTCCCGCAGCTCCGGAATGTTCGCCGCGAGGGCGTACATATAGCCGTCTTTGACGTGGTCCCCGAACCGATTCAGGGTGATGGTCACGTCGATCGCGTGGACGTCGTACTCCTTCACCGCTCCACCGTCGGTGCAGGCATTGAAGGGCGTGCCATTGATCTGGGCGTGGGCCACCGCGACCCCGGACTTCTCGTCATGACCCGAGCCCACGGCGAAGAGCAGGAAGCCGAGAGCCGCCAGGGCGCCGTAGCGCAGAGGGCGCCAACCCGCTCTCATCAGCGCCAGCCAGGGCGCCGGGATCTGCCGTGGCAGCTTCGCCCCGGCGAGCAGGAGGAGAGCCAGGGTCAGGAGAGGCAGAAAGGCCACCTGCTGGATCAGGCTGTCGCGCAGGCCGTTGAGCAACCGGCTCTCGAGGGCCACGGCGAAACCGAATGCGCCCTCACGCGCCAGGCTCGGGTTGCGCAGCGAGCCGAAGGAGCAGAGCTGGGTCGCTTCCTGCACCGTCAGGTCCGAGCGCACGACCGTGGTCTGGATCTCGGCCAGGGAATACCCGAAGGTGGTTCCCATCCACTCGTGCGGAACATCGCGGGTCGAGGTACCGACCAGCGACAGTACCAGGAAGGACACCGCCACGGCACCTGCGAGCCCCAGGGCGCCCGCAGCGCCACCGGAGTCCAGGCCTCGACGGCGGGCGAACCAGGTACCGAACGCCATGGCCGCAATCACCAGGGGCAGTGTGATCAGGAGATCGAGCCCCATATGTGCCAGGACTCCCTCGGTGCTCCATTGCACCTGGGGATTCAGCAATCCGTTGAGCAGGTACTCCCAGCCGACGATCACGCCGCTGAGCAGGGTTGCGAGCCCGAGCCAGCGAAGTCGGGAGAATCTCCCTCCCGTACTGGTTCGTATCTCTGAATGTTCTAGGCCTTCCATACTGGGTCTCCTCCTTCGCCCATCGACAACGAAACGCGCTGCCTCGGGTCCTCGGTTCCAACCGGTGGTAAAAAAGATTGAAGTTTCGAATTTCGGGAAACGGTTACGAGCTCCGGACGACCCGCTGCCCACGTCCAGCTCGAACGAATCGATCGTCGGGTCATCCTTGAAGCTCCAGTAGATAAACCAAGAGGTCGGCGAAATCCTGGAGGTTCATCAGGCTCGCGTATTCCGGCATGGCGGTCGGCTCGGTACACGGGCCGTGTTTGCACTCCGGCGCGATGAAGGCTCCAGGCTCCAACATCGAGTCATAGATATATTGCGCCGCCGAGACACCCTCGATGCGATCCGAGGCAGTCATGCCGATTCCCGCGAGATGGGGTCCGACATTGTTGGTTCCCGGGGTCCCGGGATCGCCGTGACAGGCGATACAGCCGTAGACGCCCGTGTAGAGCCGCTCCCCTCGCTCGGCCACGCCGATCGGCAGGAGCAGACGGGCATCCGGCGGCAGCGAGACTTCTCCGCCCCGGGGCCTGAGGTGGTAGTGCTCGGCCGGCTCGGGAATCGGCAGGTAGGCGGTTCCACCCGCCCGCCGCCAGGCGACCCGGAGCTTGCCGTGGGGTAGACGCGTATCGAAGTCGAAGTGTAGGGCGGTATTGAAGGTCTGCCCCGGGGCGATGATCGCGCGCCCTACCTGCGCCCCCATCGGCGGTACCTCGTCGCCGATCTCGGGTACCAGGAAGAATTCTTCCCCGTCATAGATCTGGGTCTCGTCGGAGCCATTGCGGAAGGCCAGGTCGAGGGTCACCCGTTGCAAACCCCAATCGGGCATGTCCGGCATCATCACCGACGGCTTCTGGAAGTTCTCGCCGTGATCCATCTGGTCGAGGATCCAGCGAGCCTCCTGCAAATGCAGATCGAGACCGCCGAGAGTGGCATCCTCGTAGGGGATGTAGCGGCTGGCATCGACCACGAAGACCAGGCCCACTCCGGCGAGCAGCAACGCCGCGAAGAAGACCACGACTCCGGGTTGCCGGAACCAGAGCAGGGCTTCCCGCTCCGAATCGTGCTGGCGCTTCTCCTGGCGCTTGCGAGCGCCTCGCCCGGTGATCGATTCCCTGGAGCTCGTCATGCTCCCGGCTCTTCCTTCTCGTCGCCTGTCGGGCCATCCTGGAGCGCCGATTCGCTCTCGGCAGACTCGGGATCATCGTGGCCCGACGCACCATCGTCCATCTGTGAGTGGTCCATCTGCGAGTGGTCCATCGACCCGTGATCCATCGACCCGTGATCCATCGACCCGTGATCCATAGCCTCGTGGCCACCACCTCCGACCTCGAGCACCGCGGCCTGCACTTCTTTGGTGCCGCCGTGCTCGAAGTGCAGGGTCAGGGCCACCCGGCCATCGGTCACGAGATCTCGGCGGGGTTCGAAGAGCATGATGTGTTTACCACCCGGCTCCAGGGTCAGGGAGCCCCCGGCGGGAACCTCGAACCCTTCGGGACGGGCGACCATCTTCACCACACCATCTTCGTCGAGGCTCTCGTGTAGCTCTGCCTGGAACGCCAGCGGAGTCTCCGCCGCCACCAGGCGGTCTCCTTCGCCCCCGCCGTTGGTCACCGTGACATAGGCCACCGCCGGCCCTTCTCCGGGCATCAGGCCGATCTCAGCCCGTTCCACCTGCAGACCGGCCGGGGCCTCGCCGCCGGTGCCGCAAGCCTGGCCCAGGAGCAGGGTTGCCAGCCCCATACCCAAGAAAAAGGCCATTCGTGCTCCGGAGCCTCTCATGCAGTCCCCTCGGAGAGAAGCTCTCGGACGTCCGGCAACAGATCTTCGGCCGTGGCGTTGGCCGGAAAGGTCAAACGCATCCGACCCCTGCGATCAGTGACGAAAAGAGTGCCGGTGTGATCCACATAATAGAAGCTGGTGGTCCCGGGCCCATCTTTGGGCTGCCCGTACTGAACCGTGAGGTCCCAGTCCTCGCTGACCTTGTCGAGCTCGTCGAACTCCAGCCGCAGGCCGTAGAAACGACGATCGAAGCCCGGAACATAGTCCGCCAGCTTCTCCATCGTGTCGCGATGAGGGTCGACCGAAACGAACACCACGGCCACGTCTTCCGCTTCCTCCCCCAGCTGCTGGTAGAGCTGCTGCAGGCGATAGAGCGTGAAAGGACAGACGTCGGGGCAGAAGGTGTAGCCGAAAGAGATGATCGCGACCTTGCCCTCGAGATCGGCGAGGGAGAAGGACGCGCCGTCCCAGTTGGTTCCTTCCAGCGGCGGCGCGCTCTCCACCGGGCTCACCTGGTTTCCGTTCCAGACATGGGTCGGACCACAGGCGACGAGCCCTAGGCAACAGAGAGCCAGCGCCACGCTGGCCCCGAACGGCACGGATGTACGGAGTCTTCGCATCGATATCCGAGGAGCCTCTAGACCCTGACGCCAAAGACAAGGACGCCAACCGAGTCTCCGAGTCGACGAAACCCGGGACGCAAACCCGCGGGTGAGCCCGAAACGAGCTCTCCCGCGAGTTGCGACGAACGAGGCCCTGTCCCGATCAAGGGCAGGTCGCAAAGGCGGACGTGTCGGTCACGGCGTCGGCCGGGTTCCCCAACGGATTTGTGTAGGTCCGGGTCACATCGGCCTGCGTATCGGTCACGGTCACGGTGAATTCCACGTCGGTAGCACCCGCGAAGAACACCCAGTAGTGGTCGTTGTTGACACATCCATCGAGAACCTTGATCAGGAACTCGACGTTCTCGGGGTCGAGGAAGTAGAAGAAACCGGTGTCCTCGGTGCGCAGGTTCGAGACGAAGGCCGGGCCTTCGGGAAATTCCACGGCGCTCCACTGGACCGAAACCCGGAAGCGGTCACCGTTGAGGAGAATGGAGGTCTGGCCTCCCGGCGGTTCGCCGGAGGCGACCGTGCCGTTGTTCGGAGCCTTGTCGGTGGTCTCACCCTGCGTGCCGACCACGGCCGCCACGTTCACCGCACCTTCGTCCTGAAGGATGGTGAGAGGTATCGTGACGGTGAACGAGTTGGAGGTAAAGGACACCGGCGCCCGCCCTTCTTCGTCCTCGTTCTCGTTGAGCACCGAGACGGTTCCGTCGGCGAGGCTCAAGATGTCGACATAGAACTCGATTCCCATACCGGTCGTCGCGGCGGGACTGAGGGTATCGGTCCAGGCCAAGCCGCCGGTAGCGCCGTTCTGGTCGACATCGATGTCGATCAGGGCGTCGATGGCATTGGCGCCATCGCCGTCCGGCGGCTGGATCGTGCCGTGGAAATCGAGCTCGATCACGAGGTTGGCGCCTACCACCTCGGCAGAGAGGCCACTGAGGTCGATCTGGGTGGGTCCGGTGCCGAATGTATCCCCAGCCGGGTCGGTCGCGCTGTCTTTTTCGACATCGAAACCGGGACCGCCGACGAACGGCTGCTCGGATCGGTCCGGCCGCTCGGGACGCTCGAAGGCGAACACGGCCGTAGAGGTTCCGAGGATCGATAGCAGGCTTAGAGCCGCGGGCAGAATCCGAAACATGAATTGGGTCTCCTCGAGCAGTGGAATCCGAAGATCACAGAGCCTTCGTGATCCATATTGGCGGTATTCATCTCTGCCGAGACCCATCTCTCGACAACGACGAACGTGCAAGCGACCTACCCGGCCGAGACGGGGCAGGTTGAAACATCATATCCATGATCGACAGAAGCCAGCTTCTCGAGCGGATTCCGCCGTCGCGCACCGAAGGGATAAGGAAAGGACTAGAGGCTTATTCATTGTAGTCAATGTCTTAGACTCTTGCAACCCCAACATCGGCAATAGCCCGACCCTTGCCGAGAACGGCGGTTCGTTTCCCGATCTGGAGAAGCCACCCACCATTGAACCACGGGTTCGATAGAATCGCAATCTATGATCTCTTGGCCCGGAGCTTTTTTCTTTCTGCTCGCTCTTCAGCAGAAGATCGAGACAAGGAGTCCAAGCCTTTCCCTTCGGAGGCGGGCGGAGCCGTCTCTGGAGTCTCTCCGCCACAGGGGGTCACAGCGGTGAGCTGGACCGTCCTGGCGGCAGAGATCCCCCGCCTGCTCGAGGAACGACCGTGCCTGGCTCTCGAGCAGGCGCGGGCCGTGACTCGCGAGCTGCTTCTGTCCATCCACGAAAAGGCCTTCCGGCATCACCCGCCGGAAACCCACGATCTACCGCAGCTGCTCACGGCCGTGGCCGGCGAGATTCCACCGCGAATCCGGCTCCAGCTCCAGGCCATCCTCGCTTTCGGTACGGATGTCGCGACACCGGAGACCGACCCAGCCTCCTGGCTCTCGAAAGCCGACGTGCTCCCCTGTCTCCAGGCCCTGGAAAACGTGATCCGCTGGTACCTCGACGAGTACCCGAGCGCCGTCGATCGCCCGCTACCCTCGGTCCTACCGCCCGATACCGGCGGACCGCTACCGACTCCTACGCCAGAAACCGGTATCCCGACTCCGCTCTCGGAGCTCCCGGCTTTCCTGGCACGCCCTCTCTTCGATCTCCCGGCCCTTCCCAGCTTCCGCGACGAAGCCGGCAGCCGGCGACGGCGAGTCACCCTCGTCGCCCTGGGTCTCTATTCGGCCTTCCTGCTCGGTCTGTTCTTCCTCCAGGTCGGAGCGATGAAGAATCGCGCCGATCACCGGATGGGATTCAGCGCCGAAGAGCTCTCCGGAGGCGTCCGCATTTCCGGTGTCGAGCCCATGAGCCCGGCCGAGAAGAGCGGCCTGCTGGCTGGTGACGTGGTGTTGGAGGTCGATGGCCACCGGATCACCCGCCATGCCGACTATGCGCAGCCGGCGTCGAAATTCGAGCGTGGCACGCCGGCTCGGTTTCTGGTCCAGCGAGGCGAAGCACAGTTGGAGATCTTCGTCGACCCCGGCATTCCCATGGACTGGGCGACACCTCTTCTCGTCGGCACGGTGTTGCTCTGCTGCCTGATCCCCGGGTCCCTGCTGCTCTTCCAGCGCCCCGCGGCTCTACGCAGCCGACTCCTCGGGCTGTTCGTAATGTTGGTCGCCTTCGAGCTCGCGATCGGCTTGGGCGGAATCATCGACCCCTGGCTCTATTTCATTCGCGATTCCTGCTTCTATCTCTGCACCGGGCTGGAGATCGCCATCACCCTGCACCTGGCCAGTCTCATTCCGGCGCGCCACCCCTGGGTCGCCCGCCATCCCTGGTTGGTTCCACTCTTCTACGGAACCGGGGCCTTCGTGGCCGCTGTGGGCTGGTCGACATTCCTCGTCGATCAGCTGGCGGACACCTATTGGTTGCCCTGGTCCCGTACGGCGATGGAGCGCCACTTCGATCTCTTCGTGCTTCCCGGATGGGCGACCCTGCTGGTCGTCTTCCTCGCCCAACCCGCCCTCCGTTATCCCGACATCCAGGGGCGGAGCCAGGCGCGGATCGCTCTCTGCGGTCTCCTGCCGTGGATGGCCTATACCTACTCGTTCGCCCTGCCAACTCTCTTCGGCCGAAATCCACTCCCGGGAAATACCGCACTGTTCTCGCTGGTGGTGCTCTTCTTTCCCCTGGCCATCTTCACCGCGATCGTCTTCGAGGCCCGAAGCCATCGGAAGATCCTTCACTCCCTGGCGCAGGAGATCCGCCAGCTCGATTCGATCGAAGCGATCTCGGCCTTGATCTGCAGAGATCTCGAAGCGGCATTCCACCCCCAGAGCCTGCACGTCTTCTTCCAGCGCGACACCTCGGAAATCCTGTCGCTCTGCCATCGGACCGGATCCGGAGTCGGTTCCGAGATCCGAGAGATCCCTCCTCACTTCACGCTGTTGCCGGTTGCAGAGCAAAGCGGACGCATTCTGCTGTTCCCGCGCGACCTGAAAAACCTGCTTCCCGAGAAAGAGCAGGCCTGGCTGCGCGACCTGGGAATCCGCCTGATCGTTCCCGTGAACGATAGCCGCCGGGATCTGGTAGGGCTTCTGCTGCTCGGTGACAAACGCTCCGAAGCCTCCTACGGAGAGCAGGATTTTCGCCTTCTCCACTCCCTCGCCGGCCAGATCGCCCTGTCGTTCGAGAACATCGGCCTGCAGACCCAGCTGGACGAGAAGAGCCGGGTGCAGCGGGAAGTCCTCGCCCGGCTCCAGGACCGGGAGATCAACCTGGTCCGGGAGTGCCCGGTCTGTGGCACGTGTTTCGATTCCGGCGTCGAAGAGTGCTCCGAAGACGGTTCGGAGGTGGTCCTCGCGGTGCCCGTCGAACGCTTGATCGACAAGCGATATCGACTCGACAAGGTTCTGGGGAAAGGTGGCATCGGCTCGGTGTACGAGGCCAACGATCTGCACCTCGATCGCCAGGTGGCGGTCAAGGTTCTGCTCGGGGCTTCGCTGGAGAGCCCCCTGGTCCAGCGGCGGTTCGCTCAGGAAGCCCGGGTCGTCGCCCAGCTCAGTCACCCGAACATCGTGACGATCTACGATTACGGCCAGACCGCAGTGGGCAATTTCTTCATCGCGCTCGAGCTCTTGCGAGGAACCACCCTGCGCAGCGCCCTGCGGCGGCAGGGCCCAATCGCCCCGTCGACCCTCGCCCGATGGCTCGACCAGATCCTCGAAGGGCTGGAGGCCGCCCATGCCCTGGGGGTCGTTCATCGAGACCTCAAGCCGGGCAATGTCTTCATCCTCAGTCGGAACGGTAAGTCCTCGGTCAAGCTTCTCGATTTCGGGATCGCCAAGATCAAGACCCGGCCCGAGCTCGATCGCCGATCGAGAACCCTTCCGGGAGTGGTGCTGGGAACCCTGGGTTACATGGCCCCGGAGCAGGTCTTCGGCGAAGAGACCGACGAACGAGCCGATCTCTACTCCGTGGGCGTGATCGCCCTGGAGACCTTGCTCGGCCGCCGCCCCTTCGACGGGCGCACGCAGATGGAGATCATCGAGTCGCTGGAGAGCTTCTCCCTTCCCTTCGATGGCCCCCACTCCGCGCAGCTGGAAGCCGTGCTCCGGCGCTGCCTGGCCCGCGACCCGGACGACCGGTTCTCCAGCGCCGGGGAGCTCCGCAAGGAGCTACTGCCCGCCCTCCGCGGCTGCGCATCCTCGGCGAGCGAGGGCCACAGGGCGCGCGCGCTCTTCCGAGAAGATCGGGGGCCGACCGAGAAGATCGAGATCTCTGAACCGGTGGAGGCGTACTTCAAGGAGCTGCGCGACCAGCTCAAGGATCAGAAGCGGCGCTGAGCCGCCGGGGGGCCTGTGGCAATACGGCGTTGAGCAGGAGAGCGGTCAGCCCGCCGGTGATCAATCCCGAGCCGAAGAAGGCGCGAAGATCTTCGGGCAGCAGCATCAACACCTGCGGCCGAAGCTCGGCGCCCAGCCCCAATCCCATCGCTACCGCAAGGATCACCAGATTGCGCTGGCTCAGCTCCACACTCCGGTGGAAGATCGCCGCTCCGCTGGCGAAGATCATCGCAAACATGATGATTCCCCCGCCACCGATCACGGGCGCCGGGATCGTGGCGAAGATCGCACCGATCTTGGGAATACACCCCATCGCGACCAGGAGCACCCCACCGATCGCCGTGATGTGGCGGCTGGCGACGCCGGTGAAATTGATCAGGCCGACATTCTGGGAGTACGAGGTATTGGGAAAGGCGCTCATCAGGGCGGCGAGGCCGCTCATGACACCGTCGGCCACCAACCCTCCACGCAGCTCCCGCTCCGTGGGCTCGCGCCCCACCGCCGCCAGGACGCCGGAGATATCACCCAGGGTCTCCATGCTGCTGACGATATAGACGAAGGCCATGATCAGGATCGGAGTCCAGTGCAGCTCGAAACCGAAGGCCAGGGGCCGCGGCAGGGAGAGCCACCCCGCGGCGGCGATGGGACCGAAATCCACCATGCCCCGGAAGGCCGCCACTGCATACCCCGCGACCACGCCGAAGAGCATGCTGGCGTAGCTCACGAAACCCCGAGCGTACTGGTGGCAGACCAGGGTGACCAGGAACACCAGAGCGGCGACCCCGAGGTTCTGCGCCGAGCCATAGTCGGCCGCCTTCACCCCTCCCGCGGCGTAGTCGACCCCGACCGGGATCAGCGTGAGGCCGATCAACATCACCACGATGCTGTTGACGAGGGGAGGGAAGAAACGTCGCAGGCGCCCGATGCCGAACCCCAGAAATACCTCGACGAAGGCGGCCACGAAACACGCTCCGAAGACCGCCGGCAACCCGAACTCCTTGCCGATGGTGATGATCCCGCCCACGAAGGCGATGCTCGTACCCATGATGATCGGAATCCTGCCGCCGACCGGCCCCACCGGGTACGCCTGCACCACGGTGGCGATCCCGGCCATGATCAGGACCATCTGCAGCAGCAGCGCGGAGTCCCCGGTCGCCAGCCCCAGGGCTCCGGCGACGATCAACGGTGGTGTGATGTTCCCCAGCAGCATCGCCACCAGGTGCTGCAAGGCCAGGGGCAACGCCTCGGAGAGCGGCGGCCGATCATCGATCCCATAGACCAGAGCCGGCTCCTTGCCGGTGGGTCGACCGGGCGCCGGATCCAGGCCGGGCTGACCGAGGCTCTCTGTCGACATCAGGAATCTTGCGGACCGATGGCTTCCATCTCGGTCTCCAGCTGACTCCAATACTGCTTGGTGCTGTAGTCCAGGTACTTCTGGCAACCCTGCGGATCGATGAAGGGATTCTCCTCCGACTCTCCTCTTTCCAGGATCCTGCTCTTCTTCTGCAGATCGAAGAAACCGCCGTGTGCGGCGAGGAAAACGTCGCAGGGCGCGGCTTTCAGAACCCGCAGGGACCGCGCGTAGTCGTCGGAGATCCCTTCGTAGCTGGGTTCCTGAATCAGGCTCACCCCGGGGAGCACCGTCAGGCTGCAGAAGAAGAGCGCCGAGTAGGTACGGCCACCTTCTTCGACTTCCAGAGACCAGCTGGTGCAACCCGGCGTATGCCCGGGGGTGTGCAACGCGGTGAGCGTCACCCCACCGAGGGTGACCTTCTCGCCGTCCTGGAGTCGATGGTCGACCGTTACCGGGGGAAAGGCCGCGTCCTCGTCGGAGAGCAGATAGTCACCTCTACCGCCCCGCTCCACCTGATCGGCGTCTTTCTCGTGAATCATCACCTGGGCGCCGGTGGCTTCCTGGAGGGCCGCCAGACCTCCGGCATGGTCCATGTGGGCGTGACTGTTGAGCAGGATCTTCACGTCTTCGGCTTCGAAACCCAGCTGCTCGATGCCGGAGAGAATGATCGGTGCCGTCTCGACGAATCCACCGTCGATCACCACGTGCCCTTCCGGAGTCGCGATCAGGAACGAGGTAATGTCGTTGGCGCCGACATAGTAAATATTGCCGATGATCCGAAACGGCTCCACCGGTTGATTCCAGGCCCGGAACCTGGGGTTCTCCTGCGCCAGGAGCGGCAGGCACGACACCAGGAGGGAACCGACGAGACAGGCTCGGAGCCAGGGATGGGATTTGCTGCGGGTCGACACACGGGAGTCTGGCATGATCGATCCTTCGAGTTCGTTTCAACCGGTCTCCACGGCGGCCGACACCCGATCTCGGTCGACTGGACGGAGCGCCCTCAACGGGCCTCCGGGCACCGCGGTATGATGTTCCACCAAAGTCTACACCCTCGACCTCCGGAGAGCCCCCATGCCTTCGTTCCGTGGAGTCATTTGCTGTCTATTGCTGCTCGGATCTCTCGTGGCCGCGGCCCCCGGGATCGGCCAGACGCCACCCGCCGACCCGGAGCGAGGCGAGCTCGACCGGCGGATCGAGGAGCTCCGGAAGCAGATCGCCGATCTGCTCGCCGCGGCACCGGCGAAGAACCGCGACGAGATCATCCGCCGGCTGCTGGAAGCCCCACCGGTCGAGAGCTCCCCGAAGGCAGCTCCCCAACCCCAGCCGACGGCGGAATCGGAGCCCCGGACTCCACCATCGGCACCCCGGCCCATCGTCACCGCACCCGCCAGCGAAGAAGCGGCTCGGGCCGAAGAGACGGTGGCAGAAGCCCGCGAAACGCCGCCACCGCCAAGACGACGACGCGCCCGGAAGTGCAACACCCTCGATTTCCTCGACGAAAACGGCGACGGACAGATCTCCGCCGCCGATCGCCACTGGCGCCACCTCTACCTCTGGATCGACAAGAACCGCGACTCCATTCGCCAGGAGAAAGAGATCGTGTCCGCATACGCGGCCGGGGTACGAGAGATCGCCCTCGACCTGGAGACCTTCACCCGCAGGAAAGGCGCTCTCGGTGAGATCCGCAGAGGCGAAGGCCTGCTCTTCGACCTAGGCGCCAACGGCTTCGGCCAGAGCCGCCGAGTCGACGACGGGCTGCTCCTGATCGATACCGAGGCTCTCGCTCGTGGAAACGGCCCCCGGATCCTGGGCCCGGATCGCAACCCGATCCGGAGCGTGGCTGCCTGGGCCCGGGGCTGGAGCGTGCGGCTGGACGACGGGAGCGAAGCCGCTCTGACCTGCCCCTGATCTCGATCGGGAACCATCCCCTGAGGCCGGAGGATCGAGGGGCTGGAGCCCCCTCACCATGAAAAGGGTCCTGCCGAACGCCGAGGCTCAGAGCACCTGGCGGCCGAAGGTCTCCGGGTCGATGTTGGCACCACAGACGATCACCCCGACCCGGCGTCCTCGCAGCGTCTCCCGCAACGGACCGCAGAGAGCGGCGGTCGTGGCGGCTCCCGCCGGCTCGACCGCGAGCTTCATCTCGCGGAAGATCAACCCCATGGCTCGGCGCAGGGCGTCGTCGTCGACCATCACCAGCTCGTCGACGAAGCGCCGGCAGAGGGAGAAGCTGAACGGCGCGGCGTAGGGCGCACCGAGGCTGTCGGCGATGGTGGCGACCCTTTCGATCGATTGGGGAGAACCCGCGGCAAAGCTTCGGTGCATGGAATCGGCCCCCTCGGGCTCGACACCGAATACCCGGCACCGCGGCTGGAAGGTCTTGATCGCCGTGGCCACGCCGGCACACAAACCACCCCCGCCGATGGGAACGATCACCGCATCGAGGTCTTGTACCTGCTCCGCCAGCTCGAGACCCACCGTCGCCGTGCCCAGCGCCGTGCGCCGCCCCTCGAAAGGATGGATGAACGCCCGTTTCTCCTCCCTCTCGATGCGGTGCACTTCTTCGAATGCGGCATGGGCATCACCCGCCATCACCACCTCGGCGCCATAAGCCCGGCAGGCCTCGATCCGCGCCGGATTCGCCGTCTCGATCATCACCACCTTGGCCGAGGTGCCCAGCGACTCGGCAGCGAAGGCTACGGCGATGGCGTGGTTGCCCGCGCTGACCGCGGTCACCCCTCGGCGCAGCTGCTCCGGCGAGAGCTCCAGCATGTTGAGCAGGGCGCCCCGCGGCTTGAAGGTGCCGGCGAACTGGAAGAGCTCGAGCTTGAGGAAGACCTCGGAGTCTTCTCCCAGCAACGAGGCGAGCTCCCGGCCCTGCCAGCGCCAGACCGGTGTCTCCCGCACCCGGCCCCGGAGCTCGTCGCGGGCGGCGTGGATCTCTTCGGCGGAGAGGGTTTCTTCGGGCACGGTAGGCTCCATGGTCAATCTTCGGATCGATTCAGGGCTGGCTCGTGACCCAGCAGCTCTCGTGGCCGGACTGCGCCAGGCGGCCACAGAGCGCAAGGGCATCTTCGCGACGCTCGAAGGCGCCGACCTGCAGCCGGTACCAGGTTCCCTTCCCCTCGAGATCGACCACCTGGACCCGGGCCGGCAGGCCGCCCAGAATCGAAACCAGCTCCCGCCGCAGTGTCTCCAGCTCGGCACGAGCCACGCCCTCGTCCTGGCGCGAGGCGAGCTGTGCCCAGAACCTCACCGGCGCGGGAAGGCCGGCCCCATTCGGCCCCCCGCGATCCACCTCGACGACCCGCCGGTGGGGCTCGTCCCGCGGTACCGTGGCCCGCGCCTCCCGATCGCCCGAGTCTTCGACCACCAGCACCGGATCGTCTCTCGTCGGCCGTGCCGCGGGTCTTGCGGCTTCGTTGTGAACCGGCTCGGGGCGGGTCCAGGAGTCGGTAGCCGCCACGGCGCGGGTCAGATAGGTGTCGGCCCGGGCCTCCCGGCCCGCTTCGCGGCAGAGAAGACCGAGCCGGGCCAGACGTTCGGCCACCCGCGGATCCTCGGGGCTCGACTGTGATTCCTCGATCTGCAACGCCATCTCCAACCAGGAAATCGCCGAATCGTAGGCTCCGATCCGATGATAGACCCTTGCCAGCTCGTCGATCCGGGGCACCAGGCTCGAGCGATCCCCTTCCTTCTCCCGCTGCAGATCGAGAGCCCGCTCGAAGGCCTCGGCCGCCCGTTCGTCGCGCCCCTGGGCCTGCTGCAATGTGCCGAGCCGTCTCCAGGTGGCGACCTGGGCAGCCACGTCCCCTCGCGCCTCGGCGGCTTCGAGGGCATTGCGAAGTGTGCGCGGCGAGTCTCTCGGGCGGGATCCCGCGGTCGTTGCGGGGGCCAGCTGCGCAAACACCGCGGCGGAATCTGCCGGTGCCGAATCCAGCCCATCGACGATCGTCCGGGTACGGGTCCAGAAACCCTTCGCCTGCTCGGTCTGCCCCAGCTTCAGGCTCACCGCGGCCAGCCCGGCCAGCGCCAGGGCCAGCTGAGGGTCCTGCTCGCCCAGCACGGTCTCGAAGGTGGAGGCGGCGTTCTCGAAGAGCGCCTTCGCTTCGTTGAAGCGCCCCTGGCGCAGGTGCAGGGCCCCCACTTCGAGACGCAGCCGGGAGAGTGCCACGGACGATTCTCCCAGCTCCGCCTCGGCCCGACCGAGCACCTGGCGGTAGTAGGGAGTGGCCTGGAGATCTTCGCCGCGCCCGGCACGAGCCCTCGCCTCCTCCAGGAGATCGATGGTCGAGCTTGCGGCGACTTCCAGGCTCGGGATCGCCAGCAGCAGACCCAGGGCATGGCAGAGGAAGAGAGTCGTGGCTTGCTTCATTCGATCCTACGGCTCCCCAACACCCCGCGCGACCCAACATCCTTCGAGACCCGCCGCCGCGAGGCGATTGCAGAGCCGCCGGGCGGCGGAGGCCTCCTCGAACTCACCGAATTGCACCCGAAACCAGGTGCCCCGGCCTTCCAGCTCGACCTGTTCGACCACCGACCGGACGCCCGCCAGCACCTCGGAGTATTGCTCCGCCAGCTCCGCGGCGACCGACTCGGCCTCCACGCGATCTTGAAATGATCGCAGCTGGGCCCGGAAGACCCCCTTCGTGGCTCGAGC
>CAZMEL010000014.1:0-54761 GCA_964565225.1 uncultured Thermoanaerobaculia bacterium | reverse complement strand
GCGTTGTCCCGGGGAGCGACCAGCGATCGTTGGAGATCGAGCTGGCCGCCGAGCTCACCCGCCGAGACTTGCTCCTGTTTCGCGGAGTGCGCGATCGGGCGCAGCGCCCCAACCTGTTGCCCGAAACGGCGGTGGACCTGGCGCCTCCCACCTGGCCGAGCCGGCGGGAAGGGTTGGTCTTTCTCTGGGAGGCCGACGACCGCGGCAACCGGGTGTGGGACCCGGGGTCGGAGGAAGAGGTGACCTGCCTGCTCGAACCGTCGGGGCGAGCCTGGCTCGACCGTTACTTCCGCGGCGTCCTGGCCGGAGGGCGACTCCGGGCCGACGATGCGTCCGCCCGGCGCCTGTTGCGAGGCTGCCGGGCCACCAACGAGCTCTCGCTGGAGATCACCCTCTCCGCTGCCGGGGAATCGGCGGAGCCCGAAACGATCGTGGCCTTCGGGGCGCCCGGTGATCGGAGCTTCGTGCTGCAGCAGCAGGGCCGAGAGCTCTACTTCGTGCTCTTCACCGTCAAGAACCTTCCGCCGGGAGAGAGTCGGCCTCGTCCACGGGTCGGGACTCTGGAGCCGGGGAAGCCCCACCACCTCTCGATCACCTACACCCCGGGGCAGCTCCGGGCGTATCTCGATGGACGAGAAACTCTCTCGACCGACACCGTGCGCTCGGGCTTCCTCCACTGGCGCCGCCGTCCCCTGGTCTTCGGTGGCGAGGTCGGAGGCAAGGCGAGCTGGCACGGAACGGTGGAAGGCATCGCCCTCTACCAGCGAGCGTTGCCGACGGAGGAAGTGGCGGAGAATGCATTGCGGTATCGTCGCCAGCTGGCCGAACGGACCGTGCCCGCGCCCCTGCGTGTCCGCGCCCGGCTGGTGCGTCGTTCCCCCACGCCGACGTTGCAGGAGATCTCTCCGTACCGCGACGCCCTGGCCCTGTTCGAATACCGGGTCGAAGCGGTGCTCGCGGGCACTGCGGTCGAGCCGGGTGTTTCCCTGCGGGTGGCTCATCGGGTGCTGGCCGACGGAGAGACCCTGCCGGTCGGGCGGCGGGTGCCGGGGGCGGTGGTCGAGCTCGACCTCGAGCCCTTCGCCGGGCATCCACCTCTCGAGAGCCTCTACCTGTCCGACCGTCTCGACTCGCAGGTCGGGCGTCTCTGGTACTCCCCCCAGGTGGATCCCTGACGCCGCGGAGGCCACGGGCCGAACATGGTCTTCAGCTCCCACCTCTTCTGTTTCTACTTCCTGCCCTTCGCTCTCGGGGCCTATTTCCTGGCGCCGCGAGGGGCCCGAAACCTGATGCTCGCCCTGCTCAGCTATCTCTTCTATGGCTGGGCGAACCCCGCGTTTCTGGCGCTGATGCTCTTCTCCACCTGCGTCGACTACGCCTGCGGCCTGGCGCTGGGGCGAGAAGAGAGCGAATCGCGCCGCAAGCTCTGGCTGCTGCTCTCGGTGGGCTCGAACCTCACGCTCCTGGGTTTCTTCAAGTACTTCAACCTGGCGGCCGACACCCTGGCGGCCTGGGTCGAGGCGGCGGATCGGGTGGGCGTGGATCTCTCGGCCCTGGCCCCGGATCTGGCGCTGCGGGTCACCCTGCCCCTCGGCATCAGCTTCTACACCTTCCAGTCGATGAGCTACACGATCGACGTCTACCGTCGGCGGGTGGCGCCCCTGCGCAGCTTCGTCGACTTCGCCTGCTTCGTCTCGATGTTTCCGCAGCTGGTGGCGGGGCCGATCGTGCGTTTCAAGGAGGTCGCCGAGCAGCTCCAGGAGCGAAGCCACTCCCTGGCTCGCGCGGCCCGGGGGCTGGCGCTCTTCTCCCTCGGCATGGGCAAGAAGGTGTTGATCGCCAATCCCTGCGGGCAGCTGGCCGATGCCACCTTCGGCGCGGCGTCGGTATCGACCCTCGACGCCTGGGTCGGTGCCCTGGCCTATGCCTTCCAGATCTACTTCGACTTCAGTGGATACTCCGACATGGCCCTGGGCCTCGGCCTTCTCTTCGGTTTTTCGCTGCCTCGGAACTTCGACTCCCCCTACCGGAGCCGCTCGTTCGCCGAGTTCTGGCAGCGCTGGCACATGTCGCTCTCCCGCTGGCTGCGGGATTACCTCTACATTCCTCTCGGGGGCAACCGCCTCGGGAGCCGGAAGACCTACCGCAATCTGCTCCTGGTGATGCTGCTCGGGGGGCTCTGGCACGGCGCGGCCTGGAATTTCGTGGTCTGGGGTGCCTACCACGGTCTGCTGCTGGCCGGGGAGCGAGCCTTGGGCCGGGAGTCGGTCTGGGGGCGTTTGCCCGGGCCCCTGCGCAACGCCGGGGTCTTCCTGGCCGTCCTGGTGGGCTGGGTCTTCTTCCGCGCCTCCGACCTGCCCGCCGCCGGTCGCTACCTGGCGTCCATGGCCGGTCTGGGTGGGTCGACTCCCCAGGAAGCCCTGCTCGGGGGTTTGCTCTACCGTCCCTACTTCCTGTTCATCCTGGCCGTGGCGATCTCGATCACCTGGGGCGCCCCGCGGGCCGGGCGTTTCCTGCATCGATCGACGCCGGCCAAGATGGGCTTCTGTGCCCTGGTCCTGGCCGTGAGCCTGGTGCTCATGGAGACCCAGGGCTACAACCCGTTCATCTACTTCATCTTTTGAAGGCCGATATGAGCTCTGCGTTTCCAGATCCCAGGGCCTCGACGGCCGAAGATCTTTCGCCCCGGCAGGCGGCGTTCTGGGTGGCGTTGTTCCTTGGGGGCCTGCTGCTGGTTCCCCTGGTCCGGCATGCCGGCTGGCCTCCCTCGGTGGATCCCTGGGGGACCCTGGTCTCCGCCCTCGTCCGGGTGCCTTCCGAGCTCTTCACCCAATCCCCTCTGGCCACCAACCGCCAGCTGCAGGCGGCGATCGACCAGGTGGAGAGGCAGCTCGAAGAGGGCTCTCCCCTGCTCGAGGCGGCCCTGCCCCGGGTCCAGCAGTTGATGACGAACATTGGCGGAGTCGGCAACACCAAGGTGCTCCTGGGCGATGATGGCTGGCTCTTCTTTCGCCCGGGCTTCGACTACGTGGTGGGTCCGCCCTTCCTCGCTCCGGAGATCTTGAGAGCCCGTTCCCGCGGGGGGCCTTCATGGCTCGAGCCGCCCGTGCCCGATCCGCGACCGGCGATTCTCGATCTGCACCGGCAGCTCCAAACACGCGGGATTTCGCTGCTTCTCCTGGCAGTACCCACCAAGGCCATGGCTCGACCCGGAGCGCTGTCGCCCGCCGCCGCCGAAAGCGATGGTCCGGTGCTGCACAACCCGTCGTTCGGCGCCTTTCGTGCCGACCTGGAGCGGGCGGGGGTGCACGTGGTCGACGCGACCGAGGTCGCGGCCGAGCTGGAAGATGCCGGTACGGCCAGCTTCCTGCGCACCGATTCTCACTGGAGCCCCGAGCTGGTCGACGCCGTCGCCAGGGTCGTCGGGACGCGAATCGACGATCTGGGCCTGGCTTTCGAAGCACCCCGCCGAGCCTGGCGCGAGGCGTCCGAATCGATCGTCGGAACCGGTGATCTGGTGCGACTTCTCGAATGGCCCGAGCCCTGGCCCGACGAGGTAGAAGCCCGGCTGCAGAAGGTCGCCACCTTCGACGGCCGCCCCTGGCAGGCCGATCCCCGAGCCGAGATCCTGCTCCTCGGCGACAGCTTCAGCAACGTCTTCTCCACCGCCGATCTCGGCTGGGGAAGCGCCGCCGGCTTCGGCGAGCGTCTCAGCTTCCAGCTCGGCCGCACCCTCGACCGCATCGCCGTCAACGACGGCTCCGCCACCGCCGTCCGGGAACGCTGGGCCACCAGCCTGGCCTCGGGAGGCCGCGACCTCGAGTCCCTGCGCCTGGTGATCTACCAGGTGGCGGTGCGGGAGCTCTCGGGTGGGGACTGGAGAGTGGTGGGTCTGGTCGACGTCATCGAACCGGTGACCAGACCTCCCATGATTTCGACTCTGGCGGCTGAGCCCGAGCGGATCGATTCGTTTCTATCGAGAGCTGTCCGGTAATCCGGTCGCTCGAATGGGTGGGAAGAGCCTTCGAGACCTCGATTCGCCGAAAACGAAAAAGGCGGCCAACCGGCCGCCTTTTTCATCGGACAAGGGCTCGCTCTCAGTCGCGCGACATGAAGAGCTGCAGCACGTACCAGAACATGAGGGCCACGGACGCGAAGAGCTGGAGAGAAGCGGCCACGTAGCGGTCCTGGGGAAAGTGGTGCAAGACGTTGGAGGTGTCGTAGAGGATGGCGGCACCGGCGAGGGCCACCATGGCGACGGAGAAGAAGGTTCCGAGGTGGAAACCGAAGATGCCGCCGGCGACGATGAGCACCAGGGCGATAATGCCGCCCCACAGGATGGCGCCACGCAAGAACGAGAAGTCCTTGCGGGTGACGAAGGCGACGGCGGTGAGGGCGGTGAAGCCCATCAGGGTGACCGTGGCGGCGCTCTGGATGACGCCGTCGGCCATTTGATTGGCGAGGAAGAGGAGGGGCACGAAGATCAGGGCTTCGGCCACCACGAAACCGCCGAGGGCCAGGTATTGGGTGCCCACCGACTCGGCGTTGTGGGCCACGCGAGAGGCCAGCCAGCTGGCCACCATGAAGGCGCCGAGAATGAACAGCCAGTTCACGCTGAGCATGGCGTACGCGATCTTTTCCGCCAGGCCGGTGGTGAAGAGGGCCACCTCGATCGCGGTGAAACCGAAGATCGCTGCCAGCAGATGCTGGTAGGTCTTGGTGATGAAGGCGGCTCGGGAGTCGACGTCGAGGGCAGACACGGGAGCGTGGCTGCGCAATGCAAAGGATTCGGCCATGTTGGAGTCTCCGTTCGTTCTGAGGTTCGGAGCGTCGTTTCATCCACGGCCAGACGCTCGGCTGCGGATGATAGTATCTGCCCCCCTTTCTTGCCTGCAAGCCGAACCCGATGCCGACTACCGACGCCGAAGAGCCCAGAATTTCCGTAGTGATCCCGGCGTTCAACGAAGAACGTCGTCTGGGAGCCAGTCTGGAAAAGGTCACTGCCTACCTCACCGGGCGTGGCGAGCCCTTCGAGGTGCTGGTGGTGGACGACGGCAGCCGAGACGATACTGCCGAGGTAGGCGAGCGTTTCTCGGCCCGGAGCGTGCGGGTGGTTCGCCTTCCGGAAAACCGCGGCAAGGGGGCCGCGGTGCGGGCCGGAGTCATGGTGAGCCGGGGCCGATGGGTCCTGCTGTCCGACGCCGATCTCTCGACGCCGATCGAAGATCTGGAGACCCTGGAGTCACAGTGTGCCGAAGCGCCGGTGATTCTCGGGAGCCGGGCGGTTTCCGGGGCGAAGATCACCCGCCGACAGCCGTACTACCGGGAGCTCATGGGCAAGACCTTCAACAAGCTGCTGCGGCTCTTCGGGGTCTGGGGAATCAACGACACCCAATGCGGATTCAAGCTTCTCGACGGCCCCCTGGCCCGACAGCTCTTCGCCGAGATGGTGACCCCCGGCTTCGCCTTCGATGTCGAGCTGGTATGGCTCGCCCGGCGGGCCGGCCACCGGATCGTCGAGGTCGGGGTGACCTGGGAAAATGCCGAAGGCTCCACGGTGCGGCCACTGCTCGATCCGCCACGAATGCTCGCCGAGATTCTGCGGTTCCGCTGGTTGCACCGGCGCCAGGGAAGATGAGGTCGAAGACGGCAGCACCCGGAAGCGGCGGAAGACTCGGCCCTCGACAGACGAAGACCAGGAGAAAGTAATGCACCACGACGTCAGAGCCCATAGCCCGCGACTCTTCGTCGCGACCTTGATCCTCGTTCTGCTCACGACTCTGGGCTGCGGATCGCCATCTGCCGAAGACGACTTCGCCGACCGGATGGCCCAGGAGCACGCCGACGACAACACCGAGCCCAGCCCCGCGGCCGAGCAGGCGCCCGAGAAGCCGGTGGTGAGCCAGGAAGTGGCCTATGCCAACGTGGCGGGTACGGAAGTGCGCGGGTACCTCGCTCGCCCCGAGCCGGTCGACGACTCCCCGGCCGAGACCGGCCGCCCCGCGGTGCTGGTGATCCACGAATGGTGGGGCCTGAACGACAACATCCGTGCCATGGCCGATCGCCTCGCTGGGGAGGGATACATCGCCCTGGCCGTGGACCTCTACTTCGGCCGCTCGGCCGACGAGCCCGAGGGCGCCCGGGAGCTGGCGACGGAGGCCCGGGACCAGGCCGAGCTGGTGGGAGACAACCTCCGCCAGGCCCGCGCCTATCTCTCGGAGCAGGTGGGTGCCTCGCGGATCGGTACCGTGGGCTGGTGTTTCGGCGGCGGGTGGTCGCTCGAGTCGGCATTGCTGATGCCGGACGAGATCGATGCCACGGTGATCTTCTACGGGCGAGTCGAAACCGATCGCGATCGTCTGGCTTCCCTCGATACGCCGATCCTCGGTCTGTTCGGGGCCGAGGATGGCGGCATCCCGGTGGAGACAGTGCGGGAATTCGAGCAGGCGCTGGCCGATCTCGGCAAGCCGGCGGCGATTCACGTCTACGAAGGCGCCGACCACGCCTTCGCCAACCCCTCGGGCAACCGCTACCACGCCGAGGCAGCGGAAGATGCCTGGGAGAAGGTGCTGGCCTTCTTCGAGCAGCACTTGTGGAGCTGACGCCTCGCACGTGGGTGCTCGGTGATCTGCACGGCCAGCGGCATGCCGTCGGTGCGGTGCTCGAACGAGCGGGGTTTCGCCCCGAGGTCGATCATCTCTGGCTGGTGGGGGACCTGGTGAACCGGGGCCCCGACTCTCTCGGGGTTCTGCGCTGGGCCCGCGATCTCGAGGCACGAATGGGGTCTCGCTTCGTGGCAGTGCTCGGAAACCACGATCTCCATCTGCTGGCTCTCGGCGGCGGGTGTGCCGAGCCTCGGCCCAGGGATCACGACCTGGAGCCCGTGCTCGCCGCCCCGGACCGCGCCGCCCTGCTCGACTGGCTGGCGCGGCGACCCGTGCTCCATCGCCGGAAGGGCCATCTGCTCGTACACGCCGGGCTCGATCCTCGCTGGACGCTGACCGAGGCCGAGGTCTGGGCGCGGAAGGTCGAGACCGCCTTACGCGATCCGGGTCGGTGTCGAGAGCTGCTGGGCCGTCGGCCGCCGAGCGATCCCGAGGCCAGGGATCTCCGGGGCGCCCTCGAGATGCTCACCCGGGTACGGACCCTCGATGCCGCCGGTCGCCCCTGTTCGTTCAAGGGCCCACCCGGCGAAGCCCCGGAGGGTTGTCGTCCATGGTTCGAAATCGACTCGGCGCGCGGTGCGGAGACCGGCGAGGGGGTCCAGGTGCTTTTCGGGCACTGGGCGGCCCTCGGGCTCTTCGAGGGTCCGGGCGCTCGCTGCCTCGACAGCGGTGCGGCCTGGGGCGGGCCGGTCACGGCTTTGTGCCTGGAGGATGGAGCTCTCTACCAGGCCGATACCGAGGGCTCGGCTTGCCAGTCGAGAGACTGAAGAGTCTTCCCGGGGAGCTCGCGCTATGCGCTCGCCCCCGGTCTGTGTTGGAGAGCCCCCATCCGGGGCTCGGAGATCGAGTCCCACGCCGGGTCTCTGCGTCCGGCAAGGCGCTCGACCTGGCCAGGGATTTCGGCCCCTCGGCCTCGAGATCGGGTTTGTTTCTTGGAAGGTGACCATGCAGCTGACGATTCTCTCCGCGGCCGATCTGGCCGAAGCTCTACCGATGCCGCGTGCCGTCGCGGCGATGAAAGATGCCTTCGCCGCCCTCTCGGCCGGGGAAGCCAGGGTGCCGCAGCGCACCGTGATCGAGAGCCCCGAGCACGACGCTGTGACCCTCGACATGCCGGCCGTGGTGAGCGGCCTGGGGTTGGGCACCAAGCTGGTCTCGGTCTTCCCTCGCAACCGGGAGCGCGACCTGCCGGTGGTCAACGGCCTCGTGGTCCTGCTCGACCCCGAGACCGGTGCTCCCCGAGCGCTCTGTGAAGGCTCCGAGCTCACCGCTCTGCGGACGGGTGCCGCCTCCGGCGCCGCCACGGATCTGCTGGCGCGCGACGACGCCCGCATCGGAGCGGTGATCGGCACCGGAGCCCAGGCGCGGACCCAGCTGCTCGCCATCGACGCGGTGCGGGAGCTCGAGAGCATACGGATCTTCTCCCGTTCGCCGGAATCGATCGCGCGTTTCGTGGTGGAGATGGAGCCACGGGTCGGAGCCCGGCTGGAAGCGGCCACGAGCGCCCGGGCCGCGGTGGAAGGTGCCGACGTGATCTGCGCCGCCACCTCGTCGGCGATCCCGGTGCTCGACGGAGACTGGCTGGCTCCGGGCTGCCACCTCAACGGAGTGGGGAGCTACACCACCGAGATGCAGGAAGTCGACGAGGCGTCCGTTCGCCGCTGCCGGATCTTCGTCGACCAGCGCTCGGCAGCCCTGGCCGAGGCCGGAGACCTGGTGATCGCAAGGCGCGCTGGCGTCACCTCGCCGGAGCGCTGGACCGAGCTCGGAGAGGTGGTGCGCAACCCCGACCTGGGCCGCCGGAATCGAGAGGAGCGGACGTTCTTCAAGTCGGTCGGAGTGGCCGTGCAGGACATCGTCGCCGGTGCCGTGGCGGTGGCCGAAGCGCGCCGCCGAGGTCTGGGCCAGACCGTCGAGCTCTGACGGCGTGTGCCTCGGCGATGGGAGCCGGGCGAAGGGGTATCGCGAGGCACCCGTGGGGATCCGCGACAGCCGTGAGGCCTTCGAAGGAGCAGCCGCGAGGGAGACGACTCGGGGCCGGGCTTGTAGAAGATGCCATCTGGAGTTGGTTCTTCCCGAGCTCCAGTCCGGGCCACGTCTCCCCTGGCCGGCCTGCACTGGGATCGCCATCGCCAGCGTCGATGGCGGGAGCGTCGTGACGACCGGGGTCGAGAAGGGCTCAGGAATCCTTCTGCCGGGTCACGAAGACCCAGCAGGTATCGGTCTTTTCGCTGTAGAAGAGCCGAACCCAGACCCGGGTCGGGGCCATCCGGAAGTCGAAGAGGTAGGGGAAGACGAAATTCAGGTCTTTCGTTTCCACACCTTGGCGAAACCGTCCGGCGAACTCCTGCACGTTGGTGCAGGGAGCGATTTCCTCGAAGAAGCTCTTGCCGATCACCTCGGTCTGGGAGCGGCCGCTGATCTGGGTCTCCGCCAGGTTGTAACTGAGGATCTTGCCTTCCGCATCGAGCTGGATGGCGCCGAAGGGCAGGTCGTCGAGCTCTTCGGAGGAGAGATCTTCGATCTGCTCCATGCGCTGCCAGCCGGGGAAGAGGTGTTGATGATCCACGGACGTCTCCTTCGAAGTCTGGTGAGCCGCTCGTTGCACTGGCGACCCTCGAGGTGGATCCAAAGACGAATTCTCGACTCGAGAACCCAGAATTCGCTCCTTGGAGGCAGCGAGATGAAAATCCTGGACGGTGAGCATAAAGCAGCACCGAATCGGAGGCCAGCGAGTCGTTCTCCGGGCGCACCCGAATCCGTTATGATGGCGGCCGAATCACGGGAGTAGCTTGGGTTTTCGGAGAGAGCTCGATCTCGGGCTCGGCAGGTTTGCCGTCTCCGCAGAGACCGGGAGTCGAGGGGGTGGCAGAAATCGATCGGCTGCTCCGAGACGAAAAAGGGGGGAACGGATGCTAACACTCCACCGACTTTTCGCCCATCTGGAATGGGCCGACCAGAAGGTTCTGGGGCTGTTCCGAGAGCTGCCCGAGATCGGAGATCGCCCACGCCAGCTGTTCTCCCACGTATTGATGGCCGAACGGATCTGGATGAAGAGGTTGAGGGCCGAGGATCCCACCGAGCTGAAGGTCTGGCCCACTCTCTCCCTGGCGGAGCTGGGGCAGCTGGCCAACGCCAACCACGCCGCCTTTCGAGTGTTCCTCGAACATATCGTCGAGACCGGCGGCTTCGACGAGATCGTCGCCTACCAGACGTTCAGCGGCGAGCCCTTCGAGCACCGGGTGGCGGACATCCTGACCCATGTGGCCCTGCACGGTGCCTACCATCGCGGCCAGATCGCGGCGGCGCTGCGGAATGATGGCCAAGAAGTGGTCGATACCGACTTCATCGAGTACTTGAAAGCCGGCGGATGACCACGACCCGGGTCCATGTGGTCGACGCGAGCCCGTACATCTTCCGGGCCTTCTTCTCGATCCCTTCGAAGATGAAGAATCCCGAGGGTGCGCCGATCAATGCCGTGTTCGGGTTCAACCAGTTCCTCCATCGCCTGATCACCCTCGAAGCGGTGACCCACCTCGCCCTGGCGTTCGACCGCAGCCTCACCACCAGCTTCCGCAACGAGATCTATCCCGACTACAAGAAACAGCGGGAGCTGCCTCCCCAGGAGCTGGAAGATCAGCTGAGCTGGTGTGAACGACTCGGGGCGGCCCTGGGAGCGACGACCTTCGTACACGAAACCTACGAGGCGGACGACCTGATCGGCACTCTCTGCCGCCAGCTGGAGGGGTCGAATGCCGAGATCGTGATCGTCACCTCCGACAAAGACCTGGCCCAGCTGGTCGACGAACGGGTAACGGTTTTCGACTTCGCCCGGGAAGAGCGCTACGGCCCCGAGGAAGTGATGGACAAGTTCGGGGTACGCCCCGACCAGCTCACCGATTTCATCGGCCTGATGGGCGACAGTGTCGACAACATTCCCGGGGTGGCCGGGATCGGCAAGAAGACGGCGGCGGCTCTGCTCACGGAGCTGCCGAGCCTCGAGGGGATCTACCGGGATCTCTCGGCGGTCGCGGAGCTGAAGATTCGCGGCGCCCGCTCCCTGGCGAAGAAGCTCGCGGAGCAGCGGGAGATGGCCTTCTTGTCGAAGGAGCTGGCGCGGATCGCGGTCGAAGCTCCGTTGCAGGCGGATCTCGAGTCCTTGCGGCTCCGGGAGCCCGATTCCGAACGCCTCGCCCGGCTGCGAGAAGAGCTGGGTTTCGACCCGCTCAAGCGGGCGGGCTCGCGCGGTTGAGCCCGGTGGGTGAGCTCTCCGGCGACTCTCGGCGAAACTGGGCGAAAAAAATTTCGGGTCGATTGAACCCTGCGCGGTGGTTTTCGCGCGTTTATGTACAAGAGTGAGGAAACAGCGGTTTCGAGTGTCGGCCGCAGCAAGATTCTCGGAATCACCGGGGCCCTAACTCCGGAGACCGAGATGACGGAGGGATTTGATTTGATGTTTGCTGTTGATCGACATATCGAGGGAGATTATCTTCGAGCTCCACACCGCGGCTCGACCCCGGTTGGGAGTGGGTGACCGACTTGTCGTCCTCAACTAAATATTCCAGATGATCTTTGCCTTTGCTTTCTTTCCTTTCGCCCCCGATTCGTCGGGGGCTCAGCTTTTGTAGTGAGGGTGGTGGTGTTGGGAGGGATGACTACCCATCTTCGGCTCGCCGTTGCGCCTTGCTCAATCCCAGAGCCGTACTGATCAACCGAAGCTTGGAACGGACCTGCCGTGCGTTCTCGGGTCCCAGCCGCAGAAAGTGCTGCTGCGCCGGAGAGAGGCCCTCGAGGGCCGGATCCTTGTAGCGGTAGCCGGTGACTCTGGGCTCCACCTCGATGGGGAGCTCCGGAATCGGCGTGGCGACGAGATGATCCAGGGCCTTGGCGAGGGCGTCGGAAAAGGCGCCCTCGGGGTAGCCCAGCTGGCGGTAGGCTTCGTCGAAGAGGGGCTCGAGCTGGCGGTAGACCTCGACACTCGACGCCGTATCGATCGACAGAAACGCTGCGGTCAGCTCGTCGTAACGATCGAAGCTCTCCGCCGCGATGAAGAAACGCCCGTCGCGATTGTCGACCACGAATCCGCGATCGGGACCGAGAAAGGCGAGGTGGCTCCTGGGGCTCTCGCGGCGCGCGAGATTGTCGACGCTGGCCACGAAACGGTTCGCCAGGTCATCGGAAACCAGCCAGCGAGCCAGCCGCGGGTGCTCGGAGATCTGCTCGACCAGAGACCGGACGAGCCCGTCGCTCTCTTCGAGGGGCGGAAGGTCGGCGGGCGTCGGGTCTGGCTCGGGTACCGGCGTCGCGGCCTTCGGAGCCTCGGCGATCGGTGCTTCCGAAGTGGAGCCGTCCTTCGAGAGCTGCCAGTAGATGAAGACACCGCAGGCCAGTACCCCGACGATCACCAGGGCGATCACCGCGGGGGAAAGCGTTTGTCGTGTCATGGGGGTCTCCCGGTTCGGGCTCAGGAATCGGCTGCGAGAGCCCCGAGTGATTCTTCGATCTCTTCCCAGGCCGCCATCCATTCTTCGACCTTGGTCGAGAGATCCTTCTGCTCGCTCTCGAGCTTACGGACCTCCTTCTCCGGAGTTTTGTCGAAGAAGCCGGGATTGCAGAACATCTCGTTGATGGCGTTGATCCGCTCTTCCGCGGTCTCGATGTCCGCGGTCAACCGGTCTCTCTTCTTCACGAGCTTGTTCCGGCGCTTTTGTTTCTCTTTCTCGTCCAGGTCCGGGGCCGGCGCGCGGGATTTGCGCTTGTCCCGGCGGGCCTTGAGCACCGCCGTCTCGGTGTCGAGGTGATCGTCGCCGCAGCGCTCGACGTATTCCTCGTAGGTTCCCCGGAAGTCCTGGATTCCCTGGGGAGAGATCTCGAGAATCCGGTTGGCCAGCTGGGAGACGAACCAGCGGTCGTGGGAAACCAGAATCAGAGTGCCGTCGAATTTCTTGAGCCCTTCGACCAGCGCGTCGATGGCCTCGAGATCGAGGTGGTTGGTGGGCTCGTCGAGCAGCAGCACATTCGGCTTCTCCACTCCCAGGCGCGCGAAGATCAGGCGTGCCGATTCTCCGCCGGAGAGGCTACCGAGCTTCTTCTTGACCTCGTCGCCGGAGAAGAGAACCATGCCGAGCTTGCCGCGGACGAAGCCGATGGGCTCTGCCGGGCAGATGTCCCAGAGCCAGCCTTCCACCGTCGACTTCTCGGGTACCAGCAGATCCTTGTGGTCCTGGGCGAAATAGCCCGGGTGGGTCTCGTAGCCCCATTCGAAGCTGCCGGCGCTGGGCTCGACCACGTCCATCAGGATTTTCAAGAAGGTCGACTTGCCGATGCCGTTGGGCCCGATGATCGCCAGCCGATCGCCCCGGTCGATCCTCAGCGAGACGTTTTCGAGAACCTTCTTCTCGCCATAGGACTTCGACAGACCTTTGACACTCAGCACCTTCTTGCCGCTCGGTCGGCAGGCCTCGAAGCGAAACGTCGGGTATCGGCGCGAGGTCTGCGGCAGCCGATCGATGACGATCTTCTCCATCCGCTTCATCTTGCTCTGGGCCTGGCGTGCCTTGCTGGCTTTGGCCTTGAAGCGGTCGATGAAGGCCTGGTGGTCGGCGATCTCCCGCTCCCGCTTGTTGATCTCGGCTTCCTTGCGATCCCGCTCGGCCTGTTTCGCCTTGAGGAAGGCCTGGTAGTTGCCGGGGTAGAGCAGGATCGTTTCGTAGTCGACATCGACGATGTGATTGCAGACGTTGTCGAGGAAGCGGTGGTCGTGGGAGATCACCACCGACATCCCGGGGTACTCCACCAGGAATTTCTCGAGCCAGCGGATCGAGAGGATGTCGAGGTGGTTGGTGGGCTCGTCGAGCAGCAGGCAGTCGGGGTAGGCGGCCAGAACCTGAGCCAGGAGCACCCGGAGCTTGAAGCCGCCCGAGAGGGTAGAGAGGTTCTGCCGATGTGACTCGGTGGGAATGCCGAGACCTTCGAGAACCTCTCCGGCCCGTGCCTCGAGAGAATAGCCGTCGTGCCGCAGGATGAGGTCTTCGAGCTCGGCGTAGCGGTCGGTGTCGAAGCTCTGGTCGGCGTGTTCGAGAAGCTTCTCCTTCTCCGCCATCGCCGACCAGAGCTCTTCGTTGCCCATCATCACCACATGAAGGATGGGAACATCTTCGTATTCGAAGTGATCTTGTTTCAAGACGCCGAGCTGGAGGCGCTTGGGGCGTGAAAGGGTGCCCTCGCTGGGCGGCTCCTGGCCGGAGATCATCTTCAGGAAGGTGGACTTGCCGGACCCGTTGGCCCCTACCAGGCCATAGCGGTTGCCAGGAGTGAACTGAAAGGAGACTCCGTTGAACAGAACCTGCTGGCCGAAGGACTTTCCGATGTTGGAGAACGAAATCATGGCGCGGCAGAGGATATCAGGACCGAAGCGCCACGAGCTCTCAAGCCCGATTCGGGCTGCGACTCGGATCGATGCACGGAAGTGTGGGCAGCGATTCGGGCACTGGATGTGCAAGGATTCCGGGCGAAGCCCACTCGGACGCTGATCTTCATGGCCAAGAAACGACCCAACCGTCGCAAACGAACCCGTGCCCGCCACCGTGGCCGCCGGCTCACCACCGCTCTGCTGGCCTTGCTGCTGGTAGGCCTGGCGCTCACCGCCTGGTTGATCTGGCCGTTCTGGCAGCTGGTCGGGCAGTTCGGGTCGATTCCCGAGAAACAGCCTTCGCGTCTCTACGGGCGCCCGGCCGAGCTGCGGGTCGGGAGCCCGACGACCGCGGACGGCCTGGTCACCGAGCTGAAGTCCCTGGGATACCGGCAGAGCTCGGACGGCCCACCGAAGATTCCCGGCTCCTTTGTCGCCCACGGCGAACGAATCGAGATCCTCCGGCGTTTCTTCCCGACTCCCGGTGGCGAGGAGGGGGGAGACCGGCTGCAGGTCGACCTGCGGGGTGGCTCCATTGCCTCTCTGCGTCTCGCCGGCAACGAACGCGGGCTCTCGGCGGTTCGAGTGGCGGTGCCGCTGATCGCGTCCTACTACGGTCCCGACCTGAAGGAGCGGCGGCCGGTGAGCCTCGACGACGTGCCGGAAGACCTGATCCTCGCCGTGCTGGCGGCCGAGGACTCGGGATTCCTGGAGCACAAGGGGGTCTCCTTCACCGGCATTCTGCGGGCCGCCTGGGTCAATGCCTGGGCCGGGGGAGTGCGCCAGGGGGGAAGCACCCTCACCCAGCAGCTGGTGAAGAATCTCTACCTCAGCCACGAGCGTCGGTTGGTCCGCAAGGTGCGGGAGGCGCTGCTGGCGGTGATGTTGGAAATCCGCTTCGAGAAGCGCGACATCCTGCAGGCGTATCTCAACGAGATCTATTGGGGGCGTTCGGGCAATGTGCACCTGATGGGAGTCGGGGCCGCCGCCTGGGCCTACTTCGGCAAGGAGCCGGCGCAGCTCTCCCTGGGCGAGTCGGCGCTGCTGGCGGGCATGATCCAGTCTCCGGCGAACCTCTCTCCCCTGGCGGACCTCGAAGCCGCCAAGGCTCGGCGCGACGTGGTGCTGGGGCGCCTGGTGCAGCTGAAGTGGGCCACCGAGGAGCGAGCCCGGCGGGCCAGCGCGGAGTCGGTGATCCTCGCCCCCGGCCCGCGAGTGGTTCGCCAGGCGCCCTACTTCGCCGATTGGATCGAAGGCCGGGCCGGGCGCCGATTCGGGATCAGCTCCCTACGCGACGCGGGGTACCAGCTGCACTCGACCCTCTCTCTCCCCGATCAGCTGGCGGCCGAGGAAGCCGTTGCCTGGGGAATCGAGGCCCTGGAAAAAGGTTGGGAAAAAGGCCGGGGCTCCGGCTCGCCGCTACAGGCTTCTCTGGTTTCCCTCTCCCCCACGGACGGCGGTATTCTCGCCTGGGTCGGTGGCAGGAGCTACGGCCTCTCTCAATACGACCGGGTGTCTCTGGCTCGTCGCCAGGCGGGCAGCGTGTTCAAGCCCATCGTGTACGCCGCCGCCTTCGAGCAGCGGATCGCCACCCCCGCGACCTTGCTGGAAGACGGGCCCTACACCGTCCGCCTCGCCGGCCGCACCTGGAGCCCGCAGAATTCCGACGGCAAGTACCGCGGCCTGGTGACCGTCCGCCAGGCCCTGCAGGAGAGCCTCAACGTGCCCACCGCGCGCCTGGCGCAGGAGGTAGGGTTGGAGCGAGTGGTGCAGATGGCGCGACGCCTCGGCATCGAAGGGCCTCTCGATCCTTTCCCCGCCCTCGCTCTCGGAGCCGTGGAGGTTTCGCCCCTGGAAATGGCGGTGGTCTACGGAACCCTGGCCGGCTCGGGTCGCCGGCCGCGAGCCCATGGGCTGGTGGCCGTGTTCGACCGCAGTGGAAAACCCGTCCAGGGCTCGAAATCCCAGCCGCCGACCCAGGTGCTCGATCCCGAGGTTGCGTTCCAGGTCACGGCCGTGCTGCAGGGGGTGCTCGACCACGGCACGGGCCGCGGCGCGAGGAAGCAGGGGCTCATGGATCCCCTCGCCGGCAAGACCGGCACCACCAACAGTCGTCGCGACAGCTGGTTCGCCGGCTACTCCCCGCGCCGGGCCACGGTGGTGTGGGTCGGGTACGACGACAACCAGAAGACCCGCCTCTCGGGGGCCCGTGCCGCCCTGCCGATCTGGACGCGGTTCAACTACAGAATGCGTCCGCCGGGAGGATTCGAAGACTTCGAGCGTCCCGAGGGCACCTTGGTCGTTCGTATCGATCCCGGCACCGGTGGCCTCGCCACCGACCGCTGCCCTACCGTCGTCGCCGAGGTCTTCCTCGCCGACCACCCGCCGCGAGAGCTCTGCCCCGAGCACAGCGGCTGGCGAGCCCGGCCTCTCGATCAGCCCGAAGGTGTGGAGCCCGACCGCCAGCGCCACCCTTTCCGCCGCTGGCTCGACATGTTCAAGGGCGATCGGACGAAGAAAGATCGATCCTGAGCCAGTGTCCGGCTCAGGCGTTCATGCGGTCGGATTCGGTCTTGCGCCAGAACTGGATCAGGCCCCAGAAGTGCTCGGTGAATTTCTCGTGCTCGTGCTCGGGGAAGAGAGATTCGACCTTGGCTCGCACGGCGCCCTTGGCGACGTCGGAGCCGAAGAAGTCGTGGGCGACCTCGTCGAGATGGGAGAGGTGCTGGTCGCAGAATTCCTGGAAGCGATCGGCTTCCAGGCGCTCTTCGGCAATTGCGGCATAGGCTTCCAGGCGTTCACGGAAGGGTAGATCGCGGCGCTGCACCTCGTAGAAGGGCTCCCAGTCGACGTTCTGGCGCATCTTTCGCCGGGTGGCGGCACAGAAAATCGTCCAGCGTACATGCGACTTCACCAGCCACGGGAAATGGAAGTGCAGCGAGGTGACCTGGGAGTCGGGGCAGGCGTTGGCAAAGTCGATCGGGTGGAAGACACCGTCCTTGCGCAGGGACTCGCAAGAGTTGAAGTCCCAGCCGAAGAAGGTGTTGATGGTGAGCAGCTGCTGGCGCAGGAGCTCGTGCTCGTCGTCGGTGGCGAACTCGAAGTCGATCTTGTAGCGGTCGTGCAGGGGAGCCGAGGGATCGTATTTGATCGAATTCACCTGCGGGCCGACCCCGACGCTGCGCACGAAGAGATCGAAGGGCTCGACAGCCTCCTGCAGGTGCATCACCCGAGTGCCGCTCTCCTCGTAGGCCTTTTTCAGCTGCTCTGCATCGTCGATCTTGTTGACCCCGACCCAGGCGCCGCCGTCGTAGGGCTTCATGAAGAGGGGATAGCCGAGATCCTCACCGATCGAGGAGAGGTCGAAGAGCTTGGCGTACCGCTTGAGTGTCGGCTCCAGGTCGGCGTGCTCCTGGTAGGACTTGGGCGGGACCATCCAGGTGCGCGGCACGGGCAGTCCGAGCTTCATCATGGCGCAGTAGGAGGTCTGCTTCTCCATGGACTGCAGGGTCCACGGGTTGTTGAGCACGTAGAGGCCGTCGAGGATGATGGCCTTTTTTACCCACTCGCGACTGGTGTGGTACCAATGGGTCAGGCGATCGATCACCACGTCGTAGCGGCAGGGCTGCTGGAGGTCGAAGGGCTCGATGGAGATGCGCTCGACCTCGAACTCGAGGGTCTCGCCTTCGAGAGCGATCCGGAGGTCGAGGCGGCGGATCAGCTCTTCATAACAAATCGGCCAACAGAGGTCGGCTCCGAGAGATAGTCCAAGGGTGCGTTTGGCAGTTGACACGGTGATTTCCTTCCGAAGTCGGCGGGTTTCCCCTTATTCATACACCATCCACAACGGGCCCGGGAACAGCCACGACAGGCCTTCTCGCAGCCGATCTCGCCAGTTCGCCCAATTGTGGCTGTCTCGCGCCTCGACATAACGAACGTCCATTCCGGTGGACTGGAGGAGAGGCACCATGGAACGGTTCTCGTAGATCAGCGATTCGTACATGCCGCAGCTGACGAAGACCTTCTCGCTGGGGCGGCCCGGGTTGCGGCGGAACTCGTTGACGAATTTCACCACCGGATCGAAGGCCGGGCCTCGGTTGTGGGTACCGATGTCGGTGAAGGCGAACGATCCCGACTGCAGCAGCAGGCGGCCGTAGAAACCGGGATACCTCCACGCGCAGGAGAGAGCCGCCACTCCTCCGAAGCTCGCTCCCATCAGCGCGCGCGAGGCCGGCGTCTGGATGATGGGAAAACGATTCTCCAGCAGCGGCACCAGCTCTTCCGTGAGGTGGCGGGCGTGGGGTTGGTGGTCCGGATACTCCTCGAGGCGTTCCCTGGCGTTGGTCAGGGCGACGATCATCGGTGCGATCTCGAGACGGTGGATCAGGTTGTCGAGCACCGTCTTGAGGTTCGAGTAGCGCATGTAGTCGCTACCGTCGTGCACGAGTAACAAGGGATATCGCCGACGTCGGCGGAACCGGGCCGGGAGATAGACCACCACGTTGCGCTGTTCCCCGAAGGCTTCGCTGTCGAGGCGAACCTGGACCAGATCACCCGGCCGAGCCTCGGGGTCGGGAAACGTCCACTCGGGGCGGCTGGTGCCGGTGGTGTGGCACACCGAATTGGCACCGAAGGGATCGCGGGCTCGATGGGGATTCAGGGGATCGAGGATCCACTGGTAGTTCTCTCCGTGCTGCACGTTGAGCTTGTACTGCAGGTGCGACTGCTCCGGCAGGTCGATCACCAGGAACCAGAGATCGGTACCCTCGATGCGCTCGAAGGGCTGAGAGGTCTCGAGGCCGAAGATGAAGTGCTGGAGCCGTACACCGTCGGCTTCCCCGCGGTAGACGAAAGTCACCGCGGTGCCTTCCACCAGGGGGAAGTCGTGGGCTTCGAGGAAACGGTCGATCGCCTCCGGTGAAGGAGCAGCGTCGCGGGTGAGCTCTTCGATCGCGAGGGTCACGCGGCCTCCAAGGGAAGAACCTCGCCCGCGGGGGTGAGGTAGCGACCGTCGTCGAGAGAACGCCAGCTTCCATCCTGCCAGCGCACGGCCGTCTTGGCGTCGAGGCAGAGGGCGAGAGCGGGTGCAAATCTGCGGGCGAAGATGGCGACCCGGATCTCGTCGCCCAGGCGCAGGCGTTTCCGGGCGTGGGGTAGGGGAACCACTCCCGGCACCAGGCCGAGCCCCACCTCGACGATCTCGGCATTGCCGGCGCCCTGGGGTGGGCTGTCGTGAAAGAGCACCAGGCGGTCGGAGAGTGCCATGGCACCGGCGGACCAGGCGATCAGGGAGAGGGGCGACAGGAGCTCGGCGAGCCCGAAGAGGCGCATGCGGTTGAGCAGCACCGCCACATGGCCACCCGCGATCAGCACGGCCGAAGTCTTCTCGAGAACACCGCGAAGCCGCTCCCTCTGCTCCAGGACGCTGGGGCGCTCCAGCAGACCCTTCTCATGGTCGAATTCGTCGTGGATCTCGACGATCCGGGCGAGGTGCTCGGCGTCGAGCCGGCGCACCGCCTCGATGGCTGCGTCCTGCTCCGCTCGCAGCAGATCCTCGGGTCGTTTGCGGCGCAAGAGCTCGCGAGCGGGCTCGAGGGCGAAGTCGAGACGGTAGCGGTAGAGTCGTTGCAGAGCCCGCAGTCGATCCTGCCGGGCACGGTGCAGGCGAAAGACCTCGGGATCCTTTTCGAAGGTCTCTTCCCCCCGCTGGTGCAGCATGAGATCGATCACCGGCCGCCGGAGATGCTCGGAGAGCTCTTCGATCTCCCCTTCTCTCTCCTGCCAGCCGGCGGTGATGGCGGCCACCTGGCCGTCGATTTCCAGGTGATCGAGGGTCGAGGCGACATTGGGCTCGAGGCGCTGGGGGCCGAGAAAAATTCTGTCCAACATGGCGCGCCATTATGCTGTGAATGGCCTGGGATGTGAACCGTGAGAGTCCACGGCGGTAACCGAAAGGCGGTGATCACCGTATGTTCTTGGGAACAGCCCACGTCACGGGCAAGATCTGGAGTGTCTCTCATGAAGCTTTTCTCGTTGCGGTTTCGTCGGCACGGCCTCTCCGGCTCTCGATTCATCGCTCTTCTCCTGGCTCTCTGCGCCTTCCCCCTCGCCGCGGCCGAGGTCGAGCCCGATATCCGTCTGGAATGGAAGGTCGTACCCACCTTCCAGGCCGTATCCCTCGAGCTCGACGCCGATCAGGCCGACTACCGCGGTTCGGTACGGGTCGAGCTGCGGGTCGAGAAACCCACCTCGAGATTCCTCTTCCACGCCGAGGGGCAGACTTTCGACCGCCTGGCTCTGCGCGGAGCCCGAGGCGAGGTCGAAGCGGAGCATCGAAGGCTCGGCGACGACGTGGTGGAGGTACGTACCGGCGAGCCGCTGGCTCGGGGTGAATACACCCTGGAGATCGACTTCCACCGCCCCTTCGGTACTCAGGCGGTGGGCCTGTACCGAACCGACTACGAGGGCTCGGGGTACGCCTTCACCCAGTTCGAGGCCGACGACGCCCGAGAAGCCTTCCCGGTCTGGGACGAGCCGGCCTTCAAGTTTCCCTATCAGCTCACCCTCTCGGTTCCCGAGGGGCACATGGCGATCACCAATACTCCGGTCGCGAAGCAGACCGTGGCAGACGGCTGGAAAACCATCGAGTTCCAGAAGACCAAACCCCTGCCCTCCTACCTGCTGGCGATCGCCACCGGCCCGCTGGAGACGGTCGATATCCCGGGTCTCGGGGTTCCGGCGCGGATCGTGACGGCGAAGGGCCAGAGCCACCTGACCCGGCTGGCGATCGAGGCGACTCCACCTCTGCTGAAGGCGCTCGAGGCCTACTTCGGTACACCGTATCCCTACGAGAAGCTCGATTTCATCGCCGTTCCGGAGTTCTGGCCCGGCGGCATGGAGAACCCGGGTGCGATCACCTACTCCGACGGCATCTTGCTGCTCGACCCGGAAACGGCGTCGGTCAATCAGCGGGTCACGCAGGCGCGGGTCATCGCCCACGAGCTGGCACACCAGTGGTTCGGCAACCTGGTGACCATGCAGTGGTGGGACGACCTGTGGCTGAACGAAGCCTTCGCCAACTGGATGGGCAACAAGATGACCGCCCAGGTCTTTCCCGAGTTCCAGTTCGACATCGGTGAGGCCGAGAGCAACCAGAACATCCTCGAGCTCGACGCCCGCAGCACCACGCAGCCGATCCGCAAGCCGGTCACTTCCGCGGCGGACCTGCTGCAGGGCCTCGGGTTGACCTACCAGAAGGGGACCGCCGTTTTCGTGATGTTCGAACAGTGGCTGGGAGAGGAGAATTTCCGCAAGGGGATCAACGCCTACCTCGAGGCCAACGCCTGGGGAAACGCCACTGCCGCCGACTTGTGGAAGGCCCTGGATGCCTCGTCGGACAAAGGATTGACCTCGGCGATGGCCACCTTCATCGACCAGCCGGGTTTTCCCCTGATCGAGGTCGAGTCCCTCGGCGATGGACGGGTGCGGCTCCGCCAGCAGCGCTTCCGCAACGCCGGGGTGAGCTCGCCCGATCACCTGTGGAAGGTGCCGGTGGGCCTGGCCTTCCCGGGCCCGGACGGAATCGTGCACCAGGTGGTCTTGCTGGAGGAAGAAAGCGCCGTGGTACGGCTCGACCTGCCCGAGGGCAGCGCGGAGCCGGCGTGGATCTTCCCCAATGCCGCGGCCAACGGCTACTACCACTGGAGCGTTTCGGAGGAGCAGCTGCAGACCCTCGCCGACGTGGCGGCGGAGGCCTTCGAGGCCCGGGAGCGAATCGCGTTCCTGGGCAATGTCTCGTCGCTGCTCGACGCCGGCCGGATCGGTGGCGGCGCCTACCTGCGATTGCTCAGCCGCCTTGCGGACGATCCCAGCCCGCAGGTGGTCAGCGCCGCCATCTCGGAGCTGGGCGGCGTGAAGATGGCCTTCGTGCCCGCCGAGCTGACGGACGAATTCGCCCTCTACGTGCGCCAGACCCTGGGGCCCGTGTTGCGGCGAATCGGCACCGAGGGTGTTTCCGGTGAAGATCCCACGGTGTCCCTCATGCGTCCGCGGTTGATGACCTGGCTCGGCCGGGATGGGCGAGACCCGGAGATCGTCGACCGGGCGCGGGCTCTGGCGGATCGCTTCCTGAAGACTCCCGACGGCATGGATCCCGCCCTGGCGGAGGTCGCCCTCGAGCTGGCCGCCGCCGATGGCGACCTGGAGCTCTTCGAGACGTTTCGGAAACGATTCGAGAGTGCCGAGACCCCCACCGAGCGATCGCTCTTCCTCGGTGCCCTGGGCAGCTTCGGCGACCCCGAGCTGCAGAAGAAGGCACTGAACTACTCGCTGGAAGGCCCGGTTCGACCCAACGAGATCTTCTCCATCGGTGGCGGCCTCACCTCCAGCCCCGAGGGGCGCGACGACCTCTACCGTTTCATGACCGACAACTTCGATCGGGTGATGCAGCGCATTCCGCCGATGTTCGCTTCCTTCCTGCCGATGGTGGCGAGCGGCTGCTCGCTCGAGCGCCTGGAGCATGCCGAGGAGTTCTTCCGCAAGCCGGAGCACAGCGCTCCGGGCACCGACAAGACCCTCGCCCAGGTCGGGGAGCAGGTCGAGGACTGCGTGCGGCTGCGGCAGCGCGAGGGCGGCTCCGTGGCCGAGTTCCTCTCCGAAGTGGCGGCCACCGCGGGCCCCTGAAACACCCGGGCCGGGCTGCCAGGTCAGCTCGAAGCGAGAGCCCGGCGATCGATTTTCCCCGTGGTCGTGCGCGGCAGGGAGTCGCAGATCGTGATCTCGGCCGGAATCATGTAAGGCGGAATCTTCCGGCCGAGAAAGACTCGCAGAGCCAACGTCGAGAGCTTCTCGTCGCCCAGGGGAACGATCCAGGCACACAGCCGGGCTTCCCGGCCCGATTCTTCTCGCCGGGCCACGGCGGCCTCGGAGATGGCCGGGTGCTCGTAGAGAGCCGCTTCCACCTCGCCGATCTCGATGCGATAGCCGCGCAGCTTGACCATGTGGTCGCGCCGTCCGCGGAACAGCAGCTCGCCACCTTCGCCGCGGCACACGAGATCCCCCGTGCGGTACCAGCGACGATTCGTACCCGGTACCAAGGTCGCTGCAGTCCGTCGCGGGTCCTGCCAGTAGCCCCGGCAGAGAGTGGGTCCGGAAACCCAGAGCTCCCCCACCTCTCCCGCCTCGACCTCGTGTCCGTCGACGCCGGCCACTCGTGCCTCGGTCTCTTGGATCGGCTCGCCGATGGGCAGCTCGCGGGGCAGGGACTCGTTCTTGGCCGGCACCGGTTGCCAGGCGCAGACATTGGTCTCGGTGGGACCGTAGAGATTGCAGAGCCGCGTGCCGGGCAGAATCTTGCGCAGCGTCTCGAGCTGTGGTCCGGGAAAGACCTCGCCGGCGAAGAGCACCTGGCGAAGGGCCGGGAATCGGCCCGATTCCAACCCTCCCCTGGCCATCAGGAGCTGCAGGGTCGAGGGTGTGGAGTACCAGGTGGAGATCCGTTCTTCGAGCAGGCGATCTCGGATTCGTTCCGGGTGGAGCCAGGCGTCGGCGGGCAGAGGCAGGTGGCAGGCCCCGGCAGCGCAGGTGGCGAAGAGATCGAAGATCGACAGGTCGAAATGGATCGCGGCCACGCCGGCCACCCGATCCTCGGGGCCGAGCTCGAAACACGCGACCGCCCAGTCGACGAAGGCCCGAGCGGCTTCGTGGGTAATCATGACCCCTTTGGGGGCACCGGTGGAGCCCGAGGTGTAGAGGAGATACGCGAGATCCGAAGGCCCCGGACGGTGATCCGAAGTCGCCGCCGGCCTTTCCGTCGGGCCTTCGAGAGCCCGCTCCCAGGCGAGCTCGCGGCGGCGAAGCCCCGGAGAGGCTTCCCGAGCATCGACGAGGACGCTCAGGGCCAGGCCCCGACCTTCCGAATCCGGGAACAGGCTCCGGGCGCCTGCCGTGGTCGAGACGAGCCCTCTGAGAGCGCAGTCGTCGGCGATCCTGCGATTACGCTCGGCCGGACCGTCCGCTGCCAGGGGCACCGCGACGGCGCCACGTTCGAGAGTTGCGAAGAGGGCGACGCAGGCTTCGAGGCCCCGGGGCAGGTGGATTCCCACCCGGTGGCCCCGGCCGATGCCGGCCGCGGCCAAGCGGCGAGCGAGGCGATGGCTTTTCTCCGCGAGGCCGCGGTAGGTCGTCGAACGGCCGCGATCGACCAATGCGACGGTGTCGGGAAGCTCGTGGGCAGCGCGGCGGAGGAGAGCGGCCAGGGTGCCGTCGTCTGCCGGGGGCCGGGTCACGGGAGCGGGTCGGCTGGGGGAGAGTCGCCGGTTACCGGCTCGGCCTCGCCCGGAGGGCGGTAGAGCTCCCGGTAGTGGGCCTGGCTGGTCAACACGCGAGCGACATAGCTTCGGGTCTCGCGAAAGGCGATCTTGGTCAACAGCTCGGCGGGCTCGTCCGAGAGGCTGTACCGGCTCCAGAGGGCCGATTGGGGCTCTCCGGCATTGTAGGCGGCGATGGCGAGCGGCGCCTTGCCGTCGAAACGTTCGAAGAGCTCTTCCAGGTAAGCGGCCCCGAGGGCGATCGAGATCTCCGGGTTCTCCAGGTCCCGGGGCTCGATCTTGCCGAGGCCGATCCGTTTGGCGACCCGGCGTGCGGTAGGGAGAACGAATTGGGTGAGGCCACGGGCCGAGGCCGCGGAGAAGGCCTGGGGATCGAAGCGGCTCTCTTCGCGGATCAGTCCGGCGAGAAGATAGGGGTCGATCTGGCGTTCACCGGCTTCGCGAAGAACCAGGTAGCTGTAGCCGAACGGGAAGAGCAACTGGCGGTAAGCGGGAGGTAGGAACTGGGGTGGCGCGTGGCCGGGAATTCGCTTCGCCATGATCTCGGCGATGTAGAGAGATCTGCGGGTCTCGCCCGAACGGGCCAGCATCATGCTGCCGGTGAAGGCGAGGGAAGGATCGGCCACCGGGAAGTGCCGCAGGACCACGGGAGCGGCCTCGTCGAAGAGCCCCAGCGCGAGCAGGATCTCTTCGGGATGATCCAGGGGTTTCCGCCACATGGGCCATTGCTCGGCAGGTTTGCGGTCGAGGGCCAGGAAAGGCTCGACTCGGGGGTCGCCCGACAGCTTCTGTCGGATGGCCGCGGCGGCCTGGCTCTTCAGCTCGGGAACGGCATCGAGGGCCAGCCAGGCGGAATAGAGCTCGTCGATCTTCTGAGAGGTGACCAGGCGCCGAGCACGTTGCTGGGCGATTCGCTGCAGCACCGGTGCGGAGAGACGAGCGCGGGCGGCTTCGGCCAGAGGGTGGTAGGGGTTCTCGCGCAGGACCCGCAGGTAGAGATCGGCCGCGTCTCGCAGGCGGCCTTCGTTCTCGGCGAGGCGGGCGCTCCAGTAGGCGTGCTCCTGGCGCGGGACCTTGCCCAGGCGCCAGGCCATGTCGAGCCAGCCGGAGATGTCTTCCGACGTGCTGCCGGTGACCAGCTCGGAGCTGGCCAGGAAGAGGGCCGCGCGGGAGGTGGTGGTGAGCTTGCGGGTGGCGACCAGCTCGTCGAAGGCGGCCAGGGCCCCCTCGCGATCGTTGCGCAGCCACCGCAGCCGGGTCTGGGCGATCAGGCTGGCGTCCGACCACCGGCCCCTGGGCTCCGTCCGGTAGGCTTTTTCGAAGGTCCGGGTCGCCAGCTCCCAGCGCCCCCCCAGCTCGTAGCTGCGGGCTTGCTGGTAGAGGGTCTGGGCACGCCGGGTCGCCGTCAGGTGGGTCTGGGAGAGGGCTTCGAAGGCCGCTGCCGCTTCGTCGAATCGTTCGTTCCAGAAATGGCTCCGAGCGAGGGCGTAGCGGCCCTGGAAGGCTTCCCGCGACGAGAGATCGGTGGCGGTCGGCAGCTGCACCACGACCCGTGCCAGGTGCCGGATGGCGGCGCCGAACTCCCGGTGGCCGTGAAAGGTCATGCCGATGAGGAAATGCACCCGGGTGGGCACGTCCTCGGCTTCCGGGGGCGAAAACGGATGAGCCCACTCCCTCGCGAGATGCTGGGCAGCCCCGAGGGCGACGTCGTCCTCGGTGGATTCCTCGAGCAGCTGGAGCAGCAGCTTCCGGCGTTTCCCCGGGGCCCCTCCGCGTTGCAGGCATTCCGCCCGGGCGGAGTCGAGGAGGCGGCGTTCGGGCCGTTTCCAGCGGCGTTGCTCGAGACCTTGCAGGAGTCGGCAGTCACCGCCCTTCTGGATCGTGCGCTCGAGCAGGCGCATCGCCGGGCGGGTGAGGGAGGCGGGGGGGGAGGAGCCGAGCAGAGTCGCCACCAGGCCCGCGGCCACTTCCGGGTGGCCGAGCTTCTCCTGCTCGACCGCCAGCCGCAGCCGGCTGTGGTGCTCCAGCCGCGGGGTCGCACCCATGGTGGTGGCGAAGGCCTGGAGCGCCTCGCGCTGGCGATCGAGCACCAGGAGGAGATGTCCGCGCAGATAATCGAATCCGAGGCGCTGTGCGGTTTCCGGCTCCTCGCGCAGGGCGCGTTCCACCGCGTCGAGAGCGTCCTGGTGCTGACGCTCCATCTGCCGCTCGATCAGCCAGACCCTCGAGACTTCGGGCTCGGCGAGGATCGGGAATGGGACGACCAGACCGGCGAGCAGTGCCAGCATCCAGGCTCTCAGGCCCCGAGGCGAACCGTAGTCGGCGAGGTTAGTCGATGCGCTCCACACGAGCGCCGAGGGTCTGCAATTTCGATTCCATGCTCTCGTAGCCCCGGTCGAGATGGTAGATGCGATCGACCACGGTTTCGCCGTCGGCCACGAGGCCTGCGAGGACGAGGCAGGCGGAGGCCCGTAGATCTGTGGCCATGACCGAGGCGCCCGAGAGCTGGCTCGGCCCGTGGATACGGGCGAAGGTGCCCTTCTCGATCCGGATATCGGCGCCCATGCGAACCAGCTCCGGGACGTGTTGAAAGCGGTTCTCGAAGACGGTTTCGGACACCGTGGAGACCCCTTCCGCCTGGGTCATGAGGGCCATGTACTGAGCCTGGAGATCGGTCGGGAACCCGGGATGGGGCTCGGTGACGATGCCCCGGGGTCGGATCGTGCCCGTGCTGGCGACCCGGACGCCGGTCGGGCCGGCCTCCACCGATGCGCCGATTTCGTCGAGGCGTTCCAGCAGCGGTGCCAGATCGGCAGCCTCCGCACCTTCTACCGTGACATCTCCTCGGGTCATGGCCGCGCCGACCAGATAGGTGCCCGATTCGATGCGGTCGGCGATCACCCGGTGCTCGGCACCTCCCAGGCTCGCCACTCCCTGGATCTCGATCCGTTCGGTTCCTTCGCCCTCGAGCTGGGCCCCCATGGAGCGGAGCAGCCGTGCGAGATCGACGATCTCGGGCTCCCGGGCGCAGTTCTCGAGCACCGTGGTGCCACGGGCGAGGGCCGCGGCCATGAGCAGATTCTCGGTACCACCCACCGTGGGCATGGTGAAACGGAACGTGGTGCCGGTGAGCTTGCGGGCGCTCGCTTCGACATAGCCATGCTCGATCTCCACCTCGGCTCCGAGGGCTTCGAGACCGGCGAGATGTTGATCGATCGGGCGGACCCCGATCGCGCAACCACCCGGTAGGGAGACCCGGGCGTGTCCTCGCCGGGCGAGCAGTGGACCGAGCACCAGGGCGCTGGCCCGCATCGTCTTGACCAGCTGGTACGGCGCCTCTTCCCCGTGCTCGATGCCATTGCCCTGGAGGACGAGCTCCGGGCCCCGAACGTTCCGCACTCCGAGGTGCTCGAGCAGGCGGAGCATCGTCTCGATGTCGCGTACCGCCGGTACCCGGATGAGACGCAGGGGCTCGTCGGTCAGCAGGCTGGCGGCGAGCAAGGGTAGGGCAGCATTCTTGGCGCCACTGGCAGAAATCGAGCCGTGGAGGCGACTCGGTCCCTGGATCCGAAGCTTCTTCATCTCTCTCCTTTCGGGTTCGTCCGGTCGGTCCAGGGATACGGTACTCGGGACCCGGGGCCTCGGGGTGGCCGAATCGAGGCGATCCCGCCACACTCCGGAGGGAACGGGTCGATCAAGGCTCTGCCAGGGGGAGGTAGACGTGAACGGTGGTGCCGCGGCCCGGCGCGCTCTCGAGCCAGAGATCGCCGCCGTGGTTGACCACGATGCTGTGGGTCACCGAGAGACCGAGCCCGCTTCTCTCTTCGTTTCCCTTCGTGGTGAAGAAGGGCTCCAGCGCTCGCTGGAGGGTCGACTCGTCCATTCCGGAACCGGTGTCTCTCACCCGGAGCCGAACATAGGTACCATCGCCGGGGTGAGTGAGCAGGCGGTCGAAGGATTCGTCCATCTCGAGGGCATCGAGCTCCACGTCGAGCACGCCTCCGTCGGGCATGGCATGGTAGGCGTTGGTGCAGAGGTTCATCAACATCTGCGCCATCTGGTCGGGATCCGCGTGCACGGTATCGCGGTCGGTGAAGATGCCGCGATTCAGCTCTACGGTCGGTGGGATCGAGGGTCGCAAGAGCTTCGAGACCTCGTGCACCACCTCGTGCAGGCGAACCATCTCCCGCTGGGGCTCGGTCTGCCGGCTCAACACCAGGAGCTGATCGGCGAGGGCCTTGGAACGATTGGCCGCGGTGAGGATGTGGTCGAGCCGGCGCTCGACCTTGCTACCCTCCGGCGCCTCGTCCCGGGCGAGAGTGGCGAAGCCGAGGATCGGGGTCAACATATTGTTGAACTCGTTGGCGATGCCTCCCGCCAGGGTGCCGATGATCTCCCACTTCTGGGAGTGCATCAGCTGTTTCTTGAGCCGCTTTCTCTCTTCTTCGGCCTGCTTGCGATCGGTGACGTCCCGAGAGTTGATCACCGCCCTGCGCGGACCGGTGGACTGCCGGTGGGTGCTGGTCGTCGCTTCGAAGAAGCGAAGGCTGCCGTCTTTGTGGAAGTCTCGGTATTCGAGGAATTGCGTGGTCCTGGGCTCGGCAAAGACCTTGCGAATCTTTTGGGCTACCTTTTTCCGGTCGTCCTCGTGGATCGTGTCGTAGAGCTTGCTCCCCTCTTTTTCACCCGGCGAGAAACCGAGGTTTCGCTCGATCGAGGGACTGGCGTAACGAATGGATCCGTCCTCGTCGAGCACCATGATGATGTCGAGGGCGTTCTCGATCAGGGATCGAAAATGCTCCTCGCTCAGCTGCAGTGCCTTCTCCGCCCGACGCCGCTCGACGACGTGGCCCCATTCGCGCAGGGCCGTGTCGACGATCTGCGGCATCTCCGCGAGCGTCTCCCACGACTTCACCACATAGTGGAGAGCACCTCCCTTGAGTGCTTCGACGGCGACCTCTTCGTCGCCGTGGCTGGTCATGATCACGAACGGGAACGGGGCTTCCTGCTCTTCGCTAGGGAGCAGGTCGGTCCCTCTGCCGTCGGGGAGGATCAGGTCGATGAGAACGAGGTCTGGAGGAGCCTCCTGCATGGCCGCCCGAGCCTTCTGCAGAGTATTGACCACGTCGAGCTGCATCAAGGCGTTTCTCGGCTCGAAGGCGCGGCTGATCAGCTCCGCATGAGCATCGTTGTCTTCGACGAGAAGAACGCGAATGTTGGTCCGGTTCATCGAGTTGGCGGCGGGAGCGCGTGGGCTCGCGCGAGGAATCTCCTGGGGCCTCCGGGGAGGATCGATCGACGGGGCATCTCAGGGAGAGGCTCCAGCGCCCGCCCGGAAGTTCCAGCCGAGCCAGTAGGTGCCGAGCAGGTCGATGAGCTCGGAGAAAGAGGCGAAATCCAGTGGCTTGACGAGATAGCTGTTGGCCTGGCTCTCGTATGCCTTTTCGACGTCGGGTCGGGCGTGAGAGGTGGAGAGGATGATCACGGGCATGTCGTCGAGAGTCTCGTTGGCCCGAATCTGCCGCAGAACCTCGAGGCCATCGACCTTCGGCAGGCGTAGGTCGAGAAGAACCATGGTCGGGCGGGGGTTCCCGTCGTCCTTGGCGTACTCCCCCCGCCGGAACAGGTAATCGAGGGCCGACTCGCCATCCGAGAGATGAAGGATTTCGTTGGCGACGGGATGATCCTCGAAACCGCGGATCAGCAGCTCGGCATGGTCCGGGTTGTCTTCGACCAGCAGGATGTTGGCTGGTGCTTCCCCCAGGCGCCTGAAAAGCTGATCGTCCCTTGTCCTGTACATGAACTCCTCTGATTACGGCAGAACGGGTACTCTACTGGGCCTCACCGCGAGGATTCAACTGCCGCCGAGAGGAGTGTGTCAGGAGGGTCGATTCAGCTCGACTACATATTCTCTGGCCACGGGTAGTGATTCCAGCACAGCCAGTAGAAGCCGAGATCCTTCATCATCTGCGTGAACTTCTCGAAATCGAGGGGTTTGACGAGGTAGCTGTTGGCGTGGTGGGCATACGCTCGGCTGACGTCGACTTCCGCCTGGGAGGTCGTCAGCACCACCACCGGCAGGCGAGCGAGCTCGGAAGAAGTGCGAATCTCCTTCAAGACCGTCAACCCATCGACCCGAGGCAGGCGCAGATCCAGCAGCAGGACGTTCGGGCGCGGGCTCGTGTCCGGATCCTTCCACTCCCCCCGCCGGAACAGGTAGTCGAGCGCCGATTCTCCATCGGCCAGGTGATGGACATCGTTGGCGACGCGATGATCTTCCAGACTACGAATCACCAGCTCCGCGTGCTCGGGGTTGTCCTCCACCAGGAGGATCGTCAGGGGGCGGCCGCTGACCAGCTGCGATGGCATCATGAGCGTGGGCTCCAGCTGCGGTTACGGATGATCCGGACCGCGAGGAAGGGCAAAGATTTTCGACGTCTCGATTCACCGATCGAAGATCCCGGGCTCGAATGGGGCTGGGAATGCGGCGGCCGGTGAACGAGCCCGAAAGTCTATCCCATGCGTTTGCAAACATCGAATGCGCAGGCCCGGGACATTCATGCGATCGCTGCCTTCGCGCCGCCGCGCCTTGACAGCTTTTCGATACCAGGGCTATCCTTCCCCGTTATCAGCGAACCCGGGAAACTTCCGAACCCTGCAGCAGGAGAATTCCGTGCCGCAAGTGTTCCCCAAGTGGACCAACAAGGTCCCGCTCTACATCGTGGGCGGATTGATGGTGTTCGGCTTGGTGGTGCCTGCTTTCATCTGGTACTACTTCTCGCCCGAATACACCGACGTCGGGTATATGCCCGAACAGCCCGTCCCCTTCAGTCACAAGCTCCACGCCGGAGAGCTGGAGCTCGACTGCCGGTATTGCCATGCGCAGGTCGAGAACGCCGCAGTCGCCTCGGTACCTCCCACACAGGTCTGCATGAATTGCCATCAACTGGTGGCCCGGGACAGCGAGAAGCTGGCGGTGATCCGCGACAGCCTCTCCACCGGTCAGCCGGTCGAATGGATTCGAATTCACAACGTTCCCGACTACGCCTATTTCGACCATAGCGTGCATGTTGCGGCGGGCGTTGGCTGCTCGAGCTGTCACGGAGATATTCGCAGCATGGAGGTGGTTTCCCTGCAGGAGCCCCTCAGCATGGCCTGGTGTCTCGAATGCCATCGAGAGCCCGAACAACACCTCCGTCCGATGGATCAGCTCACCAACACCACGTGGAAACCTGCCAAGGACCAGATCGAGTTTGCGGCGCAGGTGATCGAGGAGCGACGGATTCAGCCACCGGAGGACTGCAGCGCATGTCATCGCTAGATCTCGATCGCTCCGCTCCCCATCCACCCTCCCGGGAGGACGAAGACTCCGCCGCGACCCCCCGGGACACCGGCGGAAGGCTCTACTGGCGCAGCCTCGATCGTCTGCTCGATTCGCCCGCCGTGCAGGAGCAGCTGGCGCGCGAAGCGGCCTCGGAGTTTCCCGCGGGCGCCTCCGACGCTCCCGATCAGGTGAGCCGGCGCACGATGCTCGGCATCATGGGCGCGTCGTTCGCCATGGCGGGTCTGCCGGGTTGTCGGCGGCCGGTCGAGACCATCGTGCCCTTCGTCGAGGGACCCGAGACCATGGTTCCCGGGGTTCCGCGACGCTACGCCACCACCATGCCCCTGGGCAGCAATGCCTACGGCTTGGTGGTCGAGAGCCAGGATGGCCGGCCGACCAAGATCGAAGGCAACGAGCAACACCCCTCGTCCCAGGGCGCTGCCTCTACCTGGATGCAGGCGTCGGTCCTGGGCCTCTACGACCCGGATCGTTCCGGCACGCCGCGCCACCGGGCGAGCGGGGGCGCGGAGAGCGAATCGGCAGGCGAAGCCGAAGGTGGTCATGGGGAAGCCGAAGGGGGCCACGGGGAAGAAAGAGCCGCAGGGGGCGGTGGAGCCGAGCCGTCGACCTGGGAGGACTTCCTCGCGTTCGTCCAGGAGCTGGGCACGGAGTTGGACGCCACAGAAGGGGCCGGTCTGGCTCTTCTGACCACGGCCCACTCCTCCCCGACCCAGGCTCGGCTGGAAGCGGAAATGGCCGTCCGCTGGCCCCGTTCGCGCCGGGTCGCCTACGAAAGCCTGGGCGACGCCAACCTGTTTCGGGGCTGCGAAGCGGCGGTGGGCTCTCCCTGCAGACCGGTCTACCACTTCGAAAAGGCCCGGGTCGTGCTCTCGCTCGATGCGGATTTCCTGAACCACGATGGCGAGAGTCTGGCCAATACCCGCGGATTTGCTCGCGGGCGGCGAGTCGAAGGGCCGAGCGACGAGATGAATCGGCTCTACGTGGCCGAGGGTAGCCTCTCGCTCACCGGCGCCGCGGCCGATCATCGCTTGCGGGTACCGAGCCGGCAGATCGCCGGCCTGGCCGCCGCGGTGGCGTCCCAGCTCGGGGTTTCGACCCCGGCAGGGTTCGACGCTGCGGACCTTCCGTCCGGTGCCGGCTCGAAGATCGCCCTGATCGCCGAAGATCTGCGGTCCGCAGGCGCGGGTGCCCTGGTGGTCGCCGGGCGTCAGCAGCCCCCGGCGGTGCATGCCCTGGCTCTGGAGATGAACCGGGTCCTGGGCTCGCTGGGGTCTACCGTGACCCTGCACGAGATGAGCGATACGGCCTACGGCGATGCCGGTGACCTGGCCGAGCTGGTGGGTGAGATCCGCGGTGGCGAGATCTCGACCCTGGTGATCCTCGGAGGCAACCCGGTGTACTCCGCTCCCGGTGACCTCGAGCTCGGGTCGGCGCTCGGCCAGGTAGAGAACGTGGTGCACCTGGGCCTCGGGATCGACGAGACCTCGTCCGCCGCCGGGTGGCAGCTGCCGGAGGCCCACTTCCTGGAAGCCTGGGGCGACGCCCGCTCCGCCGACGGCACCCTCAGCGTGGTCCAGCCACTCATCGCCCCGCTGCTCGACGGTCGCAGCGCGATCGAGGTGCTGGCGATGCTGGTGCGGGGTGCCGAGGTCTCGGGCCACGATCTGGTCGAGGAGACCTGGGCTCCGGTGCTCGGAGAAGGTGGCGACAAGGCCTGGCGCCGAGTGTTGCACGACGGGTTGATGGCCGACAGCAAGGCCCCCGAGGTCGCGGTTGGCGGGGCGCTGCAGATTCCGGCGCTCGAAGGGGTCTCGGCCGAAGGGTTCGAGATCTGCTTCCTCCCCTCGTCCGCCACCTACGATGGCCGCTTCGCCAACAACGCCTGGCTCCAAGAGCTGCCCGACAGCATCACCAAGCTGACCTGGGACAACGCGGTGCTGGTGAGCCCGGCGACCGCCGTCGAGCTGGGGCTGCGGAGTCGCTCCGGCCAGGGTGACCGGGTTCGCCTCACCTATCGAGAGAAGACCCTCGAAGCGGTGGCCTTTGCCCTGCCGGGGCTCGCCGACCGGACCATCGGCCTGGTGCTCGGCTATGGACGTTCCGCCGCGGGCCGTGTGGGCACCGGGGTCGGATTCGACGTCGGTGTTCTTCGGAGCTCCGCTGCGCCGTATTTCGACGGAGGGCTGCAGGTGGAGAAGGCGGCCGGCACCTACCCGTTGTCGCAGACCCAGGAGCATTGGGAGATGGAAGGGCGGCCGATCGTGCGCGAGGCGACCCTCGCCGAGTACCGCTCCGGTCACGACGACCTCGACCGGGTCTTCGGCACGTTCCGCAACCTGGACCCGGAGAAATCCCACCAGCCGTTCGGCGACTTCGACTATTCCGAGAGCCCGCAGTGGGGCATGGCCATCGATCTCAACGCCTGCACCGGTTGCAGCGCCTGCATCGTCGCCTGCCAGAGCGAGAACAACATTCCGATCGTCGGCAAGGAGCAGGTCGCCCGCGGGCGAGAGATGCACTGGCTGCGGGTCGACCGCTACTTCAGCTCGGTCGATTCCGAGGTTCCCGACGACCCCGAGGTGGTCTTCCAGCCGGTGCCCTGCATGCATTGCGAGAACGCTCCCTGCGAGCAGGTCTGCCCGGTGGCCGCCACCGTGCACGATCGCCACGGCATCAACGCCATGGTCTACAACCGCTGCATCGGCACCCGCTATTGCTCCAACAACTGCCCCTACAAGGTTCGTCGCTTCAATTTCTTCAACTACACCAAGGACACCCCCGAGCTGGTGAAAATGGCGATGAACCCCGACGTCACGGTGCGATCTCGCGGGGTGATGGAGAAATGCACCTTCTGCCTGCAGCGCACCAGCGAGGCGCGGATCGCGGCGAAGAAGGAAGGTCGTGCGGTTGCCGACGGCGACGTCAAGACCGCCTGCCAGCAGACCTGCCCGGCAGACGCCATCGCCTTCGGCGACATTCGCGACGAGAGCAGCGAGGTGACGCGCTGGAAGAAGCAGGATCGCGACTACGTGCTGCTCGCAGAGCTCAACAATCGACCTCGCACTTCCTACCTCGCCAAGCTGCGCAACCCCCATCCCCGGTGGAGCCCCGAGAGCGCGATGGACGGTGGGGCCGGAGGAGGTGACCATGCCTGATCGAGGGGGCCCGCGGGAGATGTTAGAGATCAAGATCCTGAAAGGGCTGGCCCTGGCCACGCTCCTGCTCGTCGCCATCGGCTGTACGCGTGGGTCGACCTCCTCGCGGCCGCCGATCCATCCCAATCCGAACATGGATCTCCAGCCCAAATATCGGGCGCAGGCGGCGAGTGAGTTCTTCTACGACGGTGCCTCCATGCGGCCGCCGGTCGAGGGAACGGTGGCGAGGGGGGAGCTCTTCGAGGACGTGGCCTTTCACACCGGCCGAAACGAGGCGGGCGCCTACGTGGCCTCGCCGATTCCGACCGATGCCGAGCTCCTGCTGCGCGGCAAGCAGCGCTACGACATCTACTGCCTGCCCTGTCACGGCGACACGGGTGACGGCCGCGGGGTTCTCTACGAGCGAGCGCAGATCCAATCCGGTAATCTCCAGGAGGCTCGATTCCACGAGATGCCGGACGGCCAGATCTTCGACACCATCACCAATGGTCTCGGCTTGATGTCGGGCTACAAATATCCGATCCCACCGCGCGACCGCTGGGCGATCATCGCCTATGTCCGGGAGCTCCAGAAGGAAGCCGGCGTCTGACGGCGTCGCCGTTCGAGCCAGGATCGAGAGAAACCGAACGAGGAGGCACCTTGCAGAAAAAGCTTCCCCCCATACCCGTCCTTCTCGGTGTCCTGGCCATGTTGGCGGTGATCGGTGCCTCGGTGCTGTTCAAGACCGCCGGTCGTTTCGACGACGCCCTGGCCTACAAGTCGCCCATGCGGCAGAGCGCCGAGGAGACCCTGGTCACTCCTCGCGAGATGGCGATCCAGGACCGCATCGCCGCCGAGCAAAAGGCCGCCCAGGAGGCTCCCTACGAGGAAGCGGAGTATCGCGCGTTCCCCAAGATCGGTAGCCGGGTGGCGATCTGGGTGGTGGCCCAGCTGCATCTGCTCTTCGCGGCCTTCGTGCTCGCGGTGCCGATGTTCGCCCTGGTGATCGAGTTCATCGGTTATCGCACGGGCGACAAGCGGTACGACGCGCTGGCCTACGAGTTCACGAAGCTCCTCTCGGCCTCGTTCTCGTTCACCGCGGCCCTGGGTGCAGGCCTCACCTTCATGTTGATCATCCTGTACCCGAAGTTCACGAACTACCTGATGTCGGTGTTCTCGCCGACCTTCCTGCCCTATGTGCTCTTGTTCTTCGCCGAGGCGGGATTCCTCTACAGCTACTACTACGGCTGGGGCAAGTTCGGGCCGCGGCTGCACCTCTTCCTCGGCCTGATGCTCAACGTGGTGGGCACCGGGATCATGTTCATCGCCAACGCCTGGCTGACGTTCATGTCGACCCCGTCGGGCATCGCCGAGAGCGGCGCCCTGATCAGCACCTGGGACGCGGTGACCAACTACACCTGGATGCCGATCAACATCCACCGGATCATCGCCAACATCGCCTACGGCGGCTCGATCGCCGGAGCTTACGCCGCCTTCCAGTTCCTCAAGGCGAAGACCGATGCCGAAAGGGCCCACTACGACTGGATGGGCTACATGGGCAACTTCGTCGCCATCTGCGGGCTCTTGCCCCTGCCCTTCGCCGGCTACTGGCTGGCGTCCGAGATCTACGCCTTCTCCCAGACCATGGGCCTGACCATGATGGGTGGCGCCTTCTCCTGGCTTTTCATCATCCAGGCGGTGTTGATCGGCAACCTCTTCCTCTTCGCCAACTGGTATCTCTGGCTGGGGATGGGGCGAATCAAGGGAGCCGAGAAGTACCGCTCGTTCATCTGGCCCATGCTGGTAGTGATCACCATCTGCTTCGCCGTCTGGGCCACGCCGCGCTCGATCATCGCCACCACCGACGAGATCCAGGCCATGGGTGGCTCCTCCCACCCGATGCTCGGCTACCTGGGCGTGATGTCGGCCAAGAACACCGCGGTGAACATCCTGATCCTCACCACCTTCCTGAGCTTCGTGCTCTATCGCCGCAGCGGCAAGATTCCCACCGTGAAATGGGCGAAGCAGGGCAACTGGCTGCAGTTCCTGATCTTCGCCGGCACGGCGCTGACGGTGATCGGCTACGGAATCGCCGGTTATTTCGTCGACGCCAAGACCCGGATCGGCTTCTCCATTCCCCAGGTGGGCTCGGTGGTGCTGGCCCTGGTGCTGGTCACGCTGATCGATACCTTCTTGCTCCGAGGCGCCAAGACCACGGAGACCGAGTGGGGCAAGATCCGACCGATCTCCCAATACCTCCTGATCATGCTGGCGGTGACGTTTACCTGGCTCATGGGCCTGATGGGTTATGTGCGTTCGGGCCTGCGCCAGCACTGGCACGTGTACGGCGTGATTCGCGACACCTCGGTGGACGCCTACACTCCGACCCTCGGCTTCGCCACCCAGGTGGTGTCGGTCACGGTGCTGATCTTCTTCGGCCTGATCGGCTTCATCTTCTGGATTTCCGGGCTGTCGGGAAAGAAGGTCGTGGCCGGAGGGGAGGAGCCTCAGCCCGCGGGTGATTCCGGTATGGCGGTCGACGGAGGGGCCCTGCCGGAGCCGGCGGTGGCTTCCGGGATCAACGTCAGCGGATCGGATTCGTCTTCGATTTCCATGTCGGCCTCCGGTGAGACCACCGAAGGCTCCGGTACAACTTCGAGGCTTCAGGTCTGATGAAGATACCCATCACGCTCCAGGTCGTCCTGTTGACCGTTGGCTTGACCGCCTTCTACGGCATGGTCGGTCAGTCGGTGCCGCAGAAAGAAGTGCATCCGCCAGAGGTCATCGAGATCGCCGAAGACATCTCGGCCGACGAGATGGTCGAGATCGGGAAGGGGATCTTCGAAGGCAAGGGTATCTGCAACACCTGCCACACGATCGGCAAGTCCGGCGCTCTGCGTTTCCCCGACCTCGCCGGAATCGCGGTGACCGCCGCCAGCCGCAAGCCCGGGCTCGGAGCCCTCGACTACCTCGCGGAATCGATGTACGAGCCCAACATCTTCATCGTCGACGGCTACAACCCCGGCATGCCGGCGATCAACAAGCCGCCGATCGGTCTGACCGATCAGGAGATCATCGCGGTGATCGCCTACCTGCAGACTCTGGGCGGTGAAGTGACCGTCGACATGCAGACCAAGTTCGTCTACACCGGTGGCGCGCTGGAAGGCGGCGAGGTCGCGGTGGCGGATGCCGGAGGAGATACCGGAGATGCCGGTCCGGCTGGTGCCGATTCGCCCCTGGTTGCCCTGGGATGCGGCCAATGCCACGACGCGGCCAGCCCGGTCGATCCTCCGAGCCCCAGCCTGGTCGGGATCGGCGGGCGAATGAGCAGCGATCAGCTCTTTCTCGCGCTGGGCAAACACCCGAGTGCGGGCGGAGTGGGAGACCTCACCGTGGGCGAGATCCAGGCTCTGGTCGAACACCTCACGGAACAGGAGGGCCAAGTATGAACTGGCTGGTGGTTCTGGCGGTCATCGCCGCCATGATCGGCATGCGCTTCACCCGGGCCGGAATGTTGTCCTGGCTCGCGGTGTGGTGGGTCGGAATCTTCGTGTTCCTGAGCTATGGCTTCGAGGTGCCGATTCCGGTCTCGGTGATCCAGATCTACATGGGGATCGTGACCCTGTCTCTGTTCGCCTATGTTCTCACCGAGAAGGACCGGATCGAGGAGGTCAAGCGACCGGTCGTGGCCTTCATGGTCGAAAAGCGATACCAGCCTCTGCTGTTGGCGACCGTGCTGGCGATTCCCGCCTTCGTCGCGTTTCAGATCTATGCCCAGATGACGGCGACGCCCCAGACTCCGTCGTTTGCCCGCACCGTACATCCGGCACCGCCGGATCAGATCACCGTGCACGACACGGATCACCAGCTGGGAACCGCCGACAATCCCTACCGCGAGCTGGAAGAAACCCGGCCCGAGGAATTCGCCGAGCGGGTCCGGGCAGGGCGTGCCGTCTACTACGAGAACTGTTTCTATTGCCACGGGGATCTGATGGCTGGTGAAGGCATGTACGCCCACGGCCTGAACCCGATTCCGACTAACTTCCAGGATCCCGGTACCATCGCCATGTTGCGTGAAGCGTTTCTCTTCTGGCGGATTGCCAAGGGGGCTCCGGGGCTGCCGGAAGAGGGTGGCCCCTGGGAGTCGGCCATGCCCGCCTGGGAAAGCTTTCTCACCGAAGAAGAGATCTGGAACGTCATCCTGTTCCTCTATGACTTCACCGGCTACAAGCCCAGGGCCGTCGAAGGGGTGCACTGATGAAGATTCGGCACATGTGGCTCCCTATGGCTCTCGGCATCGCTCTCTGCTGGCCTCTGACCGCGTCGGCCCAGGACGGCGGCACCGGCAAGGCGGTCTACGACAAATACTGCAGCCAGTGCCACGGAGACGAGGGCGATGGCAACGGGGTAGCGACCAGGTACCTGAAACCGGCACCTCGGGACCTCACCAGCGGCAAGTACAAGATTCGCCGCACACCGACGGGCTCCCTGCCCCTGGACGAAGACCTGAAACGGGTGATCGAGGTCGGGCTCCCCTACACCGCCATGCCCGGCTTCGAAGGCCACCTCACCGATTCGCAGATCGACGAGGTGGTGGAGTACATCAAGACCTTCTCGCCCGATTTTGCCGATCCCGAGCTGGCGCCCGAGGCGTTCGAGATCCCTTCGCCGCCGCCCTACAACGAGGCGTCGGTGGCCCGGGGCGCCGAGCTCTACGTGCAGACCGGTTGCGGGGCCTGCCATGGTGAGATCGGTTACGGTGACGGTCTCTCCGCTCCCACCCTGCGCGACGACTGGGGTGTGCACATCAAGGCCGCGGACCTCTCGAAGCCCTGGACCTTCCGCGGCGGCGGTCGGCGGGAAGACATCTTCCGCACCATGTCGGCAGGGTTCAACGGCACACCCATGCCCGGTTTCCACGGCGCCCTGCCCCCGGAAGATATCTGGGGGATCGTGGACTACATGCTCTCCCTGTCCGGGGGGCCGAGCGACGACCTTGCCGAGGCGCCCTACGCCAACCTGGTGCGCTCCGTGGCGACCGAGGAAGAGCTCGACCTCTCTCTCGGCCCGGACCTCTTCGTGAACGCTCCGCCGGCGCTGTTTCCGATCGTGGGGCAGATCGTCGAGCCCGGTCGTTCCTTCTTCCCCGGGGTCGACGCGGTGAAAGTGCAGGCGATCCACAACGAGGAAGAGATCGCGATTCGGGTCTCCTGGCACGACATGCGGGCCGAGACGGTGGGTACCAATGCACCCGACCTGCAGGCCCCACGCTGGGACGCCCATCTCGAAGAGATCGGTTGGGCCACCGTACCCGGTGGTGAGCCCTCGGCGGCTGCAGCCTCCGAGGAAGGAGACGACAGCCTTTGGGGCGACGCCGAGGCCGACGACGGTGGCGGCGATGTCTGGGGTGACGCCGAGGCCGACGAAGGCGACGTCTGGGGCGATGCCGAGGCCGACGAAGGCGACGTCTGGGGCGATGCCGAGGCCGACGAAGGCGACGTCTGGGGAGACGCCGCCGCGACGGAGGATGGCGGCGATTTCTGGGGCGAAGAGGAAGGCGAAACGCCGAGCGGGCCGTCCCTGCCCATGGGACCCGACACCGAGTTCAGCGACGCCGTGGCTCTGCAGTTTCCCCAGGCGATCTCCGCCGGAGTCCGCAAGCCCTACTTCATCTTCGGTGATGCCCAGAATCCGGTAGAGCTCTGGTTCCGGGATCTGGCGGCGAAAGAGGCTCGCAACTATGTCGGCCGGGGCAGTGCCGCCATCGCTCCGGCGGAGAGCGGCGACGTGCCCGAGACGGTGGCCTCCTACGAAAAGGGCGAGTGGTCGGTGACCTTCAAGCGCAAGCGCAAGAGCCGGGCCGGTGTCAGCTTCGAGGAAAGCTCGTTCGTGCCGGTCGCCTTCTCGGTGTGGGACGGCTTCAACCGCGAGCGTGGCAACCGCCGGGGCCTGTCGTCGTGGTACAACATCTATGTCTCTCCCCTGGAGAAACCGGATCCGGTGGGCCCCATGGTCCGGGCGGGTCTGGGAGTCCTCGGGCTCGAGATCCTGATCATCGCTCTCATGCGCCGACGCTTTGGCAAGAAAAACGGAACGAACGCGACCTGATCCGATTCTGGAGATCCCTCGATGTACGAAAAGATCTACGTCCCCGTCGACAATTCGGACTATTCGAATCAGGCCGTGAAGGTCTCCCTGGAGCTCGGCAAGGCCTATGAATCGCAGATGGTCGGCTCCCATGTCTACGCGGCCAAGATGCACGACTACCGGTTCAAGCAGATGGAGTTCACTCTGCCCGAGGAGTACCTCGAGGAGAACGAGCTCCATCGGCAGCGGAAGATCCACGACAGCCTGATCACCATGGGGCTCGAGCTGATCTCCGACTGCTACTTGACCGACATGGGCAAGATGGCCGAGACCGCCGGCCTCGAGTTCGAGCCGAAGATGATGGACGGGAAACACTCCACCGAGCTGATCAAGGACATCGAAGAGTCGGGGTACGACCTCGTGGTGCTCGGAGCCCTCGGCATCGGCCGCACCCGGGACGCCCAGATCGGCTCCGTCTGCCAGCGTGTGACCCGCGAGGTCGAGCGAGATGTTTGGGTGGTCAAACACCTTCCCGAGGCCGAAAAGCCGGCACGAGACACCATCCTCGTGGGTGTCGATGGCAGCCCGGAATCCTTCGGGGCGCTGTTCACCGCCATCGATCTCGCCGAGAAGCTGGGCAAGAAGGTGGAGCTGATCTCGGTCTACGACCCCTATCTCCACTACGCCGTGTTCAAGGGCATCGTCGAGGTGCTGACCGACAAGGCGGCCAAGGTCTTCCGTTTCGAGGAGCAGAACCAGCTGCACGAAGAGATCATCGACACGGGGCTGGCGGAGATCTACCAATCCCACCTCAACGTGGCCGAGGCCATGGCCCGCGACAAGGGTGTGGAGGTCACCAAGACCCTGCTCGACGGCAAGGCGTTCCAGAAGGTTCTCGACCACGCCCGCAAGGTCGAGCCCTACCTGCTGGTCATCGGCCGGGTCGGAGTGCACACCGCCGAAGAAGACGGGGGTCTCGGCAGCAACACCGAGAACCTCCTCCGCCTGGCTCCCTGCGACATCCTGCTGACCAACCGCCGGGTCACTCCCGAGCTCGACCTGCGGGCGGAAGAGAGCATCCACTGGACGCCGGAGGCCGAGGAGCGCATGACCCGGGTGCCCGAGCAGGTCAAGGGCATTGCCCGCACGGCGATTCTCCGCCTGGCCCTCGAGCACGGCCACAGTGTGGTCACCAGCGACCTGGTGACCGAGGCCATGGACCGCTTCATGCCCAAGTCGTCGCAGCGCATGACCAACCAGCTGGCCGAAGCCCTCGCGTTCGAGAAGGCGCGGGAGCAGCAGGTCTCGGTCTGCAAGGTCTGCAGCACCGTGGCGCTGATTCCGGATCCCAAGAAGTGCTCGATGTGCGGCGGAGAAGAGTTCGAGGTCATCGCCCCCGAGCTGATCGAGGAGATCGCCGCGGCGGAGGGCGGCACCGAGGAGGAGACCACGTACGACGGCCGCAAGCTGCGGTGGACCCAGGATGCACGCAAGGCCCTGCGCAGCCTGGGTGACAACTACCAGCGGCGGCGCGCCAAGGCTCGGATCGAGAAGTCGGCACGCTCCAAGCGGCTCGACACCATCACCCTGGAGTTTGCCCGGCGGTTCGTCGAAGAAGAATCGGGTGTGCTCTACCGTCCGGCAGAAGGAGAGGAGGCGATGAGCGCCGCGGAGAAGCGCAGAGCGGCCGAGAGCGACGGCAAACCCACCGAGACGGTGAAGGTGAAGGTTTCCGAGCCGGCCCTGGAAGAAGACTCCGATCTCAAGATCCTCGCCCGCGACCCCAAGGGAAATCCCCTGCTCTCGCGTGTCGATTGGAGCGAGAAGGCCCTCGAGCGGGTCTTGCGGGTACCGAGCGGCTTCATGCGCGATCGAACCCAGCGGCGGATCGAGGAGCTGGCCGAAGAACGGTCGCTGGCCAAGATCAACCTCGAGCTGGTGGAAGAAGGCATCAAGATCGGCCTCCAGATGATGGAGCAGATGATCAGCTCCTACGGAGGAGCAGCTCCCGAGCTCGATGCCGAGGGAAATCCCGTCCAGGCGGCGCCTTCGGCCGAAGCCCAGGAGGCGGCAGCCGAGGAGTGCCCGGTCGATCATGGCGAGGCCTCGGCAGGTGACGAGGTGGCCTCCCATGCCAGCGCCAGCGGCGGTTATGTGAACGGCAACAACGGTGCTGCCGACGAACGACCGGCGCTCAACGAGGTCAGCGTGCTCAGCGAGATGGAGCGGCGTCGAGACGAAGCCCAAGGAGCGAGCGCTCCGGCCGCGGACCGAGGCACGACGTCCTCCCCTTGAGCAGCGAGTCGTCGGCGGAAGCCGCTACGAACGACCGGCCAGGACTTGTCCTGGCCGGTTTTTTCGTCTTTCTCGCCCTCGGCGCGGCGTTCGCCCACCGGATCGCCGGCCAGACGGCCGACGATTTCTTCATCACCTATCACTACGCCCAGAACCTCGTCGCGGGCTCCGGGTTCGTGTTCAACCCGGGCCAGTGGGTGCTGGGCACCACGGCGCCCGGCTGGGGCCTCTGCCTGGCCCTTCTCCACCAGCTCTGCGGTGTGGCCATTCCTCTCCTCGGTAGCTGGACCACGGGCCTCTTTCTGGCTCTCGGCTGTGGCCTGCTGCTGCAGGAAGGCGTCCGCATCGGGCGGGGGCTCGAAGCCTTCCTGGGCGGGCTCTTCGTGATGACCGCGGTCTACTTCTGGAGCCACAACGGCTTCGAGCTCTACGCGGTGTTCTTCGTCCTGCTGCTCGCCGCACGCGCCCTGCAGTCGCGGCCAGCGGTGGCGGGGGCTCTGGCGGGCCTGGCGGTATGGGGGCGTCCCGACGCCGCACTGGTAGCGGCGGCTCTCGGCGGATGGCTGGCTCTCGATCGGCGATGGCGCGAGATGTGGAGGTATGGGTTGGTGCTGGCCGCGGTCGTCGGCAGTGGCCTGCTCCTGGCCTTCGTATTCTATGGCTCTCCGCTCCCGGGAACTCTCGAGGCCAAGCGGCTCCAGGCAGCGTGGATGCCGGGGATCTGGCCCAGCGGTCGCGATTTCTGGCTCGAGGGAATGCGCTGGGCACGCGACGCCTTTGCCGGCTCCCGTCTTCCCTGGCTCCTGGTGCTCGGATTTCCCGGCCTGTTCCTCCTGCTCCGGCGCCGATCTCCCGGGTTGCTCCTGCTGGGGCTGCAGGGCCTGATCACTCTCGTTTCGTATCCCCTGCTGGGGGTTCCGTTCTACACCTGGTACTCGATTCCGGTCCTGATGGCCCTGCTCTACGGCACGGCCTTCGCGGTGGGCGAGGTCACGCGGCGGCTCCTGGCCGGCGCCGTGGGCTGGGGCTCCTGGCATCGATGGGCGGTCCTGGCCCTCGGCCTCGTGGTCTTGCCGCTCCCCGTGGAGCTGGCCGAGAGAAGCATCGGCTCGTACCGGGGTTTCCAGGGAATGCCCCGTTTCGAGCTCTACCGCGAAGCCGGCCTGTGGCTGCACCGGAACACCCCGGCAGATTCGACCGTCGGCTTCGTGGAGGTGGGGACCATCGCCTACTACAGTCGGCGCGAGGTGCACGATCTGCTCGGCCTGGTGACACCGGAGGCGTTGCCCTACGTGGCCCGGGGCGATCTCGCCGCGTACCTGCGCGAGCATCCGACGGACTATTTCCTGACCACCGGTCACCTGGCCGGGATGTTGCGCTCCATCACCGAGGCGCCCTGGTTCGTCGCGCAATATGAGGTCGCGGCGGAGATCCGAGCCCATGGAGCGACCCTGACCATCTACGGCCGGGTGCCTGACGCCGGGGCCGGGACCGAGGAGAAAGGTGAGCATGCCTTCGTACCGTTTCTGTAGGCCCGACGACATTCCGTATCTCGTGCGCGCCGTGAACGAATGTTTCGATGTTCATTTTCCTTCCCGGCCGGCCATGACTCTCGAGCGGTTCCGCTGGGAAATGAAATCCTTCGATCTCTGGCCCAGCAACTCCATGGTGGCCAGCTCCGGCCAGGGTCCGATCGCGGTGATGATCGGGACCAAGCGGACCGACGAGGTCTCGATCCTGCGCCTGGGTGTGCATCCGGACCATCAGCGCCAGGAGCACGGCCTGCATCTGCTCACCTCTCTTTCGCAGAAGCTGGCGGTGTTGGGGCCCGAGCGCCTGGTGATGGAGGTTCCGAGGTCGATTCCCGGGCTCCGGTCGTTTGCGCGGGCGGCCAGCTACCGGGAAGAGGCGGTGCTCACGACCTACGTACGACCCGCGGCAGCGGTGGAGCCGGTGCCCGAGGACTGGATGGTTCCGGTCACCGTCGCGGAGCTGGTCGAGCAGGATCTTCTGGCCGAGAGCCCCGGCTCCTGCTGGCAGCGCTCGCGGCAGACCTTGAAGAACCGGGCCGACGAGCTCCAGGGGTTGGCCTGGGTCTCGCCCGAGCGCCTCGAGGCCTTTGTCCTCTTCTCGGCCCCCGAAGAGGCCCCGGAGCTCGAGGTTCTCGCTTGGGGTGGCGCCCCGGGCGAGCGGCAGGAGTTTTTTCTCGGGCTCCTGCTGCGCAGCCTGGCGAGTCGATTTCATCTGCCCATGAAGGTTTCCCGAGTATCGGTAGGGGACCCGAAGGAAGGGCTCCTACGCTCCCTGGGTTTCGAGGCGGTCTCGATCTACGATCGCTTTGCCGCCCGCGCCACTCCGGCATGATCGCTACCTGATACGATTCCAGGAGTCGAACCATGAAGACGTACCATGAGATCCAGGGAGATGGCGGCTCGGACGTCGTTGCCCAGGTGCAGGAACAGCAGTCGAAGATCCGCGACGCCCTGTCGGGCGTGCGGCATCTCCTGGCTGTGGGCTCGGGCAAGGGAGGGGTCGGCAAGAGCACGGTGACCATGGCTCTGGCCCGGGCTCTTCGGCGCCAGGGGCGTTCCGTGGCCATTCTCGACGGCGATATCAACGGACCCTGTCAGGCGCGCCTCGCGGGCCTGGAGGCGAGCCCCTGGATTCCCGGCCCGCGCGGGTTGCAGATGCCGCGGAGCCAGGAGGGGATCGGCGTGGTCTCGTTCGGAAGCCTTCTACCGGAGGCGCGTCCGGTGGAGTTCTCGAGCGTCGCCACGGGGGAAGAGCAGACCTGGCGGGCGACCCGCGAGTTCGCGATGCTCGGCCAGCTCCTGGGGGGTGTCGACTGGGGCACGCTCGATGTCCTGCTCTTCGATCTCCCACCGGGTACCGAGCGGACCCTGCAGTTCGCTCATTTCCTCGGCGAGGGCACGGCCTTCGTGCTGGTGACGATTCCTTCCGACCTCTCCCGAGGCGTGGTGGCTCGTTCGATCTCGGCCCTCGCCGAAAGTGGCCAGCGGCTTCTGGGGTACGTGGAGAACATGGCCGGTTATTACTGCCGCGACTGCGGCGAGGTCAAACCTCTGTTTCCGGAATCGAAGACCGAGCTTCCCATTCCCCTTCTCGGGCGCCTCCCCTTCGAGCCGGCCCTGGCGCACACCGGAGGAGGCGAAGCCGAGGCGACGGTATCGGACGAAGTCGAAGCCCTGGCGACGAAGATTCTCGAGTCCCTGGAGCCGAAAGAGAACTAAAGGTTTTTGCGGAGATCCCATCATGAAGTTTCTGTGCATCGCTTGCGACCAAGCCATGAAGATCCAGCAGGCCGCCCCGCCGGACGAGGGGGGCTCCATCTCCGCTCTCTTCGGCTGCCCGAGCTGTGGCCACCAGATCGCCATGCTCACCAATCCCTACGAGACCCAGCTGGTGCAGTCTCTCGGGGTCAAGATCGGGCCGAACACGAACAATCCCGCCGCCGGGGTGCCGGCTCGAGGGGCCACCGCCGCCATGGCGACCCCGACCCCGACCCCGGGCTCGATCAGCGAGGCCGCGGAGGCCGGCGGATGTCCGTTCTCGGGAATGCTGGCCCAGATGGAACAGGCCCCGAAGGACGGCGTGCAGTGGACACCGGAGGCTCTGGCCCGCCTCGACAACATTCCCGAGTTCGTTCGGCCGATGGCCAAGCAGGGAATCGAGCACTACGCGAAGACCAACGGCCGCCACACCATCGACGACGCGCTGATGGAGGAAGCTCGAGGCCGTTTCGGCATGTAGAGCGCTTCGGGATCCTCCCGCTCCCGGCTTTCTCCACACACAGACGTCGGGTCGTGGTGCGACGCTTGCGACGAGACGAGGCGCGATGGTATTCTTGCGTCCTATCAGTTCGATCAGAGCAAGGGCAGGTTTGTCTGCAAATGGCACCGCCTTCCCTTGCGTGCTCTCCGGAATCACCGCAAGGAGAAGAATGTCATGCGTCGTGTCTTGTTTCTCGGTCTCGTGTGCAGCCTTGCTCTCGGAACGTCGGTGGCATTCGCCGGCTCGATCACCGGCAAGGTGGTGTACGACGACAAGGTGCCGAAGCTCCGCCCGCTCGACATGAATGCCGATCCCTCCTGTGCCTCGAAGCACAGCGGGGCGGTCGAGAATCCGATGTTGACCCTGGGCCCGGGGAACGAGATGGCCAATATCTTCGTACAGGTGAAGAATGCACCGGCGGGCAACCACAGCGCCCCGAGCGATCCGGTGGTCATCGATCAGAAGGGTTGCCTCTACGAGCCCCGGGTTGCCGGCGCCATGGTCGGGCAGCCGGTCAAGTTCCTGAACTCCGACGGCATCCTGCACAACGTGCACGGCCTGCCGAAGGAGAACCGGGAGTTCAATATCGGGATGCCGCCGACGTTGAAGGAGAAAGAACAGACCTTCAACAAGCCCGAGCCCGTCTTCCCGGTGAAGTGCGACGTGCACCCCTGGATGCAGTCCTACCTCGCGGTCATGACCCACCCCTACTTCGCCGTCACCGGCGCCGACGGCACCTTCGAGATCTCGGACATCCCCGACGGCACCTACGAGCTGGAAGCCTGGCACGAACGGCTCGGCACCCAGAAGGCTTCGGTCACGGTGAGCGGCGGCAAGGCGACCGCCGACTTCACCTTCAAGGTACCGAAGTAGCAACACAGGAATGGCCCGCTCCGGCGGGCCATTCGACTGCTCGGAGGTGAGTTGATCGCGTTGCGGGGATCCGCAACCGCCCAGATTCTTCGCCCACGACCCCCGTGCCCGCAACAACCGCCAGAGGAAGATGGACATGAGCGACAAGCATGCCGCGCAGGGAGAGACCGGGGCTCATGACGATCACGATGATCATGATGATGATCTCGGTTTCTGGCGCAAATACGTTTTTTCGGTCGATCACAAGGTCATCGGCATTCAATATGCGGTGACGGGCCTGGTCTTTCTCTTCTTCGGTTTCTGCTTGATGATGCTGATGCGCTGGAACCTCGCCTACCCGGGCAAGGTTCTGCCGATCCTCGGTGGTCTCCTCGGCGAGGATCGGATGCCGGGAGGCATCATGACGCCCGACTTCTACAACCAGCTCGGCGCCATGCACGGCACCATCATGGTGTTTCTCGGGGTGGTGCCCCTGGCCGTCGGCGGCTTCGGCAACTTCGTGGTGCCGCTGCAGATCGGCGCGCCGGACATGAGCTTCCCGCGCATGAACATGTACTCCTACTGGAGCTACTTCCTCGGCGGCGTGGTGATGTTCCTCAGCTTCTTCGTGCCCGGCGGCCCCGCCCAGAGTGGTTGGACCTCCTATCCGCCCCTTGCGAACATCGCCCTCGAGGGGCAGACCTGGTGGTTGATCGGCATGCTCTTCCTGATCATGTCGTCCCTTCTCGGTGCGATCAATTTCATCACCACCATCATCCAGCTCCGGGCCGATGGGCTTACGTTCTTCCGCCTGCCCTTCTTCGTGTGGGCCCAGTTCGTGACGTCGTTTCTGCTGCTGCTGGCCTTCCCGCCGCTCCAGGCCGCGGGTATCTTCCAGCTGATGGACCGGGTGTTCGGCACCAGCTTCTTCATGCCTTCGGGCCTGGTGGTCAGCGGTCAGGCCTTGGAGGTAGCGGGAGGCGGTAGCCCGATCCTCTGGCAGCACCTCTTCTGGTTCCTCGCCCACCCCGAGGTCTACGTCCTGATCCTGCCGGCGATGGGAATCGTCGGTGAGGTCATCGCCAACAACACCCGCAAGCCTCTGTGGGGATACAAGTCGATGGTCTACTCAATCATCTTCCTGGGATTCATGTCGTTCATCGTCTGGGCGCATCACATGTACCTGACCGGCATGGGCACGGCGATGTCGGCCTTCTTCCAGACCACGACGATGATCATCTCCATCCCCTCGGTGATCATCCTCACGGCCCTCGTCCTATCCCTGTGGGGCGGGTCGATCCGCTTCAACACGCCGATGCTCTTCGCCCTGGCCTTTCTGCCGATGTTCGGCATCGGCGGTCTGACGGGCCTTCCCCTCGGCCTGGCCGCACCCGATATCCACCTGCACGACACCTACTACGTGATCGGTCATTTCCACTACGTGGTGGCGCCGGGCACCATTTTCGCGCTCTTCGCCGGGGTCTACTACTGGTACCCGAAGGCTACCGGGCGCAAGATGAACGAGTTTCTCGGCAAGCTGCATTTCTGGCCCAGCCTGATCTTCATGAACGGAATCTTTTTTCCGATGTTGATCCAGGGCATGGCCGGCATGCAACGTCGCCTCTACGACGGTGGCCTCGAGTACGGATATGCCCAGGGCGTGCTGCACTGGCACAAGATGATCTCGATGTGCGCCTGGGGCCTGGCCCTTTCGCAGATTCCGTTCATCCTCAATTTCTTCATCAGTCTGCGGAAACCGAGGGAAGTCGGAGAGAATCCCTGGGATGCAACGACCCTGGAGTGGGCGGCCCCGTCGCCTCCTCCCCACGGCAATTTCGCCACCGAGCCGGTGGTCTACCGTGATCCCTACGAGTACAGCGTGCCGGGTCACGATCAGGACTTCCTGCCGCAATTCCAACCCTCGGCGACGAAATAACGGCCGGTCCCAATGGTGGAGGAGAGAACCTGATGTCTTCGGTGATTCCGTACACGGTCGAAACGAGACCGGATACCGGCTTGAACAACGTCAAGATCGGAATCTGGCTCTTCCTGGCTTCCGAGGTCATGCTCTTCGGAGCCCTTTTCGCGGGCTACATCATTCTCCGAGTGGGGAGTGAGGACTGGCCCGCCGGAGCAGACTTCGGTCTCAGCGTTCCACTGGCCTTCGTCAACACCCTGGTGTTGATCAGCTCCAGTGTCACCATGGTCATGGCATGGGCGTCATTGATTCGCAAGGATCCCAAGAAGTACAAGATGTACATGGCCCTCACCGTTCTCGGCGGAGTGGGTTTCATGATCATCAAATACATCGAGTACACCGCCAAGTTTCACCATGGTTACTACCCCAGCGAGCACAACTTCCTGGCGATCTACTTCACCCTGACCGGCTTGCACGCCCTGCATGTGATCGGCGGAGCCGCGGTCAACGCCTACTACCTCGGGCCCGGATTCTCGATGTGGCATACGAATCCGGAGCAGTTCACGAATCGGGTAGAGACCGCTGGCCTGTTCTGGCATTTCGTCGACCTGGTGTGGATTTTCCTCTTTCCCGTGCTCTATCTCCTCTAGAGGAAGAAACATGAGTCACCACGACATCGACCAACAAGTCCGTACTTACATGAAGGTCTTCGGGGCCTTGATCGTGCTCACGATCCTGACCGTGGGAGCCTCGTACCTCGATCTGCCCACCGGTCCCGGTATCGCCCTCGGGTTGTTGATCGCCACGGTCAAGGCGAGCCTGGTGGCGCTCTTCTTCATGCACCTGATCGACGAGAAGAAGATCATCTACTGGACCATGGGCATAGCCATGGTGTTCTTTTTCTTCGAGCTCTTCATTCCGTTGATCACCGAGAGCAACAACCTGCACATGGGTGGGTAGAAGCCATGTCACTCAAGGCTTTCCATGTCTTCTTCATCACCCTGGCCACCCTGATCACCCTGGGTTTCGCCGTCTGGGCCGTACAGCAGGCCCTGTACGTCGGAGGTAGCTCATACCTGGTGATGGCCGTTCTCGGCTCCGTGGTCGCTCTCGGGCTGCCCGTGTACGGGGTCTGGTTTCTCAGGAAGACCAAGGAGGTGAGCTTCCTATGAACAAACGCTCGACCTTGACCTGGCTCCTCGCCCTCTTTCTCTCGATCGCGCTCGCGGGACAGAGCTTCGGGTGCCCGGTCTGCTTCGGCGACAGCGACGCGCCGATCGTGAAAGGTGTAGAGATGTCGGTCCTGTTCATGGTCGGCATCACGTATTCGGTGATCCTCGGAGGAATCGCCGTGTTCTTCCTGTTGCGGTTTCGGGCTCGGCAGCTTCGACGCGTCGGCCGAATTGGCTAGAAAGGAACGTTGACCATGGAGCAATTTCTCGGACTTCCCGAGGTCGCCTCGGCCCACGGCGGCCAGATCGACCACGTGATCGGCCTGGTCCACTGGTTGATGCTGGCGCTCTTCCTTCTCTGGGGCACCCTCTTCGTCTACATCTTGGTGCGATTTCGCCAGAGCGCGAATCCCAAAGCGGACTACAACGGGTTGCAGAGCCATCTCTCGAGCTATGCCGAGGTCGGAGTCGCGGTGGTCGAGGTGGTCTTGCTGGTCGGATTCTCGATTCCGCTCTATTCCGAACGGGTCGACAATCTTCCACCCGAAGGCGATGCCACCGTGGTGCGAGTGGTCGGTGAGCAGTTCGCCTGGAACGTCCACTACCCCGGCCCTGACGGGCAGTTCGGCCGTACCGATATCGACCTGATCGATATCCAGACCAACCCCCTGGGTCTCGACCGCGACGACCCCCTTGCCAAAGACGACGTGACCCTGGTGAACCAGCTGCACTTCCCGGTCGATCGCCCGGTGTTGATCCGGCTGTCGAGCAAAGATGTGATCCACAATTTCGGGATTCCGGAGATGCGGATCAAACAGGATGCCATTCCCGGGATGGAGTTCCCCGTCTGGTTCGAGCCGACCGTCACCACGGCTAACATGCGCACACGGGTGGAGAACGACCAGTTCAACTATGAAGTTGGCTGCTTCCAGCTCTGCGGCAATGGCCATGCACGAATGCGAGCCCTGGTGACCATCGAGACCCGGGAAGAGTTCGATGCCTGGATGGCCGAGCAGCAGGAGTACCTGGGAGGAGAGGAAGAAGACGAGTTCTGGGGTTGATTCGTCTTTGTCAGATTACGACCTCGACTTCGCGAGTGAATTCGACAGGATAGAATTAAGACTTCAGCGCGCTCGGGTCCCCTGACTCCGGGTCTTCGAGAAAACGCTCCCGGCCGAGTTTTCGGCTCGGGAGCGTTTTTCATTTGGGTTCCACATGGAACGTTGGCTGCGGAGAGTGTCGCCTCGGGGCGGTCCGTCCGGGCTATGCTAGGCTACGGTGACAGATTCTGGGGAGGCAAAGATCGATTTTTCGTTCGTGGAAGGTTTGAGCTCCATTTGTCCGAAACACCAGTACTTTTTCCCGAAGAGAGTGATCTTTTTGTACCCGGTGAGGTGATCGGGGAGCGATACGAGATCATCCGTTTTCTCGCGCGGGGAGGCATGGGTCTCGTCTACGAGGCTCGGGATTTCGTGGCCGGTCGGCCGGTGGCGCTCAAGGCGCTGAAACCCAAGGTGGCCGACGACCAGGTGTCGACCTTGCGGTTCCTGCGTGAGATCGAGCTCGCTCGACGGGTCGATCACTCCAATGTCTGCGCGCTTCTCGACTCCGGAAGCTACGAGAGCTCCGGAGCCAAGATCGAATACCTCGTCATGGAGCTGCTGCAGGGGGAAACCCTCTCCGAGCTCCTGGCCCGCGAGAATGCGTTGCCGAGGGAACTGGTTCGGAAGATCGTCATCCAGATCGCCCGAGGGTTGGCCGCGGCCCACGAGGTTGGAGTGCTGCATCGAGATCTGAAGAGTAGCAACATCATCCTGCACGAAGAGAGCGATGGATTCCGGGCCGTGATCACCGATTTCGGGCTGGCCCGGAGCGTTCGCCCGGAATCTGGGCCACCGTCGGCCCGGCTCACCGCCATCGGCCAGTTGATGGGCACTCCCGCCTATTTCGCTCCCGAGCTCTTGGAGAGCAAAGATCTCACCGAGGCGAGCGACGTCTACAGCTTCGGGGTCTTGATTTTCGAAATGTTGACCGGAACTCTGCCGTTCACCGGAAACACACCGCTGATGACCGCCCTGAAGCGGTTGCGGGAGCCTCCACCCGACCCTCGCTCCCTGGTGCCCGACCTGGAGCAGCAGTGGATCGACATCCTCGATCGCTGCCTGGAACGAAATCCGAAGAAACGTTTTTCGAGCCCACGCAACATCTTGACGGCCCTCGGAGTGCCGGTGGATCCCGGACCACTGGCGGGTTCTGGCCCGCCCTTGGAAGTTTCGCGGCCGGAGGCTCTCTACCCTTCGCCGGACGAGCAGGTATCCGCGAGCGGCGGTGGAACCCCAACCTGGATCTGGGCCCTTCTCGGCCTCTTCGTCTTCATCACCCTGCTCTTGCTCCTGCTCGGAGAATGAGTGATTTCGCGGCCTCGGAGAGCCGGCGCTGGGCCGCGCTGGCCCTGGTGTCTACGGGAGTGCTCCTCGGCATGTCCCTGTGGTTCACCGCCAGCTCGGTGGCCCCCCATTTTCGCGAGCTCTGGAGCCTGAGCGCCGCCCAGACGGCGGGGCTGACCACCGCCGTACAGATCGGTTTCGTGGCGGGCACGGCGGTGGCCGCCGTGCTCAACCTCGCCGATCTCGCCCCGGCCCGCTGGCTCTTCCCGATCTCGTCGCTGCTGGCGGCCGCGGCCAACGGCTCGTTGATCCTGGTGAGTGGCTTCGAGGCGGCGGTCGCCTGCCGGTTCTTGACCGGCTTCTTTCTGGCCGGGGTGTATCCGCCCGGCATGAAGATGGTCGCCACCTGGTTCCGGGCCCGGCGGGGTCTGGCCATTGGAGGGCTGGTGGGTGCCCTCACCCTCGGCAAGGCGACTCCGTATCTGATCAAGGCCCTGCCCGGCGCCAGCCCGCCCGCTGTGGTGCTCTCGGCCTCGGCGGCGGCGGTGCTGGCCTCCTTGTTGGTGGCAGTGGGCTACCGCGATGGACCTCACGTCTTCTCTCGCCGACCCTTCTCGTGGGGTTTGGTGGCAGTGGTGGTGAAGCACCGGGAAACGCGGCTGGCCACCTTCGGATACCTCGGGCACATGTGGGAGCTGTACGCCATGTGGACCTGGATTCCCGCCTTCCTCGCCGCCAGCGAGCTGGCCCGCACGGGCTCCCCGTCGCCCCTGGCCGATCTCTTCGCCTTCGCCACCATCGGTGCCGGGGGCCTGGGCTGTGTCTGGGGAGGTTGGGTGGCCGACCGTGTGGGCCGAGCCCTGTTGGTGCGACGCATCCTCGCCGCCAGCGGCCTGTGTGCCGCGGGTATCGGCTTCTTGTTCGGCCTCTCGCCCTGGATTCTCGGGCCGGTGGCACTGGTCTGGGGATTCTTCGTCGTGGCCGATTCCGCGCAGTTCAGTGCGCTGGTCACCGAGGTGGCCCCGAGCCATGCCGTGGGCACCGCCCTCACCCTCCAGACCTCCCTGGGATTCCTGCTCAGCGGTGTCACCATCCAGCTGGTGCCGGTGATCGTCGAGACCATCGGCTGGCCCTGGGCCTTCCTCGGGCTCACCCTCGGCCCCATCGCCGGCATCGCCGCCATGCGGGGCCTCCTGCACCTCCCTCGCTCGTAAACTCGAAGAATCTTCGGATCAGCAGGAAACGAGATGCCGACGAAACGCAGACTCGAAGCCTGGACGCTGCTCCTGGTCGTCTGGGGCTTCGGTGGCACGCCTGCCGACTCCATCACCGACCCTCCCCGACTCTGGGTCGCCGACGCGACCGCCGTCCACCG